>NZ_KV789811.1:0-14107 GCF_001807705.1 Klebsiella sp. HMSC25G12 | reverse complement strand
CAAAAGTTCGATTTATTCAACAAAGCCCTTACACCAGTTCAAGCGTAAGTAACAAGGAGCTCACATTACCAATGACTGCCAGATATAAGGCTGCAACCACTGTTGGCAATATCGGCCCAGGAACGGCAAATACGGGCATGACGGTAACCATCGATCAGGATTGATAAGCAACTGTAATAACAAAACCCTCATCTATTGTTGAGGGTTTTGTTTTGTGATGAATTTTTAATATGAATTATTAATTCACATTGCATGAGAATACAGGACCACTTAATTTGTGCGGGAATTTTATGGCAGATAATTTGCTGATAGTGTCCATTCCTCTGCCATCAGAAAACGAATATCTGTACTAATAATATTTATATTAGCTATAGCTATAGGGAGCGTTTCTCCGGCTCTGAAAAACGGAGATTACATTTAACTCATAAAGGAAATAATAAATGAAAGAATTATCTATCATGGAAATGGGTTATGTCTCTGGTGCTGCTGATACCCCAGGGTGGGGTACTGGCTATACCTGGGACTTTAGTTCTACCCAGAGCGCAATTATCTCCCTTGCCAACAACCTCTTTCAGGCTGGAGCAGGCCTGATTGTTGGTGGCGTAGGCGGAACACTTGGCGGTATGGCGACAGGTGCTGCCATCGGCGGAAATACCGGCGGTATGTTAGGCTTCGGTCTGATTGGTGCTCTAGGTGGTGCCATTGTCGGCGGTATTGCTGGCCTGGTTGGTGGCCTGACCGCAGGGCTTTTTGGTGGTTTTGACACCGTTATGCAAATTGCAGAAGACGTACTTTATGCTGGCTTTAATGGCACCTTAGTATTCTGGTAATACAAGACAAATACTAAAACTACCATACGAATCGAAAAATATTATGTGAAGGATATCATAATGAAAGAATTATCTATTATGGAAATGGATTACGTCTCTGGTGCTGCTGATACCCCAGGATGGGGCACCGGATATATCTGGGACTTTAGCTCTGCCCAGAGTGCGATCACCTCTCTAGCCAACAATCTCTTTCAGGCAGGTGCAGGTCTGATTATCGGTGGGGTAGGCGGAACACTCGGCGGCATGGCAACAGGCGCCGCCATCGGCGGCAATACTGGCGGCAATCTCGGATTCGGTCTGATTGGTGCCTTGGGTGGTCCCATCGTCGGTGGTATTGCTGGCCTGGTCGGTGGTCTGACTGCGGGCTTATTCGGCGGTTTCGATACCGTTTTTCAAATTGCCGAAGACGTACTGTATGCGGCCTTCAATGGTACGTTTGTTCTCTGGTAAGCAAACCGAACCAAGCAGATCCTAATTTAGGATTTTTATAACTTTCTTATTGCAAAGGAATTCGCAATGAAAGAATTATCAATGGTCGAAATGGATTGCGTCTCTGGTGCTGCTGATACACCAGGATGGGGCACCGGATATATCTGGGACTTTAGCTCTGCCCAGAGTGCGATCACCTCTCTAGCCAACAATCTCTTTCAGGCAGGTGCAGGTCTGATTATCGGTGGGGTAGGCGGAACACTCGGCGGCATGGCAACAGGCGCCGCCATCGGCGGAAATACCGGCGGTATGTTAGGCTTCGGTCTGATTGGTGCCTTGGGTGGTGCCATCGTCGGCGGTATTGCTGGCCTGGTCGGTGGCCTAACTGCAGGCCTTTTTGGTGGTTACGATACTGTCTGCCAAATTTTCGAAGATGTATTGTACGCAGGGTTCAACGGTACTTTAGTATTTTGGTAATTTAATCAAAATACTATATCGTCAGCTGGGCCGCTGGTCTGGTTGGTGACTTAACCACTGACGTCTTTAGGGGGCTCAATATCGCTTCCCAGATTACTGAAGACATGTTATATGCGGTTTTTAACGCCACGTCTGTACTCTGGGAAACATAAATGACCCCCTTCATAAGGCCCGCCCTCGGGCCTTTTCTCTCCCATTAAAAAAGTAGACACATATGGCACAAAATATTTATCGCAAGGAAGCGATCGAATATAAAAAATATCACTGGAAGGGCAAAGCACTTCTGTTGGCAGGGATGCCTGCCTGGCTAATTACCCTGCTGGCGTGTACCTTTTTAATCGTCCTAATATTCATGCTGATTTTTTTTAACTATACCCAGCGCATTAATGTGTATGGTGAAGTCGTCACGTTACCGCACTCCATCAACGTTTTTGCTCCGCAACAGGGTTTTGTCGTTAAGCAATTTGTTAACATCGGTGATGTTGTAAAAAAAGGAACTCCGCTCTACGAACTTGATGTCTCCAGACATACCACCAGTGGTAACGTTAGTCTGGCTATGACAGAGGTGATCGATGAAAAAATCAGTAATGCAAAAGAAATTATTCAGAAGATTACCGAAAACAAAAAAGAAACTGTTGATGCGCTAAATGACCAGCTCACCAGCGTAGAATCTTCTCTACATGAAACCGTGCGTATGTTGGCAAATACTCAAGCTGGCCTGAAAAAGATGCGTACCAATCTTTCCAGCTACGATGACTATCTTAAAAAGGGGCTAATTACTAAAGATCAGTATAATTATCAGCATAACCTTTATTTTCAACAGCAGAGTTCCTACCAATCGCTTACCAGCCAAAAAATGCAACTGGAGACGCAGTTAACACAGCTTAAGAGCGATATGGTGACTAAATCTGCTGATTTTGATAACCAGATCTCAAGCCAAAAGAACCAAATCAATGACTATAAAAATCAGCGTGTCGAGTCTAGCGCAAACGACAATGCTATCATTAAAGCAACTGCCGACGGAAAAATAGAATCATTAGCAGTGACTAGCGGTCAAATGGTTGATCGTGGCAGCAGCCTTGCACAGATTAAGCCCATCGGGAATGTTGAATATTATCTAATGCTTTGGCTACCTAACAATAGTATTCCCTATATTAAGGTTGGGGACACCATAAATATTCGTTATGAAGCCTTTCCTTCAGATAAATTTGGACAATTTCCTGGTAAGGTAGCGACTATCTCAACGGTTCCTGCCTCTCGACAAGAGTTACAAGAGTATAACAACGTTGGTAATGCGGCTAACCAACAAGATATCACTTTATATAAGGCCTTAGTATCTATAGAAGACAGTTCATTTCGCTATAACGATAAAGTTTTAACACTTTCAAACGGACTAAAAGCAGAAGCAACTGTCTTCCTGGAAGAGCGACCACTTTATATGTGGATGTTTACTCCTTTCTATAAAATCTCTCACAGTGTAAATGGGCCGATCAATGATTAACGAATTATTTGACAAAATTACTTCTCGCGTAAATTTTTCGTTACGTCGAAAAGCCCCTATTATATTGCAATCCGAAGGCTCAGAATGTGGCATTGCATGTCTGGCAATGATATGTGGCTACCATGGTCTCGAAATTGATTTATTTAATTTTCGTCATCGTTTCGGTAGCGCAACGCAAGGTGCAACACTATTATCACTTAGCAAAACGGCCGAACAAGCGCAACTCAAAAGTCGCGCGCTTTCTCTTGATCTTGATGAAATCCAACAATTGAAACTACCCTGTATTTTACATTGGGATTTAAATCATTACGTAGTACTAGTAAAACGCAAGAAAAATAGTTTCATTATTCACGATCCGGCAATGGGTAAACGTGTTATAGGCATAAAAGAAATGTCAAATCACTTTACCGGCGTTGCACTTGAATTATGGCCTGATAACAACTTTCAGCAGGAAAAAGCAAAAAGTCGCTTACGCCTCATTGACCTGATGAAAAACATCAGTGGTCTAAAAAATGCTTTGCTTAAAATTTTTGCTTATTCGGTTGTTGTTGAAGCAATCAACCTGCTATTACCCATTGGCACCCAACTGGTAACCGACCATGTAATTATTGCTCACGATGAAAGCCTTTTAGCTGTCATCTGCATCGGTTTAGTAATGTTTACGTTATTTCGGACGTTCATCAGCATGTTACGTGCATGGACCTCATTAACATTAAACACCTTAACCAGTATTCAATGGAAAACTACGCTATTTGATCATTTAATGAGCCTGCCACTCTCTTTCTTTGAAAAGCGGCATCTGGGTGATATTCAATCACGTTTTTCTTCATTAGATACAATTCGCTCAACGTTTACTAACAGCATCATCTCCGGATTGATAGACCTGATCATGACTGTTGGCTTAATCATCATGCTGACGCTGTATGGCGGATGGTTGGTCTGGGTAGTGATCGGGTTTACTCTGTGTTACGCCATCATGCGTCTGGCGACTTACCAGTTCTATCGCCGAGTGGCGGAAGAGCAGGTTGTAAAAGGCGCGCGTTCCAGCTCACATTTTATGGAATCATTGTATGGCATCTCTACAATCAAGGCTCTCGATCTTAAAGGGCGGCGTTCGGAACATTGGCTTAACATCAATATTGAAGCCTGTAATGCTGGTATTAAACAAACACGCTTCGATATGCTATTCGGTGGTATAAACACCTTAATTACATCAATAGATCAGGTCGTTATCCTGTGGTTAGGGGCAGTCATGGTTATTGATAACGAAATGACGCTTGGGATGTTTATGGCATTTAATGCCTTCCGTGGCCAGTTCTCGCAACGAGCGTCAAGCCTGGTGGACTTAAGTATGCAGCTACGCATGCTCTCTTTACATAATGAACGCCTCTCTGAGATCGTTTTCACCGAGCCTGAAAAAGAACTCCCGGCCAGGCGTATATTTGAAGAGAATAGAGGTGTCGCCCTCAACGTTCAAAACTTGAGCTATCAATATGATCCGTTTACCAAGCCAATTTTCAGCGATCTTAATATTAATGTCCTACCTGGCGAATCAATTGCGCTGGTCGGTCCCTCAGGTATTGGCAAAACGACGCTCTTGAAAGTGATGTGTGGTCTTCTGACCCCCACTCATGGGGAAGTCGTTGTTGAAGGTTTAGATATCTCAAAAATTGGTTTAAATAACTATCGCATGAGTACAGCTTGTGTATTGCAGGAAGATCGCCTGTTTTCTGGCTCAATTGCGGATAATATCTGTAGTTTTGAAGATAACCCTGACATGGAGTTTGTGATGCATTGTGCCAAACTCAGCAACATTCATGATGAAATCATGAAGATGCCAATGGGATACGAAACCCTGGTTGGGGAATTAGGCCTGGGGATCTCTGGTGGACAGAAACAGCGTCTGCTTATCGCTCGTGCACTTTATCGTAAGCCAAATATTTTATTTATGGATGAAGCTACCAGTCACCTGGATTTGGCTAATGAATCTTATATTAATCAGTCCATATCATCGTTAAGTATTACTCGTATTATCGTGGCACACCGGCCATCAACAATTGCTTCAGCAGATAGAATCATCGATCTCTCTAGCAAAAACATTCATAAATAATTGTTAATCTCAAGGAAGGAGAAAAATGAATAACCTCATTAAAGGCATCAATACCGGAACTATCATGCATGAAGGACATTTATTAGCGATTGTTCTCAAAGTCCGCAATAGTGATGGCATTGATGAATGTTATACAATGCAGCATACGGTCATTCGTGATTTTTTATTAATTACGCAGAATAGACTAATGGCGGTAATGGAGCGACTGCAAAAAGACGGTGAAAAATATAAAACTGTTCTCATCGCGGAAAGCCAGGCTCTTATTAGTCAGTCACCAGTTATGCAACAGGAAGACGTCGAATGTCCCGATCCTGCAAAGCGCATCATGTCAATCGCTTTAAAGAAAGATAGTGAAACCTTTACCATCATCGCTGCTTTACAAAGCGAGCAAATTGTTACCTTACGCTTCAGTAATGGTCAGGCAGAGATCATATTACGCGCAATGATTCAGGCACTACAAAACTCCGGTGATAAAGAAGCGATTCTTCATTTCAGCGGAACCCTTGATTTTATTATGCTCTACGACTGCGAACTTGATGAAAGCGCGACCATGAATTATCAACACTATTCTCATGATGAATGGCGAAAGGCGTTATTTCCCAATCATGTCGCCATTCTGTTTAGCTACCACACCGATGATGGTGAGAAACTACTATGCGGATGTATCGTCAAGACCTACCTCAACGCTAACGTTCAGCAAATTCAAAATGTTGCATTACGTATAATGCACCTTATACCTAAATTTCGCGGATATAACGATAAGCATCAGATAAAACGGACGTTTATGCATGACCTCCCTGCCGAAGATGGACAGACGTTATCGGCCGAACAAGGCTTAAAATTCCTGAAAAACTACTATCAGGAAACTAAAGTCTCTTTAGGGATTAAATAACACCACGCCTCTCTCCGCGCTCGCAGAGAGAGGCGTCACGCATCAGTTCGGGCACTTATAAACCTGGCCGTTCATTTCGCTGTCGGTAGGTACAAAGCTCGACAGCAGATTCTGCGTCGGGCTGCTGACGCCGTAAATCACGTTGCCGCCCATCGCTGCCGCCTGGTTACGCAGAGCGTTCGCCGCACCGCGCATAGAACCACCCTCATCGCCATTCTGGCCGGAGAGCCAGTTGCTCTGTTTACCCGTCGCGGTCCCTAACAGCTGACACTCTGCGCCCGGCTTCTCCTGCACGAAGCGCACACTCTGGCCGGCAGAGGTTAATTCATTGCTGGAACTGCAACCTGCCAACAGTAAGGCTGCGCCGACAATCCCTGCTAAATATTTTACCTGCATGTTATTCCCCATGATCGATGAGCTGGACGCACTGGCCCGGATGTAAATCTGTCATCCTTCAAACTGCGTCGGCATGAGCCGCGTTCATTTCCTCCCCGGTCGCGCTTGTCAGTTCACGCCCGAAACGGAGGTGCTTGCCGCTCTGATGCAGCTTAAATGATTTTTATGTATAAGCCTTATACTAAAAAGCGCGCCAAAAGAAAAACCCCCAGCCATTGCTGGCCAGGGGTTTCTGCTTTTTTATGCCGTAGAGCGCACGATTACATCATGCCGCCCATACCGCCCATGCCGCCCATACCGCCAGCAGCACCTAAATCAGGCGCGTCGCCTTTCGGCAGGTCGGTCACCATGCACTCGGTGGTGATCATCAGACCAGCCACGGATGCCGCGTACTGCAGAGCAGAACGGGTCACTTTGGTTGGGTCCAGGATACCGAAGTCGATCATGTTGCCGTATTCTTCAGTTGCTGCGTTGTAACCGTAGTTACCGTCGCCAGCTTTCACGTTGTTAGCAACAACAGACGGCTCTTCACCGGCGTTGGACACGATCTGACGCAGCGGCGCTTCCATTGCGCGCAGCGCAACTTTGATACCGACGTTCTGATCTTCGTTCTGACCGGTCAGGCCAGCGAGTTTCGCCGCAACGCGAACCAGCGCTACGCCGCCGCCAGCCACCACGCCTTCTTCAACCGCAGCACGGGTTGCGTGCAGGGCGTCGTCGACGCGTGCTTTTTTCTCTTTCATTTCAACTTCGGTAGCCGCACCGACTTTGATTACTGCCACGCCGCCAGCCAGTTTAGCGACACGTTCCTGCAGTTTTTCACGGTCGTAATCGGAGGTCGCTTCTTCGATCTGCTTACGGATCTGAGCTACACGGCCCTGGATTGCAGACTCTTCGCCAACGCCATCGATGATGGTGGTGGTGTCTTTGTTGATAACCACGCGTTTCGCCTGGCCCAGATCTTCCAGAGTCGCTTTTTCCAGCTCCATACCGATCTCTTCAGAGATAACGGTACCGCCAGTCAGGGTAGCGATATCCTGCAGCATGGCTTTACGACGGTCGCCGAAGCCCGGTGCTTTCACCGCAGCCACTTTAACGATGCCGCGCATGGTGTTAACCACCAGGGTCGCCAGCGCTTCGCCTTCAACGTCTTCAGCGATGATAACCAGCGGTTTGCCCGCTTTCGCTACGGCTTCCAGAACCGGCAGCATTTCGCGGATGTTGGAGATTTTTTTATCAGCCAGCAGGATGAACGGGCTTTCCAGCTCAACGGCACCGGTGTCCGGCTTGTTGATGAAGTACGGAGACAGGTAGCCGCGGTCGAACTGCATACCTTCAACTACGTCCAGTTCGTCTTCCAGACCGGTACCGTCTTCAACGGTGATCACGCCTTCTTTACCGACTTTATCCATCGCTTCCGCGATCAGTTTACCGACGGTTTCGTCGGAGTTAGCGGAGATGGTACCAACCTGAGCAATCGCTTTAGAGTCAGAGCACGGTACGGACAGCGCTTTCAGTTCTTCAACGGCGGCAATGACAGCTTTGTCGATACCACGTTTCAGATCCATCGGGTTCATGCCTGCTGCAACAGCTTTCAGGCCTTCGTTCACGATAGCCTGAGCCAGCACGGTTGCGGTGGTGGTACCGTCGCCTGCCGCGTCGTTCGCTTTAGAGGCAACTTCTTTCACCATCTGCGCACCCATGTTTTCGAACTTGTCTTCCAGTTCGATTTCACGAGCAACGGAAACGCCATCTTTAGTGATGGTCGGCGCGCCGAAGGATTTGTCCAGAACCACGTTACGGCCTTTCGGGCCCAGGGTCACTTTAACTGCATCTGCCAGTACGTTTACGCCGCGCAGCATTTTTACACGAGCGTCGTTACCGAATTTTACGTCTTTTGCTGCCATTTCTTTTATTCCTCAAATTCGTTCAGGGTCGTGCGAATTACGCTTCAACAATTGCCAGGATGTCGCTTTCGGACATGATCAGCACTTCTTCGTTGTCGATCTTCTCAGACTTCACGCCGTAGCCATCGTTGAAAATCACGATGTCACCAACTTTAACGTCCAGCGGCTGCACAGTTCCGTTTTCCAGAATGCGGCCTTTACCGACAGCGATGATTTCGCCACGAGTTGATTTAGCTGCCGCAGAACCGGTCAGAACGATGCCGCCTGCAGATTTGGTTTCAACTTCTTTACGTTTGACGATCACACGATCATGTAACGGACGAATACTCATTGATAGCTCTCCTTCGAGAAAGTCATTATCAGTTATGGGTGACGCCGGGCCGAACGCGGTTTACCGGCTAGTGCAGAGAGAGATGGGGGTGGCCATTTCCCGCTTCAAGGGCAAAATCAAAAAAAATTTTTACCTTTGCGCTAGCGCGCAAAAAGCAGCGCTATCGGCCAATGCGTCATAAGGAAAAGCGATTGTGATACTCTCTTTTTTTTCACTGGCGCAGGATGGAATCATGAGTGGTTTAAAACAGGAGTTGGGACTGGGACAGGGAGTCGGATTACTTTCCACCTCATTGCTAGGTACCGGCGTCTTCGCCGTCCCGGCGCTGGCGGCGCTGGTCGCTGGCGATAACAGTCTGTGGGCATGGCCGCTGCTCATTCTCCTTGTTTTCCCGATTGCCATCGTCTTTGCCCTGCTGGGCCGCCATTTTCCCAGCGCGGGCGGCGTGGCCCACTTTGTCGATATGGCATTTGGCCCACGTCTGGCCAGCGTCACCGGCTGGCTGTTTTTATCCGTTATCCCGGTCGGACTCCCCGCCGCGCTGCACATCGCCACCGGCTTCGGCCAGGCGCTGTTCGGCTGGCATGATGCGCAGCTACTGTTGGCGGAGCTGGGCACCCTGGCCATCGTCTGGTGGATCGGTTCGCGTGGCGCCAGCTCCAGCGCCAACCTGCAGACGCTGGTTGCCGTGCTGATTGTGGCGCTGATCGTCGCCGTCTGGTGGCGTGGCGGGATAAGCCCGGCGCAGATCCCCTTCCCCGCCCTGACGGAGATCGACCATGGTCAGCTCTTCTCCGCGCTATCGGTCATGTTCTGGTGCTTTGTCGGTCTGGAAGCTTTTGCTCACCTGGCCTCGGAGTTTAAACATCCCGAGCGTGACTTCCCCAGGGCGCTGATGATAGGCCTGCTGCTTGCCGGTTCGGTCTACTGGGCCTGTACCGTGCTGGTGCTGCACTTCCACGCCTTTGGCGAGGAGATGGCGGCGGCCGCGTCGCTACCGAACATCGTGGTCCGTCTGTTCGGTGTCGAAGCGCTGTGGGTGGCCTGCGTCATCGGCTATCTCGCCTGTTTCGCCAGCCTCAACATCTATATTCAAAGCTTCGCCCGCCTGGTCTGGTCGCAGGCGCAGCATAAGCCCGAAAGCTACCTCGCACGGCTGTCGCCACGGCAGATCCCGCGCAATGCCCTCAACGCCGTGCTGGGCTCCTGCGTGGTCAGCACCCTGTGTATCTATTTGCTCGATATCAATCTGGACGCGCTGATCGTCTATGCCAACGGCATTTTCATCATGATCTACCTGCTGTGCATGCTGGCCGGCTGTCGTTTGCTGCGCGGGCGCTATCGGCTATTGGCGGTGGTGGGCAGCATTCTCTGTCTGCTGCTGCTGGCGATGGTCGGCTGGAAAAGCCTGTACGCGCTGGTGATGCTGGCGGGGCTGTGGCTGTTTTTACCCAGGCGCAAGCTGGCGACGGGAAGCGTGTAGGCCTGGAAAGAAAGCGGCCCGGTCGCATCTGCTGACCGGGCCGGGCGTGTATTAATCGCGGGGATCGTCCTTATGGTCCAGACGGTCGCGCTGTTGATCCTTACGCTGGAATTCCCCTTCGAAGGTCTCACCGCCGCCAGTACCGGCGCTAAAGCCGCCGCCCGGCATCCGGCTGAAGCGCAGATGCGGCATCAGCTTCATCGTCAGGTGCTTCTGCACTGGCGGCAGCAATAGCAGCAGGCCAAGGAAGTCGGTAAAGAACCCCGGGAGCAACAGCAGCAGACCGGCAATAATCAGTGAAACGCTCTTGATCATCTCCGCCGCCGGGCTCTCGCCTGCGGCCATCTTCTGCTGCATCAGCAGGAAATTTTTGAAGCCCTGGTTACGCACCAGCGACATCCCTACCACCGAGCTAAAGATCACCAGGATTAGGGTCATAAAGACGCCCAGCACGTGCGCGACCTGAATAAAGATCGATATCTCAATGTAAACGTAAAGAAAAAAGGCAATAAACGGAATCCAACGCACCGGCGTCTCCTTCATCTAACGGGCGCTGAGCTCAGCCCCCGTAATCATCAATTTGCTGATCGCATCCCACTAAGATGGGGATGCTGCGCGGCTTTTCAATCAGCGGAAATGCTTATTTTTTCCAGCAATAGGAAAGCGGTGACCCATTTCACAGATTAATAAATCTTCTCACACCCGCGATGTAATAAGTGATCAAGCTTACTGATATTCGCTATCATCAGCATATGATCTTGGGCACCAGGCCGGTTAAGGAAATAATCGTCGGCCAGAAAATATACTGAATCCTGGATATTCTGTGTATTTGGTGAATTCATTGGCAGCTTGAAAAGAAGGTTCACATGTTAAACAACATTCGTATCGAAGAAGATCTGTTGGGCACCAGGGAAGTTCCCGCGGACGCTTACTACGGCGTTCATACTCTGCGAGCGATTGAAAACTTCTACATTAGCAACAGCAAAATCAGCGACATACCAGAATTCGTGCGCGGCATGGTGATGGTGAAGAAAGCCGCCGCGCTGGCGAACAAGGAGCTGCAGACCATTCCCAAAAGCGCGGCAAATGCGATAATCGCCGCCTGTGACGAAGTCCTCAATAACGGCAAATGCATGGACCAGTTCCCGGTCGATGTCTTCCAGGGCGGGGCCGGCACCTCCGTAAACATGAACACCAACGAAGTCCTGGCGAACATCGGCCTCGAGCTGATGGGCCATCAGAAAGGCGAATACCAGTACCTGAACCCAAACGATCACGTCAACAAATGCCAGTCCACCAACGATGCCTACCCGACCGGATTCCGCATCGCGGTGTATGCCTCCATCCTGAAGTTAATCGATGCGATTAAACAGCTGGGCGAAGGCTTCCAGGCGAAAGCCGTGGAGTTCCAGGACATTCTCAAAATGGGCCGCACCCAGCTGCAGGACGCGGTGCCGATGACCCTCGGCCAGGAGTTCCATGCCTTCAATGTGCTGCTTAATGAAGAGACCAAAAGTATTCTGCGCACTGCGGAGCTGCTGCTGGAGGTGAACCTCGGCGCCACCGCCATCGGTACACGCCTCAACACCCCGGACGGCTATCAACAGCTGGCGGTGCAGAAGCTGGCGGAAGTGAGCAACTTACCGGTCGTTCCGGCGGAAGATCTGATTGAAGCCACCTCGGACTGCGGGGCGTACGTTATGGTTCACAGTTCGCTGAAACGCCTGGCGGTGAAACTGTCCAAGATCTGTAACGACCTGCGCCTGCTCTCTTCCGGTCCACGCGCAGGCCTCAACGAAATCAACCTGCCGGAGCTGCAGGCGGGTTCCTCTATTATGCCGGCGAAGGTTAACCCGGTAGTGCCGGAGGTGGTCAACCAGGTCTGCTTTAAAGTCATCGGCAACGACACCACGGTGACCATGGCCTCCGAAGCTGGGCAGCTGCAGCTGAACGTGATGGAGCCGGTGATCGGCCAGGCGATGTTCGAATCCATACATATCCTGACCAACGCCTGCTACAACCTGCTGGAGAAATGCGTTAACGGCATCACCGCCAATAAAGCGGTATGTGAAGGCTACGTCTACAACTCAATCGGCATCGTCACCTACCTCAACCCGTTTATCGGCCACCACAATGGCGATATCGTCGGCAAGATCTGCGCCGAAACCGGCAAGAGCGTGCGGGAAGTGGTGCTGGAGCGTGGGCTGCTGACGGCGGCGGAGCTGGATGATATTTTCTCCGCGCAAAACCTGATGCATCCTGCTTATAAAGCGAAGCGTTATACCGATGAAAGCGAACAGTAATCTTTCCGGTTAGTCATTGAAAGGCATGTCAGCGATGACATGCCTTTTTTGCTTTTTAGTTTTACTAAAATACAACAATCCAATATCAACTTGTTAAAAAACAAGGAAGGCATATATGTTTGGTGCAGAACTGGTTATTGTCCTGCTGGCGATTTATCTCGGCGCCAGGCTCGGCGGCATTGGTATCGGCTTTGCCGGTGGCCTTGGCGTCCTTGTCCTGACGCTTATTTTTCAAATCAAACCGGGTGCGATCCCCTTCGACGTTATTGAAATCATCATGGCGGTCATCGCCGCTATCGCCGCCATGCAGGTCGCCGGCGGGATGGATTACCTGGTCAGCCTCGCCGAACGGATGCTGCGCCGCCACCCGAAGTACATTACCTTCCTTGCCCCGCTGGTGACCTGGTTTATGACCGTACTCGCCGGCACCGGCCATACCGCCTTCTCCACGCTGCCGGTGATCACCGAAGTGGCCAAAGAGCAAGGCATTCGCCCATCTCGTCCGCTGTCGATTGCGGTCGTGGCCTCTCAGATAGCGATCACCGCCTCGCCTATCTCCGCGGCGGTGGTGTTCTTTGCCGGGATCCTTGAGCCGCTGGGCGTTAGCTACCTGACGCTGCTGGCCATCTGTATTCCGGTCACCCTGCTGGCGGTAATGCTCACCGCGATTGTTTGCAACTTCCTCGGCTGCGAACTGAAAGACGATCCCATTTACCAGGAGCGGCTGGCCAAGGGGGAAGTTAGACTGCGCGGCAGCCAGGTGTTTGAGCTGAAGCCGCACGCCAAACGCTCTGTCCTCCTGTTTTTGATCGGCATCGTGGCGGTGATGTTCTACGCCACGGCCATCAGCGATACCGTCGGCCTGATTAAGAACCCGGTGCTGCCGCGTAACGAAGCGATCGTGGTGTTTATGCTGACCATCGCCACCCTGATTAGCATCACCTGCAAAATCGACACTGGCGAAGTGCTCAACGCCAGCACCTTTAAATCCGGGATGAGCGCCTGCGTCTGCGTCCTCGGCGTCGCCTGGCTGGGCGATACCTTCGTTAAAGCGCACATCAGCGATATCCAGGCCGTGGCCGGCGACCTGCTGCACAATTACCCATGGCTGCTGGCGGTGGTGCTGTTCTTCGCCGCCACGCTGCTCTACTCACAGGCAGCCACCACCAAGGCGCTGATGCCCGCCGCGCTGCTGCTCGGCGTCAGCCCGCTGACGGCGATCGCCTCGTTTGCCGCCGTCTCGGCACTGTTCGTCCTGCCAACCTATCCGACCCTGCTGGCGGCGGTGGAGATGGACGACACCGGCTCGACGCGCATCGGCAAATACGTCTTTAACCACGCCTTCCTGATCCCTGGCGTTATCGCTATCACGCTGTGCGTGATCCTGGGCTTTATCTTTGGCGGGATTATGCTGTAAATACCGCTGGCGGCGGGCCCCGCGCGGGCCC
>NZ_KV789810.1:0-37596 GCF_001807705.1 Klebsiella sp. HMSC25G12 | reverse complement strand
AGGTGACAAGGGGAAATTCAAAAAAACTTTTCAACCGTCTCTTTTTTCAACAATGCGGCGAGGAATGTCGCAAAAAACCGCCGTTTTGCTGTTTTAACCGACGAAACGGGACGCCTGGTGGCATACTGTTAGAGTAAAGAAAAGAAAGGAACGGCATTTATGTCTTTAAGCGCACAGCAACTGGCGGCACAAAAGAACATCTCCTGGGTACTGGCCGAGAAGCTCGCCCAAAAAATACTGACTGGCGAATATCAGCCGGAAAGCATTCTTCCCGGCGAGATGGAGTTGGGGGAGCAGTTCGGTGTGAGCCGTACCGCCGTCCGTGAAGCGGTGAAGACGCTAACGGCAAAAGGCATGTTGCTGCCTCGCCCTCGCATTGGCACCCGGGTGATGCCGCGCAGCAGCTGGAACTTTCTGGATAAGGAACTCCTGTCCTGGTGGCTAACAGAAGATAACTTCGAAGAAGTGGTGAGCCACTTTCTCGTCATGCGCAGCAGCCTGGAGCCCCAGGCCTGTTTTCTCGCTGCCGCTAACGGCACCGCAGAACAAAAAGCGCAGCTCAATACTTTAATGGAAGAGATGATTGCCTTGAAACGTCATTTTCAGCGCGATCGCTGGATAGAGGTCGATATGGCCTGGCATGAACATATCTATGAAATGAGCGGTAATCCTTTCCTCAGCTCATTCGCTTCTTTATTTCATTCCGTCTACCACACCTACTTCACGTCGATTACGCAAAATGAAGTAGTGAAGCTGGATCTCCACCAGGCGATTGTCGATGCCATTCTCAACAGTGATGCGCCAGGTGCCTTGCTCGCCTGCCAGGCGTTGTTGAACGCCCCTCACCCCGTAAATCAATAACAAGGAATTGGCATGAGCAGAAAAAAAGGGCGCAGCATGGCCGGCCTGCCGTGGATCGCGGCGATGGCCTTCTTTATGCAGGCGCTGGATGCCACCATTCTTAACACCGCCCTCCCGGCTATTGCCCACAGTCTTAATCGTTCTCCCTTAGCGATGCAGTCGGCCATTATCAGCTATACGCTGACGGTAGCGATGCTGATCCCGGTCAGCGGCTGGCTGGCCGATCGCTTCGGCACGCGCCGGGTCTTTATCATCGCTGTTAGCTTGTTCACTTTGGGGTCTCTCGCCTGCGCGCTCTCCAGCTCATTAATGGAGCTGGTCATTTTTCGGGTGATTCAGGGGATCGGCGGGGCGATGATGATGCCGGTGGCGAGGCTGGCGCTGCTGCGCGCCTATCCCCGCAGCGAGCTGCTTCCGGTACTGAACTTTGTGACCATGCCAGGTCTGGTGGGGCCGATACTGGGCCCGGTGCTCGGCGGGGTGTTTGTCACCTGGGCCAGCTGGCATTGGATTTTCCTGATAAACATTCCCATCGGGGTGATTGGCATTCTGTATGCCCGCAAATTCATGCCAAATTTCACGACGCCGCGCAGGCGCTTCGATATAACCGGTTTTCTGTTATTTGGCTTAAGCCTGGTACTGTTTTCCAGCGGTATTGAACTGTTTGGAGAAAAAATCGTGGCGACATGGCTGGCGCTGGCCGTGATTGCCGTCAGTCTGTTACTGCTCGTGGCCTATGTTCGCCACGCGCGCCGCCATCCGGCGCCGCTTATCTCGCTCTCTTTATTTAAGACGCATACTTTCTCAGTCGGCATTGCTGGCAACCTTGCCACGCGTTTGGGTACCGGCTGTGTGCCATTTCTGATGCCGCTGATGCTGCAGGTTGGCTTCGGCTATCCGGCCATTATCGCCGGCTGTATGATTGCCCCTACCGCTATCGGCTCCATTATTGCGAAATCTACCGTTACCCAGGTGCTGCGCTGGTTTGGCTATCGTAAGACCCTGGTGGGGATCACGGTATTTATTGGCCTCATGATTGCCCAGTTCTCGCTGCAGTCGCCAGAGATGCCGCTGTGGATGCTTCTTCTGCCACTGTTTGTGCTGGGGATGGCGATGTCCACGCAGTTCACCTCGATGAATACCATTACGCTGGCCGATCTGACGGATGACAATGCCAGCAGCGGTAACAGCCTGCTGGCGGTGACCCAGCAGCTTTCAATCAGTCTCGGGGTGGCCATCAGCGCTGCGGTGCTGCGCTTCTATGAAGGTTTTGACAATGCCAGCACGGTACAGCAGTTTCACTACACCTTTATAACCATGGGCGTGATCACCATCGTGTCGGCGCTGATGTTTATGCTGTTAAGAGCGAAAGATGGCCGTAATCTGATTAGCGAGCGGCACAAACGCTAAGCGGAGCCACGAACCACCAGCTCCGGCGTTAACTGAACGCGTTGCTGCTTTTGCTGCGGATCGGCCATTCGATGGATCAGCACATCGATGGCCAGTTCTCCCAGCTCATCTTTTGGCTGGTGAATGGTGGTCAACGGCGGTGTCATATAGCGTGCGAGCTCAATATCATCGTAGCCCACCAGCGCCATGTCCTGCGGAATGTGCAAACCGGCCTGGTACAACGCCTGATAAGCGCCAACCGCCATGGCATCGTTGCCGACAAATACCGCCTGCGGCCGCTGCGGCAAAGCCAGCAGCTGCTGCATCGCGCTAAACCCGCCGCCAAACTCAAAATCACTGGTCACCACGTATCCGTCGGCAACCGGCAGGCCGCAGCGCGCCATCGCAGCATGGTAACCTTCAAGGCGCAGACGCGCCGGGGTTTTATCCAGCGGGCCGGCAATACAGGCAATGCGCGAATGCCCCTGGTCAATCAGATACTGGGTCGCCATATCGCCACCAAGCAGCGAGTTATCCTGAATCAGATCGCTATCGCCATCAAAGGGAGCCCAGTCCATCATGACCGTCGGTACCGATGGATAGCGCTGCATAATTTCCGGAGAGGGCTGATGGGTCTCCGTGCACAGCAGCAGTAGTCCATCGACGCGTTTTTGCATTAGCGTCTCCAGATTACGATTCATTCGCTGCTCATCACCTTCCGTATTACAGAGTACGAGGCTATAACCCCGCTCAAAACAGCTGCGCTCCACGCCCCGCACCAGCTCCGAATAAAACGGATTGGTACTGGCAGTGATGAGCATGCCGATGGTACGGGTTTGATTAAGCTTAAGGCTACGCGCCAGCGCAGAGGGGGCGTAGTTGAGGCTTTTGATCGCAGCGTCTACTTTGGCGGTAATCGCCTCACTGACAAAGCGGTCCTTATTGATGACGTGTGACACCGTCGATGTGGAAACGCCCGCGACGCGGGCCACATCTTTCATCGTAGCCAAGCATTACCCCTGTTGCGCTAAAAATTCATCAATCTCTGTGCGCCACGGCACGGATGGCTGCGCGCCTTTGCGGGTCACGGCGATCGCCGCCGCGGCATGCGCAAAACGGATCGCTTCCGGCAGGGAAGTCCCTTCCAGCAACGCGGTTACCAGCGCGCCGTTAAAGGTATCGCCGGCAGCGATAGTATCAATGGCCTGCACACGAAAACCCGGGATCCGACGACTTTCGCCTTCGGCACTGAGCCAGACGCCGCGGCTGCCGAGGGTGATCATCACCGTACCAATGCCTTTGGCATGCAGCACGTCGGCGGCTTTTGCCGCATCCTCGTCGCTCTCAACGCGAATACCGGTCAGCTTTTCCGCTTCGGTTTCGTTGGGGGTAATGATATCCACCAGCGCCAGCAGTTCATCGGACAGTTCACGCGCTGGCGCGGGATTAAGCACCACGGTGGTCTGATGGCGATGGGCGATTTTCGCCGCCGCCAACACGCTCTCCAGCGGCGACTCCAGCTGCATTAACAGCGCCTGTGCGCTGGCGATACGTTCCTTTTCCGCCTCAACCTGGGAGACGGAAAGCGCCGCATTGGCGCCGGCATGAATACCGATGACATTCTCACCTTCGGCGTTAACGAATATTAACGCCACGCCGGTCGCTTCCCCGGCGACTGCGCGCACAGGCGCCACGTCGATTTTATCGCTCGCCAGCTGGCGGCGGATGCGTTCACCGATGTCGTCATCGCCGGTGCAGGCGATAAACGCGATATCCGCTCCGCTGCGCCCGGCGGCGACCGCCTGGTTGGCCCCTTTACCACCGAAAGCCACCTGATAATGGTTGCCGGTGACGGTTTCACCCGGCGTCGGGAAAGCGTCAAGGTTAAGAATGTGATCGGCATTGATACTGCCAAGGACGACAAGTTTGCCTGCAGTTTTCATCATTTCTGTTCCCGGGAAAGCGCGCCACCGGGATCCGGTGGCGCATGCCCTGCTTTTCTTTTTTTATATTGTCCCTCGGACCGTTGCCAGTCCGAATCGCATTTTACTGCTTAACGACCAGCTTCAGCTCAACCGGGTAGTTAGCTTCCACTTTTTCGCCCTTCAGTACCTTATCAGCCGTCTCAACGCCTTTCGCGCCGATCTGCTCCGGCAACTGTGCGACGGTCGCCGCCAGTTTGCCACTGTTTACTGCTTTTTCGCCATCCGGAGTGCCGTCAAATCCAACCACCATCACATCGGACTTGCCTGCGGTCTGCAGCGCGCGCAGGGCGCCCAGCGCCATTTCATCATTTTGCGCGAATACCGCCTGCACGTCAGGATGCGCGGTCAGCAGGTTCTGCATCACGTTCAGCCCTTTGGTACGGTCGAAATCGGCTGGTTGGCTGGCCAGGACGTTAAACTTGTGCGCCGCCACGGCCTGTTTAAAGCCTTCGCCGCGCTCGCGCGCCGCAGAAGTCCCGGCAATGCCCTGCAGCTCAATGACTTTCGCACTTTCACCCACTTTTTTCGCGATGTAATCGCCAGCCATTTTTCCGCCCTGCACGTTGTCAGACGCAATGTGGCTCACGACATCGCCTTTTGTGGCCTGACGGTCAAGGGTGATGACCGGGATTTTCGCCTGGTTTGCCATCTTCACGGCGTTGCCGACGGCATCAGAGTCGGTGGGGTTGATCAGCAGCAGCTTGGCGCCGCGCACCGTCAAATCCTGGACGTTCGCCAGCTCTTTCGCCGGGTTGTTCTGGGAGTCCAGCACCACCAGGTTGTAGCCCAGCTTGTCAGCTTCTTTTTGCGCGCCGTCTTTCAGCGACACGAAGAACGGGTTATTCAGGGTAGAGATAACCAGAGCGATGGTGTCTTTGGCCATCGCGTTCGCGCTGACGGTCGCACTTAGCGCAACAGCAGAGACCAGGGTCGCCAGTTTTTTCATATTCATAGTTAAGATGTCCTGTAGAGTTCTCAGTTACTGCTTTTTGTTATCTACCAGTACCGCCAGCAAAATCACCACCGCTTTAACGATCATCTGGTAATAGGAAGAAACGCCTAAAAGATTAAGACCATTATTCAGGAAGCCAAGGATCAGCGCGCCAATCAGCGTGCCGACAATGCGTCCTTTGCCGCCCGCGAGGCTGGTGCCACCGAGCACCACCGCCGCAATGGCGTCCAGCTCATAGCCCGTCCCCGCCGTCGGCTGCGCGGAAGAGAGACGCGCCACTTCGATGATCCCGGCCAGCGACGCCAGCATCCCGCACAAGGCGTAGACGATAATTTTGACTTTATTGACGCTAATCCCGGACAGACGCGTCGCCGCTTCATTACCGCCCAGCGCGTAAATATAACGGCCCAGGCGAGTATGGTGCAGCATGTACCAGGCCGCCAGGAAGACAATCGCCATGATCCATACCGGCGTCGGGATCCCCAGCGGACGCCCGATGCCAAACCAGCCAAACAGATCGGCGTTATCGCTAAAGCCGGTGTTGATCGGACTGCCGTTGGTGTACACCATGGTCACGCCGCGCAGCAGCAGCATCATCACCAGAGTGGCGATGAAGGCCTGCACGCGGCCTTTCGCCACAATCACCCCGGTGACTGCGCCGATCGCGGCACCCAATGCGAGGGCAGCAGCGACCGCCACCAGCGCATTAACCTCAATGCCAACAATCGACGCTGCCACCGCACCGGTGAGCGCCAACAGGGAGCCGACGGACAGGTCGATCCCCGAGGTCAGTATAACCAGCGTCATCCCTACCGCCATGATGGCGTTAACGGAGGTCTGTTGCAGGATATTGAACAGGTTATTGACGGTAAAAAAGTTGGGGCTCATGGTCGATACCACCGCGATCAGCACCAGCAGGGCAATCAGCGATTTTTGCTCCATCAGCCACGCTTTCGTGAAATAACGGCGACCAGTAACAGCCTGGGTTGTCATCTTTCTTACTCCTGATTCACACGGTTAAGCTTGCCCACAGCGGCAGCCATCAATACTTCCTGGGTGGCCTGCTCGCGTGTGAATTCACCGCCGAGATGCCCTTCATGCATCACAATGATGCGATCGCTCATGCCCAACACCTCCGGCATCTCAGAGGAGACCAGAATGATGCTCAGGCCATCGGCTTTGAACTGATTGATGAGCTGGTAGATCTCTTTCTTCGCCCCGACGTCGACGCCGCGGGTCGGTTCATCAAGGATCAGCACCTTTGGCCGGGTCATCAGCCCGCGGGCAATGGCGACCTTTTGCTGGTTGCCGCCGGAAAGCAGGCCGATTGCCTGCTCCATGGACGGCGTTTTGACGTTAAACAGCCGAATGAAATCACTGACCGCCTGCTGTTCATCTTTATGCTTAAGGCTGCCGCCCGCCCGGCTGAAGTAGCGTAGCGCCGTCAGGGACATATTTTCTTTTACCGACATCCCGAGAACCAGGCCATCGCGCTTACGATCTTCGGAGATATAGACAATGCCGTTCGCCAGACCGTCCTGCGGCGAGCGGGTCACCACTTCATGGCCATCCAGCGTCACGGAGCCGCTGCTGCGCGGCAGCGCGCCGTACAGCACTTTCATCAGTTCGGTCCGTCCGGCGCCCATCAGCCCGGCGACACCCAGGATTTCCCCCTGGCGCAAGGTAAAGGTCACGTTTTCCACGCCCGGGCCGCAGAGATTATCGACCTTCAGGCGCACCGCGCCCGGCGCCTTATCGAGATGTGGATATTGATCTTCCAGCTTACGGCCGACCATCATCTCGATCAGTCGGTCCTCATCCAGCGAAGCCACTTCGCGCTCGGCGATAAACTGCCCGTCACGAAAGACTGTCACGTCGTCGCAAATCTCGAAGATCTCTTTCATACGGTGGGAGATATAGACGATGCCGCGCCCCTGCGACTTCAGTTCGCGGATGACGCGGAACAGCGATTCGGTTTCGGTATCGGTCAGCGCATCGGTCGGTTCATCCATAATGATGACTTTCGATTCAAAGCTCAGCACTTTGGCGATCTCCACCATTTGCTGATCGCCAATCGACAGATCGCCCACCAGCTTCTGGCTGTTAAAGCGGAGATTCAGCTTTGCCAGCAGCTTGTCGGCTTCGGCATACATCTGCTTCCAGTCGATTTTGCCAAAACGGTTAACAAATTCGCGACCAAGGAAGATGTTCTCGGCAATCGTCAATTGCGGGATCAGGTTCAGTTCCTGGTGGATGATACCGATCCCGGCTTCCTGGGAGGATTTGGGGCCGTTAAAGGTCGTCTCTTTGCCTAACCACAGCAAAGAGCCGGCATCACGGGTGTAGATCCCGGTCAGCACCTTCATCATGGTGGACTTGCCGGCGCCATTTTCCCCTACCAGCGCCATCACCCGACCGGCATAGACATTCAGCGCCGCGCCGGAGAGCGCCTTGACGCCAGGGAACGCTTTATCGATCCCTTTTAGTTGCAATAAGGCTTCCATGGCGGCGACCTCAGAA
Organism: Klebsiella sp. HMSC25G12; assembly: GCF_001807705.1. NCBI lineage: Bacteria > Pseudomonadati > Pseudomonadota > Gammaproteobacteria > Enterobacterales > Enterobacteriaceae > Klebsiella > Klebsiella sp. HMSC25G12. Next base: position 29,889 of record NZ_KV789810.1, on the reverse strand, counting down.
CGTGACGCCGGCACAGAGAATGATATTCGCAAACGGGGAACACTCCCCGCTGCGAATTACCGCCTGACTGTCTGCGGTTTGTTTTTTGAACTGCTCATGGCTGGTGTAACGAATTTCAATGGTATTTCCCTGGTGCTGCTGCAGCTGCTCGAGGTGAGTGAGCAACGTCGCGTGGAGCTGCGGATTATGGGTTTTAATCTCTTCCGCGATAACAGCCGCTTCAACCTGCATTTCCGTCGTCACCACTTCCAGCACCTGCATAAAGGAAGGTACGCCCTGAGTCAGCGCCATATCAATGCGCGTGCTGCTGCGGGGAACCGGTAATCCGGCATCGCAGACCACCAGCGTATCGGTGTGGCCCAGGCGGGAAATGACCGCGGAAATATCAGCGTTAAGTACGGTGCCTTTTTTCATTTTTCTCTTTTGCTCCACTAGCGAAACGTTTCGCTAAAATAATTATTATCAATGTGTGAGCAGAAAACCATCACCAGAAGAGAGAAATGTGAACGCCATCGAAACGTTTCGCAAGACAGCGACAGGAGATGACAGCCGGAGTGAGAAACAAAAAGCCCTTCGCAATGGAAGGGCTTTTTTGACATCAGATTTCGACCTGGGTACCGAGCTCGATAACCCGGTTTGGCGGGATTTCAAACTGATCCGGCGCCCGCAGGGCGTTACGCTGCAGCAGCAGATAAAGCTTGCCGCGCAAGCGCAGATACCACGGTCGTTTGCCGATAATCAGCGACTCATGCGACATGAAGAACGAGGTCTCCATCATTCGGCAACTGAGTCCTTCCAGGCCACAGCGATGGAACACCTCTTCAACGTTCGGCGTTTCCCGCCAACCGTAGCTGGCCACCACCCGCCAGAACGACGGCGACAGCTGCTCAATCTGCACCCGGCGAACGTTATGCACGTAAGGCGCGTCTTCGGTGCGCAGAGTCAGAAGGATTACTCGCTCATGCAGCACCTTGTTGTGCTTCAGGTTATGCAGCAGGGCAAACGGGATCACGTTCAGGGCGCGGGACATATACACCGCGGTACCCGGCACACGCACCGGCGGTGACTTCTCCAGCGAAGAGATCATCGCTTCCAGCGAATTGCCATGCTCGTGCATTCGGCGCAGCAGGCGGAAACGTTCGCTCTTCCAGGTGGTCATCACCGTGAACATCACCAGCCCCAGGGACAACGGCAGCCAACCGCCGGAGACAATCTTATCGAGGTTCGCCGAAAACAGCGGAATATCGATACACAGGAAGGCCACCAGCATCAGGCCGACAAACAGCTTATTCCAGTGCCAGTTTTTGCGCGCCACCGTTGCCGACAGAATGGAGGTCAGCACCATGGTGCCCGTGACCGCGATGCCATACGCCGCCGCCAGATTAGACGAATGCTCAAAGCTGACAATAACGATGACCACAGAAACGTACAGCAGCCAGTTAATGAACGGGATGTAAATCTGTCCGGACTCCATTTCCGAGGTGTGGATAATGCGCATCGGCGACAGATAGCCCAGACGCACTGCCTGACGGGTCAGGGAGAAGACCCCGGAGATCACCGCCTGCGAGGCGATAACCGTCGCCAGCGTGGCGATAATCAGCATCGGGATCAGCGCCCACTCCGGCGCCAGCAGGAAGAACGGGTTTTTAATCGCTTCCGGGTGCTTCAGCAGCAGCGCGCCCTGGCCAAAATAGTTCAGCACCAGCGAGGGCAGCACGACGGAGAACCAGGCCACGCGGATCGGCAGTTTGCCGAAGTGACCCATATCGGCGTACAGCGCTTCCACCCCGGTAATCGACAGCACCACCGCGCCGAGCGCAATAAAGGAAACCGTTTTGTACTGCAGGAAGAAATGCACCGCCCAGTAGGGGTTTAGCGCCTGAAGAACTTCCGGGTTAGCGTAAATGCTTCGCGCGCCGAGCACCGCCAGCAACAGGAACCAGATCAGCATAATCGGCGCAAACAGCTTACCGACCATGCCGGTCCCGTGCTTCTGGATCACAAACAACAGGGTCAGCACGATAATGGAAATAGGGACAATCCAGGTATCAAGCTGCGGGGCGATAATTTCTAACCCCTCTATCGCCGACATAACGGAAATCGCCGGCGTAATCACCACTTCGCCATAGAAGAAGCTACCGCCGATCAGGCCGAGGATCACCAGTACGGAGGTCATTCGGGCCGAGGTATTACGTCCGGCCAGCGACATCAGCGTTAAGATCCCGCCTTCCCCGGCGTTATCCGCCCGCATCACGAACGTGATGTATTTAATCGATACGGTAAAGATCAACAGCCAGAAAATCAGCGACAAAAAGCCAAACACGGCGTCGCGTTCAACGCCAAAGCCAAACTGACCTGACAGGCATTCGCGCAAGGTATACAGTGGACTGGTACCGATATCGCCGTACACCACGCCGATGGCCGCCAACGTTAATGCCGGCAACGATTGTTTATTATCAGTGCTCATAGACTAGTCTTTTCGTTTATAAAACAAATGTGTGCCTAGTCCCTTGGCCCACAAAAAGCGCACAGTATGCACGATTATTTGCGAAATCGTACCCCTAACAGACACCATATTAACCTGGCTCAAAAAAAATAAATCGATTCTTCAGGCTATTACCGCCCCTGCTCTAACATCTATACTCGACCCAATAACGATACATGACAAAGCACGCAACTCAATTATGGCTCAAACACATTTACTGGCTGAAAGAATTTCCCGGCTCAGCGCGGCACTCGAAAAAGGACTCTTTGAACGCAGCCACGCGATACGCCTCTGCCTGCTGGCGGCGCTCAGCGGCGAGAGCGTTTTTTTGCTCGGCCCACCGGGGATCGCCAAAAGCCTGATTGCCCGCCGCCTCAAATTCGCCTTCCAGCAGGCGCGCGCTTTTGAATACCTGATGACCCGCTTCTCCACCCCGGAAGAAGTTTTTGGGCCACTGTCCATTCAGGCACTGAAGGATGAAGGCCGTTACGAACGTTTAACCGCCGGCTACCTGCCGGAAGCCGAAATCGTCTTTCTCGATGAAATATGGAAAGCGGGTCCGGCGATCCTCAACACCCTGCTGACGGCGATTAACGAACGTCACTTCCGCAATGGGGCGCACGAAGAGAAAATCCCGATGCGCCTGCTGGTGGCCGCGTCGAACGAACTCCCCGAAGCCGACAGCAGTCTGGAAGCGCTGTATGACCGAATGCTGATCCGTCTGTGGCTTGATAAAGTGCAGGATAAAGGTAATTTCCGTTCAATGCTGGTCAGCCAGCAGGATGAAAACATCAATCCAGTGCCCAGCGCGCTGCAGGTTAGCGACGAAGAGTTTACCCAATGGCAGCAGCAGATCGGCAATATCAAACTGCCAGACGCGGTGTTTGAGCTGATATTCCAGCTCCGCCAGCAGCTGGATGCCCTGCCAAATGCGCCGTACGTCTCGGATCGCCGCTGGAAAAAGGCCATTCGCCTGCTGCAGGCCAGCGCCTTCTTCAGCGGGCGCGACAGCATCGCGCCGATAGATCTGATCCTGCTGAAAGATTGTCTGTGGCACAACGTCGAGAGCATGAACCTGATGTCGCAGCAGCTGGAAACGCTCATGACCTGTCACGCCTGGCAACAGCAGGCGATGCTGACGCGGCTGGGGGCCATTGTCCAGAGACGCATTCAGATCCAACAGCAGCAAAGCGACAAAACGGCGTTGAAGGTCACCCGCCTTGGCGGGATGTTTAGCCGCAAACCGCACTATGAATTGCCGGCGGAGATCCAGGGGACCACCCTGACACTGCTGCTGCAGCAGCCGCTCAAACTTCACGATATGGAAGTGATCCACATTACTTTTGAACGCGAGGCGTTAGCCAACTGGCTGGAAAAGGGCGGTGAGATCCGCGGTAAGCTCAACGGGATCGGCTTTGCCCAACTGCTCAATATGGATGTCGACACCAGCCAGCACCTGGTCGTCCGCGACGTCAGCCTGCAGGGCTCACGCCTCGCGCTGCCCGGTAGCGCATCGCAGGAGAACATGCCGGCAGAAATTCGCCAACAGCTGGAGGTGCTCGATGATGAGTGGCACCAGCAACACAACCGCTTCAGCGAGCAGCAAAAGTGTCTGTTTATCCCGGTCGAGTGGCTGGGAAGAATCGAAGCCAGCCTGCAGGACGTCGGCGCGCAGATTAAACAGGCGAAGCAGCCATGACGCTCGATATGCTGAATGTCATGCTGGCAGTCAGCGAAGAGGGAATGATCGAGGAGATGCTGCTGGCGCTGCTGGCTTCTCCTCAGCTGGCGGTGTTCTTTGAGAAATTCCCCCGCCTGAAAAACATCATCGCGGCGGATATTCCACGCTGGCGTGAAGCCGTTCGCGCCCGTTTGAAAGAAGTTAACGTCCCGCCGGATCTGGACGCCGAAGTGCAAACCTATCAGCAGGCTCAGCTACTCTCTACCTCGCAGTTTATTGTCCAGCTCCCGCAGATCCTCGGCAAACTGCACCAGCTACAGTCTCCTTTTGCCGCTCAGGCGCAGAAGCTGGTGGATGACAATGCCACCTTTACCCCGGCGCTGCATACGCTGTTTTTACAGCGCTGGCGCCTGAGCCTGGTGGTGCAAGCCACCAGCCTTAACCAGCAGTTGCTGGATGAAGAACGCGATCAGTTACTCAGTGAGGTCCAGGAACGAATGACGCTCAGCGGTCAGCTCGATCCGGTACTGGCGGAAAATGACACTGCCGCCGGGCGTCTGTGGGATATGAGCGCTGGCGAACTCAAACGCGGCGACTATCAGCTGATCGTGCGCTATGGCGATTTTCTCAACCAGCAGCCGGAACTGCTGCAGCTGGCGGAACAGCTTGGACGTTCACGGGAAGCGAAATCCGTGCCGAAGAAAGACGCCCCGATGGAAACCTTTCGCAGCCTGGTGCGCGAGCCGGCGACAGTACCGGAGCAAGTCGACGGCCTCCAGCAGAGTGACGACATTCTTCGCCTGCTGCCGCCGGAGCTGGCGACGCTCGGCATCACGGAGCTGGAGTTTGAATTTTATCGCAAGCTGGTGGAGAAACAGCTGCTCACCTACCGGCTGCATGGCGACGCCTGGCGTGAGAAAATCACCGAACGCCCGGTAACACGGCAGGATTTTGATGAACAGCCGCGCGGGCCCTTTATTGTCTGCGTCGATACGTCAGGGTCGATGGGCGGTTTTAACGAGCAGTGCGCTAAGGCCTTTTGTCTGGCCCTGATGCGCGTCGCGCTGGCCGATAACCGTCGCTGCTTTATTATGCTGTTCTCCAGCGAAGTGGTGCATTACGAACTGACCAGCGAGCGCGGGCTGGAGCAGGCGATCCGCTTTTTAAGCCAGCGCTTTCGCGGCGGTACCGATCTGGCCAGCTGTTTTCGCGCCATTATTGAACGTCTGCAAAACCCGCAGTGGGTGGATGCGGATGCCGTCGTGATCTCTGACTTTATCGCCCAGCGGTTGCCGGATGAGGTGATTGCTCAGGTGGGGGAGTTACAGCGTAAGCACCAGCACCGTTTTCACGCGGTGGCGATGTCGGTACACGGCAAACCCGGCATCATGCGCATCTTCGATCATATCTGGCGCTTTGATACCGGGCTGCGTAGCCGCCTGCTGCGACGCTGGCGGCGCTAATTCATTACAGCAGCGCGGAAACGCTTTCGCGAACCTGGGCCGGCCATACGCCGCACTGTACCTGGCCGATATGGTCAAGCTGCAGCAGCAGCATCGTCAGACGAGACTGGCCAATGCCGCCGCCGATAGTCTGCGGCATCTCGCCGCGCAGCAGCGCCTGGTGCCATTCAAGCTGTAGGCGATCTTCATCGCCGGTCACGGCCAGCTGGCGCTTCAGCGCTTCGGCGTCAACGCGGATCCCCATTGAGGAGATCTCGAAAGCATCTTCCAGCACCGGGTTCCACACCAGGATATCGCCGTTCAGACCGGCAAAGCCTTCAGAAATCTCTGTGCTCCAGTCATCATAATCCGGCGCACGCACGTCGTGGCGCTTACCGTCAGACAGTTTGCCGCCGATACCAATTAAGAAGACGGCCCCCAACTCTTTGGCAATGGCTCGCTCACGGCCTTTGGCATCAAGATCGGGATAGCGGCTCAGCAGCTCCTGGCTGTGAACAAAATGGATCTGTTCCGGCAGAAAAGGCTTCAGGCCAAATTCCTGGCTGACCGCCAGCTCGGTAGCTTTGATCCCGGCGTAGATCGCCTCGACGGTTGCCTTCAGAGTGCCGACGTGACGCTCTTCATCGCCCATCACGCGCTCCCAGTCCCACTGGTCAACATAAACGGAATGGATAGGCGTCAGACGGTCTTCATCGGGGCGAAGGGCCTTCATGTGCGTGTACAGCCCTTCGCCCGCGCTGAAGTCGTGTTGTCCCAGGGTTTGACGCTTCCACTTCGCCAGCGAATGAACCACTTCGAACTGGGCGTCGGGCAGTGTTTTCACTTTTACCTGAACCGCTTTCTCGCAGCCGGACAAGTTATCCTGCGTCCCATCGCCCACGCGGCTTAAGATTGGCGCCTGGACTTCAATCAGGCCAAGCTTCTCTTCCAGCTGACGGGAAAAGTGGGATTTAACGAAACTGATCTGGCGTTGTTTTGCGATATATGCGGTTTTCATTTTTATAACTCCTGCGTCCTGTTGCCATTGATTAAGCAACAAAACAGGGCCGCAATACAATAATCAATCAATAAAAAGCCGCATCGACTTTTAATTCATCAAAATATGAAGCTAAAATAGCAAGAACCCTCAAACTTCATAAGAAAAAGATATGGAAAATTATCAGATCGACAATCTGGACCGCGGCATTCTCGATGCGCTGATGGCCAACGCCCGTACCGCCTATGCCGAACTGGCTAAACAGTTCAGCGTCAGCCCGGGCACCATTCATGTGCGCGTCGAAAAGATGAAACAGGCGGGTATCATTACCGGTGCGCGCATTGACGTCAGCCCCAAGCAGCTGGGCTATGATGTCGGCTGCTTTATCGGCATTATTCTCAAGAGCGCCAAGGACTACCCTTCCGCCCTTGCCCGCCTGGAAAGCCTGGAGGAGGTCACCGAGGCTTATTACACCACCGGCCACTACAGCATCTTTATTAAGGTGATGTGTAAATCCATCGATGCCCTGCAGCAGGTACTTATCAACAAGATCCAAACAATTGATGAAATTCAGTCCACCGAGACGCTGATCGTGCTGCAGAACCCGATCATGCGTACCATCAAGCCCTGATCGCTTTTTTTAATCCCACATTTTTCCACAGGTAGATCCCAGCTCGCTCACAGCGTACAATACGCCACTCTGAACAGTTGAGCGGGCGATCGGCGATCATGGCAGACATTACACTTATCAGCGGCAGCACCCTGGGCAGTGCGGAATATGTAGCAGAGCATCTGGCGGAAAAGCTGGAAGAAGCCGGCTATAGCACTGAAATCCAGCACGGTCCGCTGGTTGACGATCTGCAGGCGGAAGGGATCTGGTTAGTTATCTCTTCAACGCATGGCGCCGGCGACATTCCCGACAACCTGGTTCCCTTCTATGACGCATTGCTGGAGCAGAAGGCCGATCTTTCCGCCGTGTGCTTTGGCGCCATCGGGATCGGCAGCCGCGAATACGACACCTTCTGCGGGGCGATCGATAAATTAGAAGCAGCATTGAAGGCCAGCGGCGCAAAACAGATCGGCGAAACGCTGAAAATTAACGTACTGGAACATGAAATTCCGGAGGATCCAGCGGAAATCTGGCTGGGATCCTGGAAAAATTTGCTCTGAGAATTGTAAAGATCGTCGGATCTTCTGTGGATAACCATGCTTAAAAGCTTGGATCAACCGGTAGTTATCCAAAGAATAACCGTCGTATGGTTTTTGTGCTGTGTATAACCCTTCATTTTGATCCCAGCTTATACGGACCAGGATCACCGATCATTCACAGATAGTGATCCTTCTTAAGCTTTTGATCTTACATCGTGGATCCGACTTATCCACAAAGAGAGTCGATCCTAATAAGAGATCACAATAGAACAGATCTCTATATAAAGATCTTCTTTTTAATACTCAGGATCCCGGAGTCTTTCTCAAAAGACCAAAGCCGAGTAGAATCCACGGCCCGGGCTTCAATCCATTTTCAAACCGCGTTATGCGAGGCAGATCACCATGTTTTATCAGGATCCTTTTGACGTCATTATCATTGGCGGGGGTCATGCAGGCACTGAGGCCGCGATGGCCGCAGCGCGAATGGGCCAACAAACCCTGCTTTTGACACACAATATCGACACGCTGGGGCAGATGAGCTGCAACCCGGCGATTGGCGGCATTGGGAAAGGACACCTGGTAAAAGAAGTGGACGCACTCGGCGGATTGATGGCAACCGCGATCGATCAGGCGGGTATTCAGTTTAGGATACTAAACGCCAGCAAAGGGCCCGCGGTACGTGCCACTCGCGCCCAGGCAGACCGCGTGCTGTATCGTCAGGCGGTACGCACCGCGCTGGAGAACCAGCCGAACCTGATGATCTTCCAACAGGCAGTGGAAGATCTGATTGTGGAAAACGATCGCGTCGTGGGCGCCGTCACCCAGATGGGCCTCAAATTCCGCGCTAAAGCGGTGGTGTTGACCGTCGGGACCTTCCTCGATGGCAAAATTCATATTGGTCTGGACAACTACAGCGGCGGCCGTGCCGGCGATCCGCCGTCAATCCCGCTGTCTCGTCGTCTGCGTGAGCTGCCGCTGCGCGTAAGTCGTCTGAAAACCGGTACCCCGCCACGTATTGACGCCCGCACCATCGATTTCAGCGTGCTGGCGCAACAGCACGGCGATAACCCGATGCCGGTCTTCTCGTTCATGGGATCCGTGGATCAGCATCCGCGTCAGGTGCCCTGCTATATCACCCACACCAACGAGAAAACCCATGACGTGATCCGTAATAACCTCGATCGCAGCCCAATGTACGCTGGGGTGATCGAAGGGATCGGGCCACGCTATTGTCCGTCGATCGAAGACAAAGTCATGCGCTTTGCCGATCGCAATCAGCACCAGATCTTCCTTGAACCGGAAGGCCTGACCTCAAACGAAATTTATCCCAACGGTATCTCCACCAGCCTGCCGTTTGATGTGCAAATGCAAATCGTCCGCTCAATGCAGGGGATGGAGAACGCGCGGATCGTCCGTCCTGGCTACGCCATTGAGTACGATTTCTTCGACCCACGCGATCTGAAGCCAACGCTCGAGAGCAAATTCATTCAGGGTCTGTTCTTTGCCGGACAGATCAACGGCACCACCGGTTATGAAGAAGCCGCTGCTCAGGGTCTGCTGGCCGGTCTTAACGCCGCCCGCTTCTCTGCGGAAAAAGAGGGCTGGGCGCCGCGTCGCGATCAGGCTTATCTCGGCGTGCTGGTGGATGACCTGTGCACCCTGGGTACCAAAGAACCGTACCGCATGTTTACCTCCCGTGCCGAATATCGTCTGATGCTGCGCGAAGATAACGCCGACCTGCGCCTGACCGAACAGGGGCGTGAGCTGGGTCTGGTGGACGATGAACGCTGGGCGCGGTACAACGAAAAGCTGGAAAGCATTGAACGTGAACGTCAGCGTCTGAAATCGACCTGGGTGAACCCGCAGGCAGAGAGCGCCGCCGAAGTGAATGCTCACCTGACGGCGCCGCTGTCGCGTGAAGCGAGTGGTGAAGATCTACTGCGTCGTCCGGAAATGACCTACGAGCAACTGATTCAGCTGTCGCCGTTCGCACCGGGACTGGAAGATCAACAAGCGGCCGAGCAGGTAGAGATCCAGGTGAAGTATGAAGGTTACATCGCTCGCCAGCAGGATGAGATCGAGAAACAGCAGCGTAATGAGAATACCGTGCTGCCGGCGACGCTCGATTACCGCCAGGTCACCGGGCTGTCTAACGAAGTGATCGCCAAACTGAACGACCATAAGCCGTCGTCGATAGGGCAGGCGTCACGCATTTCCGGGATCACGCCGGCGGCGATCTCTATTTTGTTGGTTTGGCTGAAAAAGCAGGGGATGCTGCGCCGCAGCGCCTGATTGCGGCCGCCTGCCTGCGCTGATTTCACTGTTGCATAATCAGCGTTCGCCTTTATCATTCATAGCCCGGTAAGCGTTAGCGCCTCCGGGCTCATTATTTTTTGAAGGTACAGACTGTGCTCAACAAACTTTCTCGTCTGCTGGATGAAGCGGGTATTTCGCTCACCGATCACCAGAAAAACCAGCTGGTGGCCTACGTCGGGCTGCTCGATAAGTGGAACAAAGCCTATAACCTGACCTCCGTTCGCGATCCGAATGAGATGCTGGTGCGTCATATCCTCGACAGCATCATCGTGGCGCCTTATCTGCAGGGCTCGCGCTTTATCGATGTCGGGACCGGACCGGGGCTCCCTGGCATTCCACTGGCCATCGTGCGCCCGGAGTCGCATTTCACCCTGCTCGACAGTCTCGGCAAGCGCGTGCGCTTCCTGCGTCAGGTGCAGCATGAGCTGAAGCTGGATAATGTCACCCCGGTGCAGAGCCGCGTGGAAGCCTTCCCGGCCGAACCGCCGTTTGACGGTGTGATAAGCCGCGCCTTCGCATCGCTCAATGATATGGTGAGCTGGTGCCATCATCTGCCGGCAGCGAACGGTCACTTCTATGCACTCAAAGGGTTAGCGCAAAAAGACGAAATGGAAAACCTGCCGGAAGGGTATGGTATTGCCGAGGTGATTGAGCTGCATGTTCCTCAGCTGGAAGGGGAGCGGCACCTGGTGGTGATTCAACCAAAATCGCGTTAATTTTTATCAAAAAATGTGGAAAAAATGTCGCCCGCGGATGTTACAAAAATAAAGGTCACTCCGCGATATTATCGGGCTGCATTTAACCATGTTTTTACTATGGCTTTTCCTGCGGTTAACTTAGCATAAGTGATTCACTGACAAAATAGTCAACTTTGAAAATATCAGGGTGCTAAAAATCGACACGGATAAACAGCATAGTGATGTTAAATTTTTATTATAAATGTCAATAAAAGGTTTTTATTGTATGTGAGGTTGTTTTAGATAATGTCCTCACTTTTTATCTTGAATATCAAAAGCATGAAAAATAGTGTTTTATGTCCTTGATTCATTAAAGGGCGCTTGAAATGTTTATTATGTGATCTAATGCACGCTTTAATTGCCGTGTTTCCACGTTATTTGCAGTTTTGTATGACTGCTCACAGAACGCTGAAATGCACGGAAAGTTGTCCGTTGGAAAATAATTAAACATTTATTCACTATTTTGCTACTTATTGTTTGAAATCACGGGGCGTCACCGTATAATTTGTCCGCTTTTTGATGCTTGACTCTTCGTCTTAAAGGACGTTTTATACGACACGCGACATACCTCAAAGGGAGCAGGAGTAAAAACGTGATGTCAGTGTCGCTCTTGAGTCGAAACGTTGCTCGCAAGCTTCTGTTTATTCAGTTACTGGCAGTAATAGCAAGTGGACTGCTGTTCAGCCTCAAAGACCCCTTCTGGGGCATTTCCGCAGTATGCGGCGGTTTGGCGGTGGTTTTGCCGAACCTGATGTTTATGATTTTTGCCTGGCGTCATCAGGCGCATACACCAGCAAAAGGCCGTGTGGCCTGGACCTTCGCCTTCGGTGAAGCCTTCAAGGTGTTGCTGACCTTCGCCCTTCTGGCGATGGCGCTGGCTGTTTTAAAAGTGGTATTTATGCCGCTGATCGTGACGTGGGTTTTGGTGCTGGTGGTACAAGTTCTGGCGCCAGCTGTAATCAACAACAAAGGGTAAAAGGCATCATGGCTTCAGAAAATATGACGCCGCAGGAATACATAAGTCACCATCTGAACAACCTTCAGATTGACTTGCGTACTTTCTCGCTGGTGGATCCGCACAACCCCCCGGCCACCTTCTGGACGCTCAACATTGACTCCATGTTCTTCTCGGTGGTTCTCGGTCTGCTGTTCCTGGCCATGTTCCGTAGCGTTGCTAAGAAAGCGACCAGCGGCGTACCAGGGAAATTCCAGACCTTCATCGAAATGATCATCGGCTTCGTCCATGGCAGCGTCAAAGACATGTACCATGGCAAGAGCAAGGTTATCGCGCCGCTGGCGCTGACCGTGTTCGTCTGGGTCTTCCTGATGAACCTGATGGACCTGCTGCCAATCGACCTGATTCCTTATATCGGCGAACACATTTTCGGCCTGCCTGCACTGCGCGTGGTTCCGTCTGCCGACGTGAACATCACCCTGTCGATGGCGCTTGGCGTGTTCATCCTGATTATTTTCTACAGCATCAAAATGAAAGGCGTAGGTGGGTTCGTTAAAGAACTGACCATGCAGCCGTTCAATCACTGGGCGTTCATTCCTGTCAACTTAATCCTTGAAGGGGTAAGCCTGCTGTCCAAACCGGTTTCTCTCGGTCTGCGACTGTTCGGCAACATGTATGCCGGTGAGCTGATTTTCATTCTGATTGCTGGTCTGTTGCCGTGGTGGTCACAGTGGGTTCTGAATGTGCCTTGGGCCATTTTCCACATCCTGATTATTACGCTGCAAGCCTTCATCTTCATGGTTCTGACGATTGTCTATCTGTCGATGGCGTCTGAAGAGCATTGATTTTTACCAACACTACTACGTTTTAACTGAAACAAACTGGAGACTGTCATGGAAAACCTGAATATGGATCTGCTGTACATGGCTGCCGCTGTGATGATGGGTCTGGCGGCAATCGGTGCTGCGATCGGTATCGGCATCCTCGGAGGTAAATTCCTGGAAGGCGCAGCGCGTCAACCGGATCTGATTCCTCTGCTGCGTACTCAGTTCTTTATCGTTATGGGTCTGGTGGATGCTATCCCGATGATCGCTGTAGGTCTGGGTCTGTACGTGATGTTCGCCGTCGCGTAGTAAGTTGTTAGAAACCTAAGCCACAGAGTTAATTAAAGAGGTATTGTGCTGTGAACATGAACGCAACAATCCTCGGCCAGGCCATCGCGTTTGTTATCTTCGTATGGTTCTGCATGAAGTACGTATGGCCGCCTTTAATGGCTGCCATCGAAAAACGCCAGAAAGAGATTTCTGACGGTTTAGCTTCTGCAGAACGCGCTAAGAAAGATTTGGACCTTGCACAGGCCAACGCGACCGACCAGCTGAAAAAAGCGAAAGCGGAAGCCCAGGTAATCATTGAGCAGGCGAACAAGCGTCGCTCTCAGATTCTGGACGAAGCTAAAGCTGAAGCAGAACAGGAACGCACCAAAATCGTTGCACAAGCGCAGGCTGAAATTGATGCTGAGCGTAAACGTGCACGTGAGGAGCTGCGTAAGCAGGTCGCTATCCTGGCTGTTGCTGGCGCCGAGAAGATCATCGAACGTTCCGTGGATGAAGCTGCTAACAGCGACATCGTGGATAAACTTGTCGCTGAACTGTAAGGAGGGAGGGGCTGATGTCTGAATTTGTAACGGTAGCTCGCCCCTACGCCAAAGCAGCTTTTGACTTTGCCGTCGAACACAACAGTGTTGAACGCTGGCAGGATATGCTGGCGTTTGCCGCCGAAGTGACCAAAAACGACCAAATGGCAGAGCTTCTCTCCGGTGCTTTGGCGCCGGAAACGCTCTCAGAAGCGTTTATCGCTATCTGCGGTGAGCAACTCGACGAAAACGGCCAGAACCTGATTAAGGTGATGGCGGAAAACAATCGTCTGAAGGTGCTCCCGGACGTTCTTGAGCAATTCATTCACCTGCGCGCGGCCAGTGAGGCCATCGCAGAGGTAGAAGTAATATCTGCCAACCAACTGAGTGATGAACAGCTTGCCAGGATCGTCAGCGCGATGGAAAAACGTCTGTCACGCAAAGTTAAGCTGAATTGCAAAATCGATAAGTCTGTTATGGCAGGTATTATCATCCGTGCGGGGGATATGGTCATTGATGGCAGCGTACGCGGCCGTCTTGATCGCCTTGCAGACGTCTTGCAGTCTTAAGGGGACTGGAGCATGCAACTGAATTCCACCGAAATCAGCGAACTGATCAAGCAGCGCATTGCTCAGTTCAATGTTGTGAGCGAAGCTCATAACGAAGGTACTATTGTTTCTGTAAGTGACGGTGTTATCCGCATCCACGGCCTTGCCGAATGTATGCAGGGTGAGATGATCTCCCTGCCGGGTAACCGTTACGCTATCGCATTGAACCTGGAGCGTGACTCCGTTGGTGCCGTGGTGATGGGTCCGTATGCTGACCTCGCCGAAGGCATGAAGGTTAAATGTACTGGCCGTATCCTGGAAGTTCCGGTTGGCCGTGGCCTGCTGGGCCGTGTGGTTAACACCCTGGGCGCGCCAATTGATGGTAAAGGTCCGCTGGAAAACGACGGTTTCTCCGCCGTAGAAGCGATCGCACCGGGCGTCATCGAACGTCAGTCCGTCGATCAGCCGGTACAGACCGGTTATAAATCCGTTGACGCCATGATCCCAATCGGTCGTGGTCAGCGTGAACTGATCATCGGCGACCGTCAGACCGGTAAAACTGCGCTGGCTATCGATGCCATCATCAACCAGCGTGATTCCGGTATCAAGTGCGTCTATGTTGCTATCGGCCAGAAAGCGTCCACCATCTCTAACGTGGTGCGTAAACTGGAAGAGCACGGCGCGCTGGCTAACACCATTGTGGTGGTAGCGACTGCATCCGAATCTGCTGCACTGCAATACCTGGCGCCATACGCCGGTTGCGCAATGGGCGAATACTTCCGCGACCGCGGTGAAGATGCGCTGATCATTTACGATGACCTGTCTAAACAGGCTGTTGCTTATCGTCAGATCTCCCTGCTGCTCCGTCGTCCGCCAGGACGTGAAGCCTTCCCGGGCGACGTATTCTACCTCCACTCTCGTCTGCTGGAGCGTGCTGCGCGTGTTAACGCCGAATACGTTGAAGCTTTCACCAAAGGTGAAGTGAAAGGGAAAACCGGTTCTCTGACCGCACTGCCGATTATCGAAACGCAGGCGGGTGACGTTTCCGCATTCGTTCCGACCAACGTAATCTCCATTACCGATGGTCAGATCTTCCTGGAAACCAACCTGTTCAACGCCGGTATTCGTCCTGCGGTTAACCCGGGTATCTCCGTATCCCGTGTTGGTGGTGCAGCGCAGACCAAGATCATGAAGAAACTGTCCGGTGGTATCCGTACCGCACTGGCGCAGTATCGTGAACTGGCAGCGTTCTCCCAGTTTGCATCCGACCTTGACGATGCAACGCGCAAACAGCTGGACCACGGTCAGAAAGTGACCGAACTGCTGAAACAGAAACAGTATGCGCCGATGTCCGTTGCGCAGCAGTCTCTGGTTCTGTTCGCAGCAGAACGTGGTTACCTGGCTGATGTAGAACTGGCGAAAATCGGTAGCTTCGAAGCCGCTCTGCTGGCTTACGTCGACCGTGATCACGCTCCGCTGATGCAAGAGATTAACCAGTCCGGTGGCTATAACGACGAAATCGAAGGCAAGCTGAAAGGCATCCTCGATTCCTTCAAAGCAACCCAGTCCTGGTAACGTCTGGCGGTCTGTCTTAGGGCAGGCCGCAAGGCATTGAGGAGAAGCTCATGGCCGGCGCAAAAGAGATACGTAGTAAGATCGCAAGCGTCCAGAACACGCAAAAGATCACTAAAGCGATGGAGATGGTCGCCGCTTCCAAAATGCGTAAATCGCAGGAGCGTATGGCGGCCAGCCGTCCTTACGCAGATACTATGCGCAAAGTGATTGGTCACCTTGCGAACGGTAATCTGGAATATAAGCACCCTTACCTGGAAGAACGCGACGTTAAGCGCGTGGGCTACCTGGTGGTGTCGACCGACCGTGGTCTGTGCGGCGGCTTGAACATTAACCTGTTCAAGAAACTGCTGGCGGAAATGAAAGCATGGTCCGATAAAGGCGTTCAGTGCGACCTCGCAATGATCGGCTCTAAGGGCGTCTCTTTCTTTAACGCCGTTGGCGGTAACGTGGTTGCACAGGTGACCGGTATGGGGGATAACCCCTCCCTGTCCGAACTGATCGGCCCGGTAAAAGTGATGTTGCAGGCCTATGATGAAGGCCGTCTGGACAAGCTGTACGTTGTCAGCAACAAATTTATTAACACCATGTCTCAGGTTCCGACGATCACTCAGCTGCTGCCGTTACCGGCATCAGAAGACGCTGATCTGAAACGTAAATCCTGGGATTACCTGTACGAACCCGATCCGAAAGCGCTGCTGGATACCCTCCTGCGTCGTTATGTCGAATCTCAGGTCTATCAGGGCGTGGTAGAAAACCTGGCCAGCGAGCAGGCCGCACGTATGGTGGCGATGAAAGCCGCGACCGACAATGGCGGCAGCCTGATTAAAGAGCTGCAGTTGGTATACAACAAAGCTCGACAGGCCAGCATTACTCAGGAACTCACCGAGATCGTCGGTGGTGCATCCGCGGTATAACCAGGTTAATTCGTAGAGGATTCAAGATGGCTACTGGAAAAATTGTCCAGGTAATCGGCGCCGTAGTTGACGTCGAATTCCCTCAGGATGCCGTACCGCGCGTGTACGAAGCTCTTGAGGTGCAGAATGGTAAAGAAGTTCTGGTGCTGGAAGTTCAGCAGCAGCTCGGCGGCGGTATCGTTCGTACCATCGCCATGGGGTCTTCCGATGGTCTTCGCCGCGGTCTGGAAGTAAAAGACCTCGAGCACCCAATCGAAGTCCCGGTAGGTAAAGCAACACTGGGTCGTATCATGAACGTACTGGGTCAGCCGGTCGACATGAAAGGCGACATCGGTGAAGAAGAGCGTTGGGCTATCCACCGCGCAGCACCTTCCTATGAAGAGCTGTCCAGCTCTCAGGAACTGCTGGAAACCGGTATCAAAGTTATCGACCTGATGTGTCCGTTCGCGAAGGGCGGTAAAGTTGGTCTGTTCGGTGGTGCGGGTGTAGGTAAAACCGTAAACATGATGGAGCTGATCCGTAACATCGCGATCGAGCACTCCGGTTACTCTGTGTTTGCGGGCGTCGGTGAGCGTACTCGTGAGGGTAACGACTTCTACCACGAAATGACCGACTCCAACGTTATCGATAAAGTATCCCTGGTATACGGCCAGATGAACGAGCCGCCGGGAAACCGTCTGCGCGTTGCGCTGACCGGCCTGACCATGGCTGAGAAATTCCGTGACGAAGGTCGTGACGTTCTGCTGTTCGTCGATAACATCTATCGTTACACCCTGGCCGGTACTGAAGTATCCGCACTGCTGGGTCGTATGCCTTCAGCGGTAGGTTATCAGCCGACTCTGGCGGAAGAGATGGGCGTTCTGCAGGAACGTATCACCTCCACCAAAACCGGTTCTATCACCTCCGTACAGGCGGTATACGTACCGGCGGATGACTTAACTGACCCATCCCCAGCCACTACCTTTGCTCACTTAGATGCAACAGTAGTACTGAGCCGTCAGATCGCTTCCCTGGGTATTTACCCGGCCGTTGACCCGCTGGACTCCACCAGCCGTCAGCTGGATCCGCTGGTTGTTGGTCAGGAACACTACGACACCGCGCGTGGCGTTCAGTCCATCCTGCAGCGTTATCAGGAACTGAAAGATATCATCGCCATCCTCGGTATGGACGAACTGTCTGAAGAAGACAAACTGGTGGTAGCTCGCGCACGTAAGATCCAGCGCTTCCTGTCCCAGCCGTTCTTCGTAGCAGAAGTCTTTACCGGTTCTCCGGGCAAATACGTGGCGCTGAAAGACACTATCCGTGGCTTTAAAGGCATCATGGAAGGCGAATACGATCACCTGCCAGAGCAGGCGTTCTACATGGTCGGTTCCATCGACGAAGCCGTGGAAAAAGCCAAAAAACTTTAACGCCTTAATCGGAGGGTGATATGGCAATGACTTACCACCTGGACGTCGTCAGCGCAGAGTTACAAATGTTCTCTGGTCTGGTCGAAAAAATCCAGGTAACGGGTAGCGAAGGTGAACTGGGTATTTACCCGGGACACGCGCCGCTGCTCACCGCCATTAAGCCTGGTATGATTCGCATCGTTAAACAGCACGGTCATGAAGAGTTTATCTATCTGTCTGGCGGCATTCTTGAAGTGCAGCCTGGCAGCGTGACCGTTCTGGCGGATACCGCAATTCGCGGTCAGGACCTCGACGAAGCGCGAGCGCTGGAAGCGAAACGCAAAGCCGAAGAGCACATTAAGAGCTCCCATGGCGATGTGGATTACGCTCAGGCGTCTGCGGAACTGGCCAAAGCGATCGCTAAACTGCGCGTTATCGAGTTGACCAAAAAAGCGATGTAACACCGGCTTGAACGTAAAAAGCCAGTCTGGTTTCCAGGCTGGCTTTTTTTATGGCCAGCGGCTGGCGAGCGGATAAAGTGAAAACAGGATCCACCCTTAATTGTTATTGATTAGTTAAATGATGAGGCGTAGACTCTATTTTTGTGATGTATGTCACATAAAGAGCGTTATCAAACTGCACCTGCGTCAGGAAATCATCATGAAACTGTTCCATAAAATCATCGCCAAATTCAGCGTACTGAGCTTCTAAGCCACGCGCTATTCCCCGGCTTGCACGACGTATCGCCCATCAAAACGACAACACTGGCGATGTGCAACCGGTAAATGAAGGTCACCTGACGGTGGCCTTTTGTATTTTATTGATGCCACCAATCACTTCAGCTCTCCCCTGCCTGCGGCTGATTTACTCTCAGTCGGCTCATCTCCTGTTAATCTCCGCCAATAGGGCCGCGCTCTGCCGCTTTATTCAGGTGGCGAAAAAACAGCAAAAGCAGTGAGATAGTCAATGATTACCCTCCCCACCCCCTTTTTTCAGCGTTAAACTGATTTGCAGTGGTTAAAAATAGCGTCATAAAATGGTGTATAACCGCGAGCCTGGGCGTTTTCTCCACGTCTCGTTTTATGATGAAAAATATGTAGAAATTTCAACGTGAAAGGCTTTTACTTTCCGTTCTAACTACCGTCAGGATGAGTATGTCAAATAGTGCGATGAGCGTGGTTATCCTTGCCGCAGGCAAAGGGACCCGCATGTATTCCGATCTTCCTAAGGTGCTGCATACTCTGGCCGGGAAGCCAATGGTGCAGCATGTCATTGATGCCGCTAACGATTTAGGCGCATGTGCGGTGCATCTGGTGTACGGTCACGGTGGCGATCTGCTGCGTCAGACCCTCCATGAAGACAACCTGAACTGGGTGCTGCAGGCTGAGCAGCTCGGAACCGGACACGCTATGCAGCAGGCGGCACCCTTCTTCAATGATGATGAAGACATTCTGATGCTCTATGGCGACGTGCCGCTGATCTCGGTTGAGACGCTACAGCGCCTGCGCGCCGCGAAACCACTGGGTGGCATTGGTCTGCTGACGGTGAAGCTGGATGACCCAACGGGCTACGGCCGCATTACCCGTGAAAATGACCAGGTGACGGGCATCGTTGAGCACAAAGATGCCAGCGAGGCGCAGCGCCAGATCCAGGAAATCAACACCGGGATCCTGATCGCCGGCGGAGCAGACCTCAAGCGCTGGCTGGCGAAGCTCACCAATAACAACGCTCAGGGCGAATACTACATCACCGATATCATCGCCATGGCGTATCAGGAAGGGCGCGAGATCGTCGCGGTGCATCCGCAGCGCCTGAGCGAAGTCGAAGGCGTCAACAATCGCCTGCAGCTTGCGCGCCTGGAGCGCGTCTACCAGGCTGAGCAGGCAGAAAAATTACTGCTGGCGGGCGTGATGCTGCGCGATCCGGCGCGTTTCGATCTGCGCGGTACGCTGCAGCACGGGCGCGATGTGGAGATCGATACTAACGTTATTCTGGAAGGCAATGTGGTGCTGGGCGATCGTGTGAAAATCGGCGCCGGCTGCGTGATCAAAAACAGCACCATCGGCGATGACTGCGAAATTAGCCCCTATAGCGTGGTGGAAGATGCCCAGCTGCAGGCTGCCTGCACCATCGGCCCATTTGCCCGTCTGCGTCCAGGCGCCGAACTGCTGGAAGGCGCCCACGTTGGCAACTTCGTGGAAATGAAAAAAGCGCGTCTCGGGAAAGGCTCCAAGGCGGGTCATCTGACCTATCTGGGCGATGCGGAGATCGGTGATAACGTCAATATCGGCGCGGGCACCATCACCTGCAACTACGATGGTGCGAACAAGCATAAAACGATTATTGGCGATGATGTCTTTGTCGGCTCGGATACCCAGCTGGTGGCGCCCGTCACGGTAGGCAACGGCGTCACTATCGCCGCCGGGACCACCGTCACGCGCAATATCGCCGATAACGAACTGGTGTTGAGCCGCGTACCGCAGGTCCACAAACAGGGCTGGCAGCGTCCGGTGAAGAAGAAATAATTTGGATTATCGCCGGGGAAATATGCCCGGCGAACCAGGATGAGAGGGTCAATATAGACCCCCGTCCGCAGGCAGTACCATAACAATAACCCCACTCTCTACAAGGCTCGGGGCGCCCGGAAAACGGGCAAATACAGGTCAGCGACAACGCATGGCATATCGCCATTATCAGGAAATTTAACTATGTGTGGAATTGTTGGCGCAGTCGCGCAGCGTGATATTGCTGAAATCCTTCTCGAAGGTTTACGTCGTCTGGAATACCGTGGGTATGACTCTGCCGGTCTGGCGGTGGTCGACAGCGAAGGTCATATGACCCGCGTGCGTCGCTTGGGTAAAGTTCAGATGCTGGCTCAGGCGGTAGAAGAGCAGCCGTTACATGGTGGTACCGGGATCGCCCATACTCGCTGGGCGACGCACGGCGAACCGTCCGAGAGCAATGCGCATCCGCATGTTTCTGAACACATTGTGGTGGTCCATAACGGGATCATTGAGAACCATGAGCCGCTGCGTGCCCTGCTGCAGTCTCGCGGCTATGTCTTCGTCACCGAGACCGATACCGAAGTTATCGCCCATCTGGTGCACTGGGAGCTGGAACAAGGTGGTACCTTGCGTGAAGCCGTGCTGCGCGCTATTCCACAGCTGCGCGGCGCCTACGGTACGGTGATCATGGATACCCGTGACCCGGGAACCCTGCTGGCGGCTCGCTCCGGTAGCCCGCTGGTGATTGGCCTGGGAATGGGCGAAAACTTTATCGCTTCCGACCAGCTGGCATTGCTGCCAGTGACCCGCCGCTTTATCTTCCTCGAAGAGGGCGATATTGCCGAAGTCACTCGCCGCTCGGTGGTGATTTTCGATAAATCTGGCGCGGAAGTGAAACGCCAGGAGATCGAATCCAATCTGCAGTATGACGCTGGCGATAAAGGTATCTACCGCCACTATATGCAGAAAGAGATTTTCGAGCAGCCGAACGCGATTAAGAACACCCTGACCGGGCGCATCAGCCATGGCGAAGTGGATCTCAGCGAGCTGGGGCCGAACGCCAATGAAATGCTGGCTCAGGTTGAACATATTCAGATTGTTGCCTGCGGGACTTCCTATAACTCCGGGATGGTCTCCCGTTACTGGTTCGAAGCATTAGCCGGCGTCCCATGCGATGTAGAAATCGCCTCGGAATTCCGCTATCGCAAGTCCGCGGTGCGTCGCAATAGCCTGATGATCACCCTCTCCCAGTCGGGTGAAACCGCCGATACCCTGGCGGCGCTGCGTCTGTCGAAAGAGCTGGGCTATCTCGGCTCGCTGGCTATCTGCAACGTACCGGGCTCGTCACTGGTGCGTGAGTCCGATCTGGCGCTGATGACCAAAGCCGGAACGGAAATCGGCGTGGCCTCGACCAAAGCCTTTACCACTCAGCTAACCGTGCTGTTGATGCTGGTGGCGAAGCTGGCGCGACTGAAAGGTCAGGATGCGTCTATCGAGCATGATATCGTGCACGGCCTTCAGGCCCTGCCGAACCGTATCGAGCAGATGCTCTCCCAGGACAAGCGTATTGAGCAGCTGGCGGAGCGTTTCTCTGATAAGCACCATGCGCTGTTCCTTGGCCGCGGCGATCAGTACCCGATCGCCATGGAAGGGGCGCTGAAGCTGAAAGAGATCTCCTACATTCACGCGGAAGCCTATGCGGCGGGCGAGCTTAAGCACGGCCCGCTGGCGCTGATTGATGCGGAAATGCCGGTGATTGTGGTGGCGCCGAACAACGAGTTGCTGGAAAAACTGAAATCCAACATCGAAGAGGTTCGTGCCCGCGGCGGTGAGCTGTATGTCTTCGCCGACGGTGAAGCCGGCTTCAACGGTAGCGACAACATGCACATCATCGAGATGCCGCATGTCGAAGAGACGATCGCCCCTATCTTCTATACGGTACCGCTGCAGCTGTTGGCTTATCACGTCGCGCTGATCAAAGGCACTGACGTTGACCAGCCGCGTAACCTGGCGAAATCGGTAACGGTTGAGTAAAACCATCATTACTTGCAAAGGGCTTGTGGGATGCAAATAAAGTTTCATCCGTTTTAATAAAGTATCATCCTTGCAAATAAAGTTTCATCCTTAGCCTGTATCTGCTATGTTGAGGTCATCGACACAGGGGGTGCAGGCTTTCTCATGTCTGGAACATTCAAGGGGCTGACCCAGGCCCAGATCGATAGAAGGCTCAAGGACGGGCGTGGCCAAGGCCAGGGATCAGACTACAAGCCGTTCATCTACACTAGGGACGTGTCCTCGCTGGGGCGCTCCCACCGCCTGCCTGGCAGCAAGACCCGGCGTTTACACCATCTTCTATCCGATCTTGAACTGGCCATCTTCCTGACCTTGGATCGGTCTCCCCATGTCACCGATATCCGTGAACAGTTTCCGATGCGGGTCGAAGATACGGTGCGCATCGCCGAGGAGCTTGGCTTGCCCCACGGGCGTTACAAGGGCACCCCGCAGGTACTGACCAGCGACTTTCTGGTGGATTTCGAAGATCCTCAGCGCCCGAGCATCGCGATTCAGGCCAAGTACAGTACCGACCTGCAGAAGCCTGAAGTTACCGAGAGGCTTGAGCTTGAAAGGCGCTACTGGCAGGAAAAAGGTATTCCCTGGGCCATCGTCACGGAGCGCGAGGTATCCAAGGTGGCATTTGCCAATATCCAATGGCTCTATCCTGCCCATGCTGAAGACGACATCGCTCAGGACGATCTCGCCCATTACCAGCAGCTGTTTCTGCTCGAGTTTCAGCGTCACCCAGACCGGAAGGTGACCGCTATTGCCCAAGGACTGGATACCTCCGGCCAGCTGGAGGCCGGTCAGGCGCTCTATTGGCTACGCCAGTTGTTGGCCCGGCACTGTTTCTTGTTCGATCTTGACACTCCTTACCGGGAGCTGAAGCCGAAAGACCTGGTTGCCAACGCTCATCAAATGCATCAGGAGCTGAGCAGTGTTTCCCGTTAATCAGGTGTTCCGGATAGGGGAACTGCGAAAGCGCCTGCTGTGGTCCGGCACCGAGCAGGCCATCTGGATCGATATCGATTCGGACACGGCGTTGCCCGAACCGATATCGGTTGCAGAGCTGGAGCGTCTGCTCATGGAGCGGGAGCTGGAGAGCATTGCCGATCCCTTCGAGGAGACAGTCCTACGGGAGGTTGAGGAAGGTTCTCTTGATCAGCAGAAGCGTGATGAAGCTTGGGCAATGCTGGCGGATTTTGTGCACGATCCCCAGCTTTTCGTGCGGCGCCCCAGAGGGCTCATTGTCAGAGGCATCATGGAGCGCCATGGTGTCACCAATCAGACGGTGTACAGGTTACTGAGGCGCTACTGGCAGCGGGGCATGTGCAGGAATGCCCTCTTGCCGGACTATGTCAACTCGGGCGCCCGTGGCAAGCGCAGAAAGCCGAACCAGGCCAAGCTGGGCAGGCCCAGAGTGGTGATGGAGGGGAAAGGGAGCAATGTCACGCCGGACATCGAGCGCATTTTTCGCCGGGTCATCGAGGAACGCTTGCTCAAGGAAAAGCATCCGTCCATTCCTGATGCCTACGCCTCTGGGCTGAACCTGCTCCGTGCTGTTCTGCCGGAGCTGACGACCTCCGAACTGCCTACATTGGGGCAATTCCGTTACTTCTATGGGCGCGAATATCACTTCACCGACACCTTGCCACGCAGGGTGTCCGCAGTGGATTTTGCCAAGGATTTCCGACCTCTCAGCAGTACATCGACGACCGAGGCACTGGGGCCCGGATACCGCTACCAGATCGATGCCACCATCGCCGATATCTATCTGGTTTCAGAACATGATCGCAGCCTCATCGTCGGCAGGCCTGTCGTTTACATGGTGATCGACGTGTTCAGCCGCATGGTCGTTGGTATGTACGTCGGATTTGAGGGGCCTTCCTGGGTCAGTGCCATGGTGGCATTGGCCAATACGGTCGCCGACAAGGTTGAGTATTGCCGCCAGTATGGCGTGGAGATCGATGCCAGCGACTGGCCGGTCAAAGGCTTGCCGGATGTGGTGCTGGCCGATAAGGGCGAACTGAATGGCACCAAGGTGGAAGCATTTTCCCAAGCCTTCGGCGTTCGCATCGAGAATGCACCTGCCAGGCGAGGAGATGCCAAGGGGATCGTCGAGCGTTATTTCCGGACGGTGCAGGAGCGTTTCAAGCCCTATGCCAGCGGTGTGGTCGAGCACACCACCAGCCGGAAGCGGGGTGGCCACGACTACAGGCTTGATGCCAGTCTGACCTTGCCCGAGTTCACCCAGATCATCATTGCCGGCATCCTCTACCACAACAACTTTCACACCTTGAGCAAATACGACAGGACCTCTGTTATGCCAGGCGATCTGCCAGCCATCCCAGTCATGCTATGGAACTGGGGCTTGGCCAACCTGACCGGCCGGTTACGTACTGCGCCCGAGGAGCTGGTGCGGATCAATCTTTTGCCCCATGAGTCGGCCACGGTTTCGGAGCTGGGAATCAGGCTGTTCGGCTGCTTCTACACCTGCCAGGAAGCAATCAGGGAGGGTTGGTTTCACCGAGGTCAGGGGCGCCGGCCGACAGGGGTAACGGTCGCATACGATCCGCGTAGCGCCGACCACATCTACCTGCGGCCATCCAATAGTCTCAAGGACTACTGGGTTTGCGATCTTGCCGACCGCAGTCGACGCTTCAGGGGGATGACCTTCTGGGATGTCTGGATGCTGTCCAGAGAGGAACGGCGTAGCGATACCAACGCGGCGGCGGAAGCTTTGGTAGAGAGAGGCAATCTTCTGAAGCAGATCGAGTCCATCGTTGCCCAGGCAGAGGATGCCAGTCCGGTCAAAACGGGTATGACCACGAAGGATCTGGGAACCCAGATCCGCGAGAACAAGCAGCAGGAAAAGCGCCAGGAACGCCAGAAAACAGCATTCAAACTGGAGAAATCACAGCAGAAAAAGCCAGCCGAGGTGATCCCACTGCGGGGCGAGAAGCAGGAAGATTATGCCTTCCCAGATCTCAGTGACCTGATATTCAAGGAGGAAGAGGATGACTGAAGAATTCCAGCGCGGAGTCATTCCCCTGGCGCGTTACCAGGAGCAGCAGCTTCCTGAGTATCAGGACAATCCGCTCATCAGCGCATTGCCTCCGATTCCTGATCTGCAGGAGGTGGTCGGTCTATTGCAGCAGCTTCCCGGTTTCGAGCCGCAGGAGGCGCTTCTGGATGGTCGGCTCAGGGCACATGCAATTGCCCGCCTGTTGCACGGCTTCTTCCAGCCGCTGAGCCATCACTTGGAGCTGGAGAGCAAGATCAGCCTGATGATCCGTCAAGGGTACATCGGTCGGAATCCGGCCAGTGGTGCCTGGTATGCGCACCTGCAGAATGGCTATCGCCGTGTCGAGGAGGAGGATCTGGATGCGGCGGTGTACCAGAGTGTCTCCTCTACGGCCAACAGCCTGTCGCTGTTCGGCTGCTCCGGTTGCGGCAAGACGCGCACGCTGGAGCGGATTCTGAGCATGTACCCCCAAGCCCTCCATCACCCTGATTACAACATCACTCAACTGGTCTATCTGAAGGTCGACTGCCCAATTGACGGTGACTTGGATGAGCTGTGCCTGAGCTTCTTCAACGAAGTAGACAAGATCCTGGGTACCTACTACAGCCGTAGCCACGGACGCAAGAAGCTGGGTACCAAACGTCTGCTGGCATCCATGTGCCAGGTAGCCAATCTGCACGCGCTCGGAGTGCTGATCATCGACGAGGTTCAGAACCTCAACGAGGCACGCTCCGGTGGTGCCGAAAAAATGCATAATTTCTTCGTGTCGCTGGTGAACACCATCGGTGTTCCGATCATTCAGGTCGGCACCCACCGGGCCAGCAAGTTCTTCCAGCGCACGTTCCGGGCTGCTCGGCGGGTCTCCGGGTTGGGCAGCATCCGCTGGGATAGGTTGCCTCGGGACGAGCATTGGAAGCGTCTGTTGAAGCGGCTCTGGAAGTATCAGTGGCTGCGAAATGCGGCGCCGCCGGATGATGAACTGGAGGCTACGATGTACGACCTCACCCAAGGGGTCATGGACATCGTCATCAAGCTGTTCGCGCTGGCGCAGATCCGGGCGATAGTGACAGGTGTCGAGTGCATCAAGCCGCTGTTGCTGCGCAGGGTTTTCGAGGACGAGTTCAAACCGGTCCATCCGATGCTAGCGGCCTTGCGGAGCGGTAGGCCCGAGCTGATCGCCAAATATGACGACCTGCTGATGCCAGAGATCGAGGGACGGTTGCTGACCCTGACTCGCTCTCTGGATAGCGTCCCCCAACCTAAACCGCCGGCCCCTCCGGCAGATGACAAGGCAAAGCGGCTGGCCGCCCTGCTCGAAGGTATGGAAATCCCGAGGGACATCGCCATTCCCATGGCAGATGAATTGTTGGCGGAGAATCCGGACATCCCGCTGGCGGCCCTGATTCACAAGGCCACGGCCTACCTCGCGCAGGACGCTCCCAAGAGGCCCGGCATTTCCAGAGTTAAGCGGACGGAGTGGGGGTGCCTATCCGAGGAGGATCTGCGCCGACGTTATGCCGATGGGCCTGAAAGCGAGGCCTATGACAGATTCAAGCAGGCTGGCTTGATCCTCGATCTGCGGCCTCTGCTGAGAGCGAGCTGACGTGTACTTTCCCAGGCTCTATCCGGACGAGCTGCTCTACAGCGGCCTTGCTCGCTGCCGGGTCCATCTGGGGATCAGCAATCACAAAACTCTGCTTCATATGGCGTTCGGTGACAGCAAGGTCGCCGCCATCACCGACCTGCCCACGCACTTGGCCGCTCTGGCGAACAACACTGGGCTGGATACGGCGAACGTGATCATGCATCACACGCTGTTTCCGCTCTATGCCCCCTTCATTCCAGCGAAGCGGCGTAACGATCTGTTCCAGGCCATGCTTGCTTCCGACCGGTCGACCATCGGTCTGGCTGGGTCTTCGGCGGCTTTGGTCAAGTGGCCCGACTGGCTGCGTTACTGCCCTGTCTGTTTTGAGGAAATGGCTGCCCGTTTCGGTGAGACTTATTGGCGGCGAAGCTGGCAGATTAAAGGGGTAGATGCCTGTCCCGAGCATGGCTGTCAGCTCCTGAACTCACCTATCCCGTTCCGTCGAGCGCAGCGGCATGAATTTCATCCGGCCTCGCCATTGTTTCTGCCCTGTGACTCTCGCACGAGCCCGGCGAGCGAAGAAGCTATCAGGCTCGCCAAGACTGCCACGCAACTGCTGGCGCTTGAAGAGGCGCAATCGCCTGGCTACGGTCGCTGGACCAACCTGTACAGGTACCTGGCCACAGAGTGCGGTGCCAGGCGTGGCCGGCAAGTTAGGGCTGAAGTCATATGGGAAAAGATCCTGGAATCTCACTGCAGGAATTGGCTTACTACGAATGGTCTGCTTTCCCACGAAGAGCCTCCGCCCTGGCTGCTGGCGATGTTCAGGAAGCATCGCAAGGGATTCAGTGCGCTGCAGCATCTGATCGTCTGGACTAGCCTGCGCCCCGGCCAGCATGCTGGCGAGCTGATCGGCGAGGCGAAGACACGCCAGGCCGACGTTTCTCCCGATCAGTTTGCCAGGCAACTTCCGGCAAGGGCAGGCCAAACACAGATGTACCGTACCCTTTGGCTGCAAGCACTGGATAATCACGGTGGAGCCAAGGCAGCTCGACAAAATGGCGGGGATGCGTGTTATGCCTGGCTCTATCGTCATGATCGGCACTGGCTGATGGCTGCGAACCAAGCCAGGCAGCGTCGACAGGGCAACAACAGCCACATCGATTGGCGAGCGCGCGACAGGAAGCTAGTACGTCTGCTGATCCGGCTTGGCAAAGACAGCGAAGATGACCTGACCTTGCCACGCAGGAGCCGCAACTGGTTCCTGCAGCAGCTACCCCATCGGGCATCAATTGAGCACCATCTCGATCAAATGCCTCTGTGCCGCACCTTCCTGAATCGCTATGCCGAGTCCGTCGGCGAGTTTCAGATTCGCCGCCTGACTGCAGCGATGCAGGAGGATATTCGGGTCGGCATATCATCCAGGCGCTGGGAGTTGGAAAAGCGTTGTGGGCTGGAAAAAAGCAGTATGGCACCGCTGACCACTGCGTTCATTCGATTGATAGGAAGATGGATTGAATAGGACCTTATTCCGTCAGATCCAGACCGGATCTAGGCTGTTGGCTATTGGAAACTTGTTCAGAGCCCCTACTCCTGGGGCGCAGTGGCGACTGGCGGCACTCTTCGAGGGTAATGGCCAGTCGCAATTGAAGCGGTTTCCACTGGAAATGTCCTGTGTCCTTGCGGTTGGTCGCGAGTTTCCTGGCGAAGAAGGGGCCCCTTACCGGTCCAGTGGTTTCAAGAAGGCGGTGGTGCTGCCTCCAATAGATAGCTGGCGGGAAAGGCAATTGGGTGACTGTCCAAGGCTCGCCAGAAGGCTGGCTGCAAATCCTGAGATATCTGGACAGCGATGCTTTGTGTTCGAGGTTGACGGTCTGACCGTCTGGTTACCGAAATTCGAGCTGGCACGCAAACTGTTCTTCCACGCAGCTTTCATAGTCCGTGCAGCCTTCGAGCCGAATGGTCTAGACATGGCTTTCACAATCTACAAAGAGGGCGATGCTGTTCATATCCATACGCCTACGAAGACGGGCGCGCCAAGTCAGCTTCTCAAAATTAAGGGATATAGGGACCACTTCAGTTGGCTGCTACTGAATCAGGATGTGAAGCGATCCTTCGAGTCAATCTGGCAAAGCCTCAACCAAGAGCAAGAGCGCACATCGCAAGAGTCGGCATATGCCAGGTGGAAGTTCGACTTCATGGCACCCATTTCCCTAGCGGGTACCACCATGAATATGCGAGGCCCTTTTGATCCGAAAAGCAACGAGTTGCTGGTCTGGGAAATCGAAGCGCTTCAAGGCCTCAGCTTCAGCCATCGAGGCGATATTTTTTTCCACCATCCTGCCCTGAAGCAACCAGTGAGGGGAGAGGGTACTGGCTGTGTATCCGTGCCATCGGGAGCTGAAGAGGTGGAAGTAGATGCTATCGAAGAGCCGACTGCTGCCAAGGAACCAAGGCTGATTCATCTACCCGTTGAGGGAATTACTTTTGATGCTCAGTTGAGCACCAGGATTGCCTACAACGGGGAGCGTGCCAGCGGTCATGGCAAGAAGATCGACGATGAGCAATGCCCGAGCAAAGAAGGCCAACTCTTAGGCGTGGCTGATCCTGTGAGCGGTGGCAGCATAGCGCCAGGGGAATTCCAGCAATTGGGCGAGGGTGATAGGGAGGAGCATGAGCGGTTTGCAAATCGCTTCTCGTTGCTCCGTGAGGTCATTGAACAGATCGCTCAGGAGCCTCGAATTACGCTGGTATCACTGGAGGTGAGACCATTGCCACCCGTTCCGCGCTGCAGCTATCACATGCTCGATCACGAAAAACCACGCTGTTATTTGCTGGCAAAATTCAAACTGCCAAACGGCAATCAGCGCTCATGTACAGAACCTTAAGCGGCAAGCGAA
>NZ_KV789809.1:0-1317 GCF_001807705.1 Klebsiella sp. HMSC25G12 | reverse complement strand
TGGGTCTTCCCCGATCATGGTGGGAAGGCTCAGAACGCCATATTCAGCTTTCCGTAGTGGAACATCACCCCCAGTTTAAAGCGCTCCCGGTTTCGGTATCCCCTGGCTTTTATCCTCAGCAGCCTGATCTTGCTGTTAAGTGCCTCCGCATTTCCGTTTGAGACACTGTGTCGCATCGCATTCAGGATCCCGTACAGCCTTTTTCCTATCGTTTTCGCGGCATTTTTCATCATGGGAACGTCACTGTTAGCCGCCAGCGCCAACCATCTCTGCCAGTCACTCCGTCTTTCCTCGCTCCATGGCCTGTTCCAGATATCCTTTGCCAGCTCTTTCAGCGCCCAGCACTGGCTCGTCAGCTTCATCTGTGCACGCAGCCACATCAGCTTTTCCTGCCGGGATTCGGTCATCCACTTATCGCTGTACTGCCACAGGAAGCGGGTTCCTTTTGCCTGGTGTCGGCTTTCAACAGGGAGGTGCGGATGTTCATTCTGACGGGTTTTATCAACTACCTCGCCCAGTTGCTTCGCCACATGGAAGCGGTCAAAGGCGATTTTCTCAACCGCACTGGGTAAGTGGATACGCGCTGCTCTTATATAGCCCGCGTTCATGTCCATTGAGAGCGTTTTGATAGCCAGCAACTGCCCATCAGTGAGCGTGCGAAGATAGCCGGCAAGACTCTCTGTGCCGCGATCATCCGTTAAGGCCAGCGCCCGACCATCGCGATCGGAGATCACCGTTATGTAACGATGTCCTTTTTTAAAGGCGACCTCATCCACATTCATATGACGGGCGGATAATGGCTTTTTTATCCGGGCAAGACCTCGCTTAACTGCCCGGGTCATAATGCCGTCAACCGCATTCCAACTGAGCTTAAGTTGCTTCCTGACAGCATCAACGGTGCTGATTTTCAGCCATGAGAGAACGAACGATTCGAATAGCAACGTATACCGGCTTCCGGGGCCAGCCCACGGAACAGGCAACGTCAGGCAGCCATGCTCCGGACACATAATTCGTGGAACATCGGCTTCAACAATAGTGGTGAACTGGCAGGTATCAAGATGGCGCCATTTACGATGACGGTGATCGTGAACAGAACAGGATTTACCGCAGGTCGGACAGGCTAGCCGGGTGTTTTCAGCGATCTCAATAGTGACAGTAACAGAACCGGCATTTTCATCGAGAGAAAGGGACTTTACCTGCCACGGATCGGACAGGTTGAGAATATGAGCGTAGAGGGACTTTTCGTCCATGGCGGTGACCTCTGGCGATTAAATACACCATTATCATGCCTTCAGCCACCACAACAAGGGAAGACCC
>NZ_KV789808.1:0-2772 GCF_001807705.1 Klebsiella sp. HMSC25G12 | reverse complement strand
CTTCGGCGTTGTAAGGTTAAGCCTCACGGTTCATTAGTACCGGTTAGCTCAACGCATCGCTGCGCTTACACACCCGGCCTATCAACGTCGTCGTCTTCAACGTTCCTTCAGGAGACTTAAAGTCTCAGGGAGAACTCATCTCGGGGCAAGTTTCGTGCTTAGATGCTTTCAGCACTTATCTCTTCCGCATTTAGCTACCGGGCAGTGCCATTGGCATGACAACCCGAACACCAGTGATGCGTCCACTCCGGTCCTCTCGTACTAGGAGCAGCCCCCCTCAATTCTCCAGCGCCCACGGCAGATAGGGACCGAACTGTCTCACGACGTTCTAAACCCAGCTCGCGTACCACTTTAAATGGCGAACAGCCATACCCTTGGGACCTACTTCAGCCCCAGGATGTGATGAGCCGACATCGAGGTGCCAAACACCGCCGTCGATATGAACTCTTGGGCGGTATCAGCCTGTTATCCCCGGAGTACCTTTTATCCGTTGAGCGATGGCCCTTCCATTCAGAACCACCGGATCACTATGACCTGCTTTCGCACCTGCTCGCGCCGTCACGCTCGCAGTCAAGCTAGCTTATGCCATTGCACTAACCTCCTGATGTCCGACCAGGATTAGCTAACCTTCGTGCTCCTCCGTTACTCTTTGGGAGGAGACCGCCCCAGTCAAACTACCCACCAGACACTGTCCGCAACCCCGGTCAGGGGCCTACGTTAGAACATCAAACATTAAAGGGTGGTATTTCAAGGTTGGCTCCACGCAGACTGGCGTCCACGCTTCAAAGCCTCCCACCTATCCTACACATCAAGGCTCAATGTTCAGTGTCAAGCTATAGTAAAGGTTCACGGGGTCTTTCCGTCTTGCCGCGGGTACACTGCATCTTCACAGCGAGTTCAATTTCACTGAGTCTCGGGTGGAGACAGCCTGGCCATCATTACGCCATTCGTGCAGGTCGGAACTTACCCGACAAGGAATTTCGCTACCTTAGGACCGTTATAGTTACGGCCGCCGTTTACCGGGGCTTCGATCAAGAGCTTCTCCTTACGGATAACCCCATCAATTAACCTTCCGGCACCGGGCAGGCGTCACACCGTATACGTCCACTTTCGTGTTTGCACAGTGCTGTGTTTTTAATAAACAGTTGCAGCCAGCTGGTATCTTCGACTGGTCTCAGCTCCATCCGCAGGGACTTCACCTACACACCAGCGTGCCTTCTCCCGAAGTTACGGCACCATTTTGCCTAGTTCCTTCACCCGAGTTCTCTCAAGCGCCTTGGTATTCTCTACCTGACCACCTGTGTCGGTTTGGGGTACGATTTGATGTTACCTGATGCTTAGAGGCTTTTCCTGGAAGCAGGGCATTTGTTACTTCAGCACCGTAGTGCCTCGTCATCACACCTCAGCGTTAAAAGGTACCGGATTTACCTGGAACCTCCGCCTACATGCTTAAACCGGGACAACCGTCGCCCGGCTAACATAGCCTTCTCCGTCCCCCCTTCGCAGTAACACCAAGTACAGGAATATTAACCTGTTTCCCATCGACTACGCCTTTCGGCCTCGCCTTAGGGGTCGACTCACCCTGCCCCGATTAACGTTGGACAGGAACCCTTGGTCTTCCGGCGAGCGGGCTTTTCACCCGCTTTATCGTTACTTATGTCAGCATTCGCACTTCTGATACCTCCAGCAACCCTCACAGGCCACCTTCGCAGGCTTACAGAACGCTCCCCTACCCAACAACACATAGTGTCGCTGCCGCAGCTTCGGTGCATGGTTTAGCCCCGTTACATCTTCCGCGCAGGCCGACTCGACCAGTGAGCTATTACGCTTTCTTTAAATGATGGCTGCTTCTAAGCCAACATCCTGGCTGTCTGTGCCTTCCCACATCGTTTCCCACTTAACCATGACTTTGGGACCTTAGCTGGCGGTCTGGGTTGTTTCCCTCTTCACGACGGACGTTAGCACCCGCCGTGTGTCTCCCGTGATAACATTCTTCGGTATTCGTAGTTTGCATCGGGTTGGTAAGTCGGGATGACCCCCTAGCCGAAACAGTGCTCTACCCCCGAAGATGAGTTCACGAGGCGCTACCTAAATAGCTTTCGGGGAGAACCAGCTATCTCCCGGTTTGATTGGCCTTTCACCCCCAGCCACAAGTCATCCGCTAATTTTTCAACATTAGTCGGTTCGGTCCTCCAGTTAGTGTTACCCAACCTTCAACCTGCCCATGGCTAGATCACCGGGTTTCGGGTCTATACCCTGCAACTTAACGCCCAGTTAAGACTCGGTTTCCCTGCGGCTCCCCTATACGGTTAACCTTGCTACAGAATATAAGTCGCTGACCCATTATACAAAAGGTACGCAGTCACACCCGAAGGTGCTCCCACTGCTTGTACGTACACGGTTTCAGGTTCTTTTTCACTCCCCTCGCCGGGGTTCTTTTCGCCTTTCCCTCACGGTACTGGTTCACTATCGGTCAGTCAGGAGTATTTAGCCTTGGAGGATGGTCCCCCCATATTCAGACAGGATACCACGTGTCCCGCCCTACTCTTCGAGTTCACAACCTGTGCATTTTGGTGTACGGGACTATCACCCTGTACCGTCGGACTTTCCAGACCGTTCCACTAACACACAAGCTGATTCAGACTCTGGGCTGCTCCCCGTTCGCTCGCCGCTACTGGGGGAATCTCGGTTGATTTCTTTTCCTCGGGGTACTTAGATGTTTCAGTTCCCCCGGTTCGCCTCGTTAACCTATGTATTCAGTTAACGATAGTG
>NZ_KV789807.1:0-1222 GCF_001807705.1 Klebsiella sp. HMSC25G12 | reverse complement strand
TACACTAAATCAGTAAGTTGGCAGCATCACCCCCTGTCTGCCCTCATTTGTCAGTACTCTTCTGCCGCTGCCGGTAAGAAACTGCTTCGCTTCGATGTTCACTTATTATTTCCCTAACAAAGTTGTTGTTAATTCTGTTAAAGCGTTCGCCCCTAAGGCCCGTTCGCCACTTTCGGTGATAAGCGTAAGAACAAGCCGCGTATCCACGGTATCAGCTCAGAGCTGTAACGAACAGCAGCCCCAGGGGAAATAGTCCGGTCAGAACCGGTACCTTACACCGGATTGATGTCTACTGTATGCCATAAATGAGGGAAAACTGGCGATGGCCATTCTCCTGATTCTGATCACCGGCAAGCGTTCCAGGCAGCAAAAGAGCGTACGTAAGACAACATACCTTTGAGGGTCTTGACCTTCAACGTGCCCGACCCGGCCCCCGCCGCGCGGACGAAAAAAAGAGAAAAAATAAAAAAAAAGAGAAAAAATAAAAAAAAAGAAAAAAAGAATATGCCGAAAATGTGCACAGTCGCGACCCACGCAGAGCGTGGCGCTCCGGAGCAAAGGCTTTGCAGGACTATAGGGCATGTTGTCTTACGTTTTGAGTGTGATGGTTCGATCCCACCAGCTTTCATGAATTGTCCCGCCGGGTGGACTGCTATAAAGTGCATACCAGCACTGCAGCCCCTGCCGGTGATGATGAATAATTCCGTCCGGCGAGTATTGAGCAAGACCTTCACTACGTATTAAAACCTGGAACTCCGGGATGACGATGCCTGAGGTGATTTACCACCGGAAGTAAAAATTCGTTTATGGCGCCAGCAGCTGGTACCTGGCAGAGTTAAGTTCTTATCGCAAAGGATGATAAAAATGAGCCATGGCAAATGTGAGCCGACAAACACGAATGCCGCCGATTACAAGCTGTACGCGCGATTCGATGCTGGTGAAACGCTTGAAAGCGTTTTAGCCTCTCCACCGACCACGAAGCACAATAAAGTAACTTCTGAAGGAAACATCAGGACAGAACACAGAATGTGGATGGCGTGGAGAAAGAAGCATCCCAGACCACTCTGATTATCAGTGACGATTAATAAGGATAAAACATGCGAACGACAAGTATCACCCTGTGTCTGGTTTTGGCGAGTTTTGGTGTATCCGCTAAAATCCTTGCAGACCCAGACCTTACTTACCAGGCAAGGCTTTGTTGAATAAATCAGATTTCGGGTAA
>NZ_KV789806.1:0-26128 GCF_001807705.1 Klebsiella sp. HMSC25G12 | reverse complement strand
GTTACCCTGATCCACCCGATCGCGATGGACGACGGTCTGCGTTTCGCAATCCGTGAAGGCGGCCGTACCGTTGGCGCGGGCGTTGTAGCTAAAGTTCTGGGCTAATTCGTTAGCTTCGAATAAAAAGGGCGCTTCGGCGCCCTTTTTGCTGCGCGCAGTTCCGCGAAATAACGTGTACAACACACCATTCATAACGTGCGCTGCGGCGGATAATGCGCAAATGGTCTATTGTAATCATAACTATTCTCATTTAATATTTGTGCATAAATTGAACGGGAGTTTATATGTACGTTTGTTTGTGCAATGGCGTTAGCGATAAAAAAATTCGCCAGGTTGTTCGCCAGTTTCAACCGCAATCTTTTCAGCAATTACGTAAGTTTGTTCCCGTTGGAAATCAATGCGGTAAGTGCGTTCGAGCTGCACGTGAAGTGATGGAAGATGAATTAACCACCATGCCGGAATTCAAAGAAATCGCCTGAAGTCCGCGCTTCTCTTTTGACATCCCTATAGGCCGGACTACGCTTCAATAAGTGGAAGCGGAGGGACTATATAATGAAAGGTGATGTCAAAATCATAAGTTATCTCAATAAATTATTGGGAAATGAGCTGGTCGCAATCAATCAGTACTTTCTCCATGCGAGAATGTTCAAAAACTGGGGTCTGATGCGCCTCAACGATATTGAGTACCACGAATCAATTGATGAAATGAAGCACGCCGATAAGTACATCGAGCGTATTCTTTTCCTCGAAGGCATTCCTAATCTGCAGGATCTCGGCAAACTTGGCATCGGTGAAGATGTGGAAGAGATGCTGCAGTCAGATTTACGCCTGGAGCTGGAAGGCGCGCAAAACCTGCGTGAAGCGATCGCCTATGCCGACAGCGTACATGACTATGTCAGCCGCGATATGATGATTGAGATCCTGGCGGATGAAGAAGGCCATATCGACTGGCTGGAAACCGAACTCGATCTCATTGGCAAAATTGGCCTGCAAAATTACCTGCAGTCGCAGATCAAAGTGTCAGATTAGCCAGCGTTTGCCACCCGCACCAGAAACCTGCTGCCGCCAGAAATGGCCCAAATGGCAGCGGGTTATTCTTTTCCCATTTTCTGTTGCCGCCGCACCTGGCGGACAGTCCCAATATCACCCACGTCATGCCAGCGAGCAATGACGCTACCAGCACCAGCTGCGGCAGCATTCGCCAGCCATGCCAGGCCCCAAGGGCGGCGAGATATTTTATATCGCCATAGCCTAATCCTTCATGCCCACGGACCCTGCGGTATAGCCAATAAAGGGCGGCAAACGAGAGATAGCCGGCTAGTGCTCCCCAGACAGCCTCGTTGAGCTGATGCGGCGCCAGACAGAGATAAAAAAGCAAGCCGCTCCATAGCAGGGGACAGGTGAAACGGTCTGGCAGCAAGCCGTAACGCAGGTCCTGCTGACATAATGCTAGCGTCAATCCGCTATAGCACAGTAAGAAGGGGAGGGCGGCGAGCATAGGTTACCCCGTGATGAGCAATGAACATGGCCTCACTATGCTTATCGGCTCGGCGCAGGGCAAAATGCAATTTTCGAGAGTGGATGGCGCTTTGCGGATTTATTGGCAGCGTTACGGCGCTTGCACAGCGCACTATCGCGAAGACGCGCAAATCCCGGTGATGATTTTCTAAACAGCGCTTGCGTCGTGCCAGAATTTGCGTATAATGCGCGGGCCTGTCAAAGTTGACAGCCGGTTCGATATGAACCCTGATAGTGCTTTTTGCTATCAAACAATGTCCCCAATCGGGGGACTATGTAAGAACGGTTA
Organism: Klebsiella sp. HMSC25G12; assembly: GCF_001807705.1. NCBI lineage: Bacteria > Pseudomonadati > Pseudomonadota > Gammaproteobacteria > Enterobacterales > Enterobacteriaceae > Klebsiella > Klebsiella sp. HMSC25G12. Next base: position 24,321 of record NZ_KV789806.1, on the reverse strand, counting down.
CACTCTCCCATCAATCGTAATGGGTATGAGGAGTAATCATTTCGTCTATAAAATAATTGGAGCTCTGGTCTCATGCAGAACCAAAGAATCCGTATCCGCCTTAAAGCGTTTGATCATCGTCTGATCGATCAATCAACCGCGGAAATCGTCGAGACTGCTAAGCGCACTGGTGCGCAAGTCCGTGGTCCGATCCCGCTGCCGACCCGCAAAGAGCGCTTTACCGTTCTGATCTCCCCGCACGTCAACAAAGACGCGCGTGATCAGTACGAGATTCGCACTCACAAGCGTCTGGTTGACATCGTTGAGCCAACTGAAAAAACCGTTGATGCTCTGATGCGTCTGGATCTGGCTGCCGGTGTAGACGTGCAGATCAGCCTGGGTTAATCAGGTCATCGAGCGATTGAGAGGTTGAAACAATGATTGGTTTAGTCGGTAAAAAAGTGGGCATGACCCGCATCTTCACTGAAGATGGCGTATCTATCCCAGTAACCGTAATCGAAGTTGAAGCAAACCGCGTTACTCAGGTTAAAGACCTGGCTAACGATGGCTACCGCGCAATCCAGGTTACCACCGGTGCTAAAAAAGCTAACCGTGTAACCAAGCCGGAAGCGGGTCACTTCGCTAAAGCTGGCGTTGAAGCTGGCCGTGGTCTGTGGGAATTCCGTCTTGCTGACGGCGAAGAATTCACCGTAGGTCAGAACATTAGCGTTGAACTGTTTGCTGACGTTAAAAAAGTTGACGTAACCGGTACCTCTAAAGGTAAAGGTTTTGCTGGTACCGTTAAGCGCTGGAACTTCCGTACCCAGGACGCTACTCACGGTAACTCCTTGTCTCACCGCGTTCCGGGTTCTATCGGTCAGAACCAGACTCCGGGCAAAGTGTTCAAAGGCAAGAAAATGGCAGGTCAGCTGGGTAATGAGCGTGTAACCGTTCAGAGCCTGGACGTAGTACGTGTTGACGCTGAGCGCAACCTGCTGCTGGTTAAAGGTGCTGTCCCGGGTGCTACCGGTAGCGACCTGATCGTTAAACCAGCTGTGAAGGCGTGAGGAGATAGCAATGGAATTAGTATTGAAAGACGCGCAGAGCGCGCTGACTGTTTCCGAAACTACCTTCGGTCGTGATTTCAACGAAGCGCTGGTTCACCAGGTTGTTGTTGCTTATGCAGCTGGTGCGCGTCAGGGCACTCGTGCTCAGAAGACTCGTGCTGAAATCACTGGCTCCGGTAAAAAACCGTGGCGCCAGAAAGGTACCGGCCGTGCGCGTTCTGGTTCTATCAAGAGCCCGATCTGGCGTTCCGGTGGCGTGACCTTCGCTGCTCGTCCGCAGGACCACAGTCAAAAAGTTAACAAGAAGATGTACCGCGGCGCGCTGAAAAGCATTCTGTCCGAACTGGTACGTCAGGATCGTCTGATCGTTGTCGAGAAGTTCTCTGTTGAAGCGCCGAAAACTAAGCTGCTGGCACAGAAACTGAAAGACATGGCTCTGGAAGATGTGCTGATCATCACCGGTGAGCTGGACGAGAACCTGTTCCTGGCCGCACGTAACCTGCACAAGGTTGACGTACGTGATGCGAACGGTATCGACCCGGTTAGCCTGATCGCCTTCGACAAAGTCGTAATGACTGCTGATGCTGTTAAGCAAGTTGAGGAGATGCTGGCATGATTCGTGAAGAACGTCTGCTGAAGGTGCTGCGCGCACCGCACGTTTCTGAAAAAGCGTCTACTGCGATGGAAAAAACAAACACCATCGTTCTCAAAGTTGCTAAAGACGCGACCAAAGCAGAAATCAAAGCTGCTGTGCAGAAACTGTTTGAAGTCGAAGTCGAAGTCGTTAACACCCTGGTAGTTAAAGGGAAAGTTAAACGTCACGGACAGCGTATCGGTCGTCGTAGCGACTGGAAAAAAGCTTACGTCACCCTGAAGGAAGGCCAGAATCTGGACTTCGTTGGCGGCGCTGAGTAAGTCGGAGGAGTAATACAATGGCAGTTGTTAAATGTAAACCGACATCTCCGGGTCGTCGCCACGTCGTTAAAGTGGTTAACCCAGAGCTGCACAAGGGCAAACCTTTTGCTCCGTTGCTGGAAAAAAACAGCAAATCCGGTGGTCGTAACAACAATGGCCGTATCACCACCCGTCATATCGGTGGTGGCCACAAGCAGGCTTACCGTATTGTTGACTTCAAACGCAACAAAGATGGTATCCCGGCAGTTGTTGAACGTCTTGAGTACGATCCGAACCGCTCCGCGAACATCGCGCTGGTTCTGTACAAAGACGGCGAGCGCCGTTACATCCTGGCCCCGAAAGGCCTGAAAGCTGGTGACCAGATTCAGTCTGGCGTTGATGCTGCAATCAAAGCAGGCAACACCCTGCCGATGCGCAATATCCCGGTTGGTTCTACCGTTCATAACGTAGAAATGAAACCAGGTAAAGGCGGTCAGCTGGCACGTTCCGCTGGTACTTACGTTCAGATCGTTGCTCGTGATGGTGCTTATGTCACCCTGCGTCTGCGTTCTGGTGAAATGCGTAAAGTCGAAGCAGACTGCCGCGCTACTCTGGGCGAAGTTGGCAATGCTGAGCATATGCTGCGCGTTCTGGGTAAAGCAGGTGCTGCACGCTGGCGTGGTGTTCGTCCTACCGTTCGCGGTACTGCGATGAACCCAGTAGACCACCCACATGGTGGTGGTGAAGGTCGTAACTTTGGTAAGCACCCGGTATCCCCGTGGGGCCTGCAGACCAAAGGTAAGAAGACCCGCAGCAACAAGCGTACTGATAAATTCATCGTACGTCGCCGTAGCAAATAATTTTAGAGGATAAGCCATGCCACGTTCTCTCAAGAAAGGTCCTTTTATTGACCTGCACTTGCTGAAGAAGGTAGAGAAAGCGGTGGAAAGCGGAGACAAGAAGCCCCTGCGCACTTGGTCCCGTCGTTCAACGATCTTTCCTAACATGATCGGTTTGACCATCGCTGTCCATAATGGTCGTCAGCACGTTCCAGTCTTTGTTTCCGACGAAATGGTTGGTCACAAACTGGGTGAATTCGCACCGACTCGTACTTATCGCGGCCACGCTGCTGATAAAAAAGCGAAGAAGAAATAAGGTAGGAGGAAGAGATGGAAACTTTAGCTCAACATCGCCATGCTCGTTCTTCTGCTCAGAAGGTTCGCCTCGTAGCTGACCTGATTCGCGGTAAGAAAGTGTCGCAGGCCCTGGATATTCTGACCTACACCAACAAAAAAGCTGCTGTACTGGTCAAGAAGGTACTGGAATCTGCCATTGCTAACGCTGAACACAACGATGGCGCTGACATTGATGATCTGAAAGTTGCGAAAATTTTCGTAGACGAAGGCCCGAGCATGAAGCGCATTATGCCGCGTGCTAAAGGTCGTGCAGATCGCATCCTGAAGCGCACCAGCCACATCACTGTGGTTGTGTCCGATCGCTGAGACTCTGGAGACTAGCAATGGGTCAGAAAGTACATCCTAATGGTATTCGCCTGGGTATTGTCAAACCATGGAACTCTACCTGGTTCGCGAACACCAAAGAATTCGCTGACAACCTGGACAGCGATTTTAAAGTACGTCAGTTCCTGACAAAAGAACTGGCTAAAGCGTCTGTATCACGCATCGTTATCGAGCGTCCGGCTAAGAGCATCCGTGTGACCATTCACACTGCTCGCCCGGGTATCGTTATCGGTAAGAAAGGCGAAGACGTAGAAAAACTGCGCAAGGTCGTAGCGGATATCGCTGGCGTACCTGCACAGATCAATATTGCCGAAGTTCGTAAGCCTGAACTGGACGCTAAATTGGTTGCTGACAGCATCACTTCTCAGCTGGAACGTCGCGTTATGTTCCGTCGTGCGATGAAGCGTGCTGTACAGAACGCAATGCGTCTGGGCGCTAAAGGTATCAAAGTTGAAGTTAGCGGCCGTCTGGGCGGCGCGGAAATCGCACGTACCGAATGGTACCGTGAAGGTCGCGTACCGCTGCACACTCTGCGTGCTGACATCGACTACAACACCTCTGAAGCGCACACCACTTACGGTGTAATCGGCGTTAAGGTATGGATCTTCAAAGGTGAGATCCTGGGTGGTATGGCTGCTGTTGAACAACCGGAACCGGCTGCTCAACCTAAAAAGCAGCAGCGTAAAGGCCGTAAATAAGGAGCGTCGCTGATGTTACAACCAAAGCGTACAAAATTCCGTAAAGTGCACAAAGGCCGCAACCGTGGTCTGGCGCAGGGTACGGATGTTAGCTTCGGCACTTTCGGTCTGAAAGCTGTTGGCCGTGGTCGTCTGACTGCCCGTCAGATCGAAGCAGCACGTCGTGCTATGACCCGTGCAGTTAAGCGTCAAGGTAAGATCTGGATCCGTGTATTCCCGGACAAACCGATCACCGAGAAGCCGCTGGAAGTTCGTATGGGTAAAGGTAAAGGTAACGTGGAGTACTGGGTTGCCTTGATTCAGCCGGGTAAAGTCCTGTATGAAATGGACGGCGTACCGGAAGAGCTGGCCCGTGAAGCATTCGGCCTGGCAGCAGCGAAACTGCCGATCAAAACCACCTTTGTAACTAAGACGGTGATGTAATGAAAGCAAAAGAGCTGCGTGAAAAAAGCGTTGAAGAGCTGAACGCTGAGCTGCTGAACCTGCTGCGTGAGCAGTTCAACCTGCGTATGCAGGCTGCAAGTGGCCAGCTGCAACAGACTCATCTGCTGAAGCAAGTGCGTCGTGATGTTGCACGCGTTAAGACTTTACTGACTCAGAAGGCGGGTGCGTAATGACCGATAAAATCCGTACTCTGCAAGGTCGCGTAGTTAGCGACAAAATGGAGAAATCCATTGTTGTTGCTATCGAACGTATGGTGAAACACCCGGTATACGGCAAATTCATCAAACGTACGACCAAACTGCACGTACATGACGAGAACAACGAATGCGGTATCGGTGACGTGGTTGAAATCCGCGAATGCCGTCCGCTGTCCAAGACTAAGTCCTGGACGCTGGTTCGCGTTGTAGAGAAAGCGGTTCTGTAATAGAGTACGCATTCTCGATACGGATAAACGGCTCAGCGATGAGCCGTTTATTTTTTCTACCCATATCTGGTTTGTGGTGTTATAATGCCGCGCCCTCGATATGGGGCTTTTTAACGACCCTAATTTTCGGGTCTCAGTAGTAGTTGACATTAGCGGAGCACTAAAATGATCCAAGAACAGACTATGCTGAACGTCGCCGACAACTCCGGTGCACGTCGCGTAATGTGTATCAAGGTTCTGGGTGGCTCGCACCGTCGCTACGCAGGCGTAGGCGACATCATCAAGATCACCATCAAGGAAGCAATTCCGCGTGGTAAGGTCAAAAAAGGTGATGTGCTGAAGGCGGTAGTGGTGCGCACCAAGAAGGGTGTTCGTCGCCCGGACGGTTCTGTCATTCGCTTCGATGGTAATGCATGCGTTATTCTGAACAATAACAGCGAGCAGCCTATCGGTACGCGTATTTTTGGGCCGGTAACTCGTGAACTTCGTACCGAGAAGTTCATGAAAATTATCTCTCTGGCACCAGAAGTACTCTAAGGAGCGAATCATGGCAGCTAAAATCCGTCGTGATGACGAAGTTATCGTGTTAACCGGTAAAGATAAAGGTAAACGCGGTAAAGTAAAAAATGTCCTGTCTTCCGGCAAGGTCATTGTTGAAGGTATCAACTTGGTTAAGAAACATCAGAAGCCGGTTCCGGCCCTGAACCAACCAGGCGGCATTGTAGAGAAAGAAGCAGCTATTCAGATCTCTAACCTTGCTATCTTCAACGCGGCAACCGGCAAGGCTGACCGTGTAGGCTTTAGATTCGAAGACGGCAAAAAAGTCCGTTTCTTCAAATCTAATAGCGAAACTATCAAGTAATTTGGAGTAGTACGATGGCGAAACTGCATGATTACTACAAAGACGAAGTAGTCGCTAAACTCATGACTGAGTTTAACTACAATTCTGTCATGCAAGTCCCTCGGGTCGAGAAGATCACCCTGAACATGGGTGTTGGTGAAGCGATCGCTGACAAGAAACTGCTGGATAACGCAGCAGCTGACCTGACAGCAATCTCCGGTCAAAAACCGCTGATCACCAAAGCACGCAAATCAGTTGCAGGCTTCAAAATCCGTCAGGGCTATCCGATCGGCTGTAAAGTAACTCTGCGCGGCGAGCGCATGTGGGAGTTCTTTGAGCGCCTGATCACTATTGCTGTACCGCGTATCCGTGACTTCCGTGGCTTGTCCGCTAAGTCTTTCGACGGCCGTGGTAACTACAGCATGGGTGTCCGTGAGCAGATCATCTTCCCAGAAATCGACTACGATAAAGTCGACCGCGTTCGTGGTTTGGATATTACCATTACCACTACTGCGAAATCTGATGAAGAAGGCCGCGCTCTGCTGGCTGCCTTTGACTTCCCGTTCCGCAAGTAAGGTAGGGTTACTTAATGGCTAAGCAATCAATGAAAGCACGCGAAGTAAAGCGCGTGGCTTTAGCTGATAAATTCTTCGCTAAACGCGCTGAACTGAAAGCTATCATCTCTGATGTGAACGCAACCGACGAAGATCGTTGGAACGCTGTTCTCAAGCTGCAGACTCTGCCGCGTGATTCCAGCCCGTCTCGTCAGCGTAATCGCTGCCGTCAAACAGGTCGTCCGCATGGTTTCCTGCGGAAGTTCGGGTTGAGCCGTATTAAGGTCCGTGAAGCCGCTATGCGCGGTGAAATCCCGGGTCTGAAAAAGGCTAGCTGGTAATTGTCACCAATTGAATCACGGGAGTAAAGACAGATGAGCATGCAAGATCCGATCGCGGATATGCTGACCCGTATCCGTAACGGTCAGGCCGCGAATAAAGCTGCGGTCACCATGCCTTCCTCCAAGCTGAAAGTGGCAATTGCCAACGTGCTGAAGGAAGAAGGCTTTATTGAAGATTTTAAAGTTGAAGGCGACATCAAGCCGGAACTGGAACTGACTCTTAAGTATTTCCAGGGTAAAGCTGTTGTAGAAAGCATTCAGCGTGTCAGCCGCCCAGGTCTGCGCATCTACAAACGTAAAGATGAGCTGCCGAAAGTTATGGCGGGTCTGGGTATCGCAGTTGTTTCTACCTCTAAAGGTGTTATGACTGATCGTGCAGCGCGCCAGGCTGGTCTTGGTGGCGAAATTATCTGCTACGTAGCCTAATCGGAGGAAAAAATGTCTCGTGTTGCTAAAGCACCGGTCGTTGTTCCTGCCGGCGTTGATGTTAAAGTCAACGGTCAGGTTATTACGATCAAAGGTAAAAATGGCGAGCTGACTCGTACTCTCAACGATGCTGTTGAAGTTAAACATGCAGATAATGCTCTGACCTTCGGTCCGCGTGATGGTTACGTAGACGGATGGGCTCAGGCTGGTACCGCACGTGCCCTGCTGAACTCAATGGTTATCGGTGTTACCGAAGGCTTCACTAAAAAGCTTCAGCTGGTTGGTGTAGGCTATCGTGCAGCGGTTAAAGGGGATGTAGTAAACCTGGCTTTAGGTTTCTCTCATCCTGTTGAACATAAGCTGCCGGCCGGTATCACTGCAGAATGTCCGACTCAAACTGAAATCGTGCTGAAAGGCGCTGATAAGCAGGTGATCGGCCAGGTTGCAGCAGATCTGCGCGCCTACCGTCGTCCTGAGCCTTATAAAGGCAAGGGTGTTCGTTACGCCGACGAAGTCGTGCGTACCAAAGAGGCTAAGAAGAAGTAAGGTAACACTATGGATAAGAAATCTGCTCGTATCCGTCGTGCGACCCGCGCACGCCGCAAGCTCCAGGAGCTGGGTGCAACTCGCCTGGTGGTACATCGTACCCCGCGTCATATTTACGCACAGGTAATTGCTCCGAATGGTTCTGAAGTTCTGGTAGCTGCTTCTACTGTAGAAAAAGCTATCTCTGAACAACTGAAGTACACCGGTAACAAAGACGCGGCTGCAGCTGTGGGTAAAGCTGTTGCTGAACGCGCTCTGGAAAAAGGCATCAAAGATGTTTCCTTTGACCGTTCCGGGTTCCAATATCATGGTCGTGTCCAGGCACTGGCAGATGCTGCCCGTGAAGCTGGCCTTCAGTTCTAAGGTAGAGGTGTAAGATGGCTCACATCGAAAAACAAGCTGGCGAACTGCAGGAAAAGCTGATCGCGGTAAACCGCGTATCTAAAACCGTTAAAGGTGGTCGTATTTTCTCCTTCACAGCTCTGACTGTAGTTGGTGATGGTAACGGTCGCGTTGGTTTTGGTTACGGTAAAGCGCGTGAAGTTCCAGCAGCGATCCAGAAAGCGATGGAAAAAGCCCGTCGCAACATGATTAACGTCGCGCTGAACAACGGCACCCTGCAACACCCGGTTAAAGGTGTTCACACGGGTTCTCGTGTATTCATGCAGCCAGCTTCCGAAGGTACCGGTATCATCGCCGGTGGTGCAATGCGCGCCGTTCTGGAAGTTGCTGGGGTTCATAACGTTCTGGCTAAAGCATACGGTTCCACCAACCCGATCAACGTGGTTCGTGCAACTATTGATGGCCTGGAAAATATGAATTCTCCAGAAATGGTCGCTGCCAAGCGTGGTAAATCCGTTGAAGAAATTCTGGGGAAATAAACCATGGCAAAGACTATTAAAATTACTCAAACCCGCAGTGCAATCGGTCGTCTGCCGAAACACAAGGCAACACTGCTTGGCCTGGGTCTGCGTCGTATTGGTCACACCGTAGAGCGCGAGGATACTCCTGCTGTTCGTGGTATGGTCAACGCGGTTTCCTTCATGGTTAAAGTTGAGGAGTAAGAGATGCGTTTAAATACTCTGTCTCCGGCCGAAGGCTCCAAAAAGGCGGGTAAACGCCTGGGTCGTGGTATCGGTTCTGGCCTCGGTAAAACCGGTGGTCGTGGTCACAAAGGTCAGAAGTCTCGTTCTGGCGGTGGCGTACGTCGCGGTTTCGAGGGTGGTCAGATGCCTCTGTACCGTCGTCTGCCGAAATTCGGCTTCACTTCTCGTAAAGCGATGATCACCGCAGAGATCCGTCTCTCCGATCTGGCTCACGTAGAAGGCGATGTAGTAGACCTGAACGCGCTGAAAGCGGCAAACATTATCGGTGTCCAGATCGAGTTCGCGAAAGTGATCCTGTCTGGTGAGGTAACTCGTCCGGTAACTGTTCGTGGCCTGCGTGTGACTAAAGGTGCTCGTGCTGCTATCGAAGCTGCTGGCGGTAAAATTGAGGAATAAGTAGCAGATGGCTAAACAACCGGGATTAGATTTTCAAAGTGCCAAAGGTGGCCTTGGCGAACTGAAACGCAGACTTCTGTTTGTGGTCGGTGCGCTGATAGTGTTCCGTATTGGCTCTTTTATTCCGATCCCTGGTATTGATGCCGCTGTACTTGCCAAACTGCTTGAGCAACAGCGAGGCACCATCATTGAAATGTTCAACATGTTCTCTGGTGGTGCTCTCAGCCGTGCTTCTATCTTTGCACTGGGGATTATGCCGTATATCTCGGCATCTATCATCGTGCAGCTGCTGACGGTGGTTTACCAACCGCTGGCAGAGCTGAAGAAAGAAGGGGAGTCTGGTCGTCGTAAGATCAGCCAGTACACCCGCTACGGTACTCTGGTGCTGGCGATATTCCAGTCGATCGGTATTGCTACCGGTCTGCCGAATATGCCTGGTATGCAGGGCCTGGTGATTAATCCAGGCTTTGCGTTCTATTTCACCGCTGTTGTAAGTCTGGTCACAGGGACTATGTTCCTGATGTGGCTCGGCGAACAGATCACTGAACGCGGTATCGGTAACGGTATCTCGATCCTGATCTTCGCCGGGATCGTTGCGGGACTCCCGCCGGCCATCGCCCATACTATCGAGCAAGCGCGTCAAGGCGACCTGCACTTCCTCCTGTTGCTGTTGGTTGCAGTATTAGTATTTGCAGTGACCTTCTTTGTTGTATTCGTTGAACGTGGTCAACGCCGCATTGTGGTAAACTACGCGAAACGGCAGCAGGGTCGTCGTGTCTATGCTGCACAGAGCACACATTTACCGCTGAAAGTGAATATGGCGGGGGTAATCCCGGCAATCTTCGCTTCCAGTATTATACTGTTCCCGGCAACCATCACGTCATGGTTCGGGGGTGGTACTGGTTGGAACTGGCTGACAACAATTTCGCTGTATTTGCAGCCTGGGCAACCGCTTTATGTGTTACTCTATGCGTCTGCAATCATCTTCTTCTGTTTCTTCTACACGGCGTTGGTTTTCAACCCGCGTGAAACAGCAGATAACCTGAAGAAGTCCGGTGCATTTGTACCAGGAATTCGTCCGGGAGAGCAAACGGCGAAGTATATCGATAAAGTGATGACTCGCCTGACTCTGGTTGGTGCGTTGTATATTACTTTTATCTGCCTGATCCCGGAGTTCATGCGTGACGCGATGAAAGTGCCGTTCTACTTCGGTGGGACATCGCTGCTTATCGTTGTTGTCGTGATTATGGACTTTATGGCTCAAGTGCAAACTCTGATGATGTCCAGTCAGTATGAGTCTGCATTGAAGAAGGCGAACCTGAAAGGCTACGGCCGTTAAAACTGGTCGCCCGAGAAGTTACGGAGAGTAAAAATGAAAGTTCGTGCTTCCGTCAAGAAATTATGCCGTAACTGCAAAATCGTTAAGCGTGATGGCGTCATCCGTGTGATTTGCAGTGCCGAGCCGAAGCATAAACAGCGCCAAGGCTGATTTATTCGCATATTTTTCTTGCAAAGTTGGATTGAGCTGGCTAGATTAGCCAGCCAATCTTTTGTATGTCTGTACGTTTCCATTTGAGTATCCTGAAAACGGGCTTTTCAGCATGGTACGTACATATTAAATAGTAGGAGTGCATAGTGGCCCGTATAGCAGGCATTAACATTCCTGATCACAAACATACCGTAATCGCTTTAACCGCTATTTTCGGTATCGGCAAAACCCGTTCTAAAGCTATCTGTGCTGAAACGGGCATCGCTGAAAATGTTAAGATCAGTGAGCTGTCTGAAGAACAAATTGATATTCTGCGTGAAGCAGTAGGTAAATTTGTCGTTGAAGGTGATCTGCGCCGTGAAATCACCCTGAGCATCAAGCGTCTGATGGACCTTGGTTGCTACCGTGGTTTACGCCATCGTCGTGGTCTTCCGGTTCGCGGTCAGCGTACCAAGACCAACGCACGTACCCGTAAGGGTCCGCGTAAACCGATCAAGAAATAATCGGGGTGATTGAATAATGGCAAAGGCACCAGTTCGTGCACGTAAGCGTGTAAGAAAACAAGTCTCTGATGGCGTGGCTCATATCCATGCTTCTTTTAACAACACCATCGTTACTATCACTGATCGTCAGGGTAACGCACTGGGTTGGGCAACAGCCGGTGGTTCCGGTTTCCGTGGTTCTCGCAAATCCACTCCGTTTGCAGCTCAGGTTGCAGCAGAGCGTTGCGCAGAAGCCGTAAAAGAATACGGCATCAAGAATCTGGAAGTTATGGTCAAAGGTCCGGGTCCGGGTCGCGAATCTACCATTCGTGCACTGAACGCCGCTGGTTTCCGCATCACTAATATTACTGATGTGACTCCGATCCCTCATAACGGTTGTCGTCCGCCGAAAAAACGTCGCGTATAACGCTACGTTTTCCAGGTTAGTTGGAGAAAGAAAATGGCAAGATATTTGGGTCCTAAGCTCAAGCTGAGCCGTCGTGAGGGCACCGACTTATTCCTTAAGTCTGGCGTTCGCGCGATCGATACCAAGTGTAAAATTGAACAAGCTCCTGGCCAGCACGGTGCGCGTAAACCGCGTCTGTCTGACTATGGTGTGCAGTTGCGTGAAAAGCAAAAAGTTCGCCGTATGTACGGTGTGCTGGAGCGTCAGTTCCGTAACTACTATAAAGAAGCAGCACGTCTGAAAGGCAACACCGGTGAAAACCTGTTGGCTCTGCTGGAAGGTCGTCTGGACAACGTTGTATACCGTATGGGCTTCGGCGCCACTCGTGCTGAAGCACGCCAGCTGGTTAGCCACAAAGCGATTATGGTAAACGGTCGTGTTGTTAACATCGCTTCTTATCAGGTTAAAGCGAATGACGTTGTCAGCATTCGTGAGAAAGCGAAAAAGCAATCTCGCGTGAAAGCCGCTCTGGAGCTGGCTGAGCAGCGTGAAAAGCCAACCTGGCTGGAAGTTGATGCTGGCAAGATGGAAGGTACGTTCAAGCGTCAGCCGGAGCGTTCTGATCTGTCTGCGGACATTAACGAACACCTGATCGTCGAGCTTTACTCCAAGTAAAGCTTAGTACCAAAGAGAGGACACAATGCAGGGTTCTGTGACAGAGTTTCTAAAACCGCGCCTGGTCGATATCGAGCAAGTGAGTTCGACGCACGCCAAGGTGACCCTTGAGCCTTTAGAGCGTGGCTTCGGCCATACTCTGGGTAACGCACTGCGCCGTATTCTGCTCTCATCGATGCCGGGTTGCGCGGTGACCGAGGTTGAGATTGATGGTGTACTGCACGAGTACAGCACCAAAGAAGGCGTTCAGGAAGACATCCTTGAAATCCTGCTCAACCTGAAAGGGCTGGCGGTGAGAGTTCAGGGTAAAGATGAAGTCATCCTTACTTTGAATAAATCTGGCATTGGCCCTGTGACTGCAGCCGACATTACCCACGACGGTGATGTCGAAATCGTCAAGCCGCAGCACGTGATTTGCCACCTGACTGATGAGAACGCTGCTATTAGCATGCGTATCAAAGTTCAGCGCGGTCGCGGTTATGTGCCGGCTTCTGCCCGAATTCATTCGGAAGAAGATGAGCGCCCAATCGGCCGTCTGCTGGTCGACGCCTGCTACAGCCCTGTAGAGCGTATTGCCTACAATGTTGAAGCTGCGCGTGTAGAACAGCGTACCGACCTGGACAAGCTGGTCATCGAAATGGAAACCAACGGCACAATCGATCCTGAAGAGGCGATTCGTCGTGCGGCAACCATTCTGGCTGAACAACTGGAAGCTTTTGTTGACTTACGTGATGTACGTCAGCCAGAAGTGAAAGAAGAGAAACCAGAGTTCGATCCGATCCTGCTGCGCCCTGTTGACGATCTGGAATTGACTGTCCGCTCTGCTAACTGCCTCAAGGCAGAAGCTATCCACTATATCGGTGATCTGGTACAGCGTACCGAGGTTGAGTTGCTGAAAACGCCGAACCTGGGTAAAAAATCTCTTACTGAGATTAAAGACGTGCTGGCTTCCCGTGGACTGTCTCTGGGCATGCGCCTGGAAAACTGGCCACCAGCAAGCATTGCTGACGAGTAACCGGATCACAGGTTAAGGTTTTACTGAGAAGGATAAGGTCATGCGCCATCGTAAGAGTGGTCGTCAACTGAACCGCAACAGCAGCCATCGCCAGGCTATGTTCCGTAACATGGCAGGTTCGCTGGTTCGTCATGAAATCATCAAGACGACCCTGCCGAAAGCGAAAGAACTGCGTCGCGTAGTTGAGCCGCTGATTACTCTTGCCAAGACTGATAGCGTTGCTAATCGTCGTCTGGCATTCGCCCGCACTCGTGATAACGAGATCGTGGCAAAACTGTTTAACGAGCTGGGCCCGCGTTTCGCGAGCCGCGCCGGTGGTTACACTCGCATTCTGAAGTGTGGCTTCCGTGCAGGCGACAACGCGCCGATGGCATACATCGAGCTGGTTGATCGTGCTGAGCCGAAAGCAGAAGCTGCTGCAGAGTAATCTGTAGTAACGTAAAAAAACCCGCCCCGGCGGGTTTTTTTATATCTACCGCATCCCCACTTCACTACACTATCTGTACTCTTTTTGTTCATCCCCCGGAGCCGTAGAATGTGGTTACTGGATCAGTGGGCGGAACGCCATATCCTCGATGCCCAAACTAAAGGTGAGTTCGATAACTTACCCGGCAGCGGCGAGCCGCTGACTCTCGATGACGATTCGCATGTGCCGGCGGAGCTGCGGGCAGGTTATCGCCTTCTGAAGAATGCTGGATGCCTTCCCCCGGAGCTGGAGCAGCGAAGAGAAGCGGTGGCACTGGCTGATTTACTGAAGGGCGTCCGCCAGGACGATCCGCGTCATGCTGAACTGAGCAAACGGCTTGCCTTGCTCGAACTGAAGCTTCGTCAGGCTGGCCTGAGTACCGACTTTTTACGCGGTGAGTATGCCGAGGCTTTGCTACAAAGAATGAATCAGGAGTAAATATGTATCGTATTGGTGAGCTGGCTAAGCTGGCTGACGTCACGCCAGATACCATCCGTTATTATGAGAAACAGCAAATGATGGATCATGACGTGCGCACCGAGGGGGGATTTCGTCTTTACTCGGATAACGATCTTCAGCGGCTACGCTTTATTCGCTATGCCCGTCAGCTGGGCTTCACTCTGGAAGCGATCCGCGAATTATTGTCGATCCGTATCGATCCGGAGCACCATACCTGCCAGGAATCGAAAGGGATCGTTCAGGCGCGATTAAGCGAAGTCGAGGCGCGGATCAAAGAGTTACAGACGATGCGTCGCTCTTTGCAGCGGCTTAATGATGCCTGCTGTGGGACTGCGCACAGTAGTGTTTATTGTTCGATTCTTGAGGCCCTTGAACAAGGCGCCAGCAATGGCGGTACGGGACGTTGATTTTTTCATCGCGCGGATCTACACTCGCGCGGAATTCACACATGCACTGGAGTTTATATGAGTCGCTATCAGCATACTAAAGGGCAAATTAAAGATAACGCCATTGAGGCACTTCTCCACGATCCGTTATTCAGGCAGCGTGTAGAGAAAAACAAGAAAGGGAAAGGAAGCTATCAACGTAAAGATAAACATGCAGGAAGGATTGACCGGGAGGCCAGTGGCAAGCAAGCGAATCGCTTTTTTACCACTGGCCTTCTGCTTTCGGTGCTGATTAAGAACGGTTGTTTTGCTCTTTCAGCAGATCGCGAATTTCGCTCAGCAGGACTTCTTCTTTAGAAGGAGCTGGCGGCGCCGCCGGAGCCTCTTCTTTCTTACGATTTAACTTATTCATCAGTTTAATCGCCATGAAGATGGCAAACGCGACGATGATGAAATCGAAAACGTTCTGAATGAATACCCCATAATGCATCACGACAGCCGGGACATCGCCCTGGGCATCACGTAGCGTGACGGCAAACTGTTTAAAATCGATCCCGCCAATCAACAGGCCGAGTGGTGGCATAATAATATCTGCGACCAGCGATGAAACAATTTTACCGAATGCTGCACCGATGATCACACCCACTGCCAAATCGACAACGTTCCCGCGCATCGCGAATTCGCGAAACTCTTTTAAAAAACTCATTTTATTCTCCTTGTGCCAGCTGACGTTGTAAGTTTAACAAATGTATTTTCATTTGCCATTCCCAGTAGATAGTTACCGCAAAATATTAACCTTTGAATAATAAGGGATAATAAAAAGGCGCCTGTTCGGCGCCCTGGGAATTACAGGAAGAAAGGACTTGGCTGGAACAGCCTTTCTACATCGGAAATAAACTTCTTATCGGTCAAAAACATGATCACATGATCGCCCTGCTCGATCCGCAGATTATTATTCGCGATCATTACGTCGTTGCCCCGCACAACGGCGCCGATGATCGTACCTGGCGGCAGCTTGATCTCATCGATCGAACGCCCGACCACCCGGGAGGTGCTCTCATCACCGTGCGCCACGGCCTCAATCGCTTCGGCAACACCGCGGCGAAGGGAGGAGACGCCGACAATATCGGCTTTACGAACATGGCTGAGGAGTGCGGAAATTGTGGCCTGTTGAGGTGATATCGCGATATCAATGACACTGCCCTGGACCAGATCCACGTAGGCTCTGCGCTGGATCAGCACCATCACTTTTTTCGCGCCCATTCGCTTCGCCAGCATCGCCGACATAATGTTTGCTTCATCGTCGTTAGTGACGGCAATAAACAGGTCCACCTGGTCAATATGCTCTTCAGCCAGCAGCTCCTGGTCCGATGCATCACCGTAGAAGACGATTGTATGCTGCAGCTTTTCCGCAAGCTCAGCGGCTCGCTGCTGATTACGTTCGATAAGCTTGACGCTGTAATCTTTTTCCAGCTTATGGGCCAGACCCGCGCCAATATTGCCCCCGCCGACCAGCATAATACGCTTATACGGCTTTTCCAGTCGCTGCAGTTCGCTCATGACCGCGCGAATATGCTGCGAGGCGGCAATAAAGAATACTTCATCGCCGGCTTCCACAATCGTCGAACCCTGTGGGCGAATAGGACGATCGTGGCGGAAAATAGCGGCCACACGCGTATCGATATGCGGCATATGCTCCCGCATGGTGGACAACGCATTCCCTACCAGCGGACCACCGTAATAGGCTTTTACTACGGCGAGGCTGACTTTCCCTTCGGCGAAGTTCACGACCTGCAGCGCGCCGGGATATTCGATCAGCCGGTGAATATTGTCGATGACCAGCTGTTCCGGAGCGATTAAGTGATCGATAGGCACCGCTTCAGAATTGAAGAGCTTATCCGCATCACGAACGTAATCTGGCGCACGAATACGCGCAATACGGTTTGGGGTATTGAATAATGAGTAGGCGACCTGGCAGGCCACCATATTGGTTTCATCCGAACTGGTGACCGCTACCAGCATATCGGCATCATCGGCCCCCGCCTCGCGCAGTACGCGAGGGTGAGAGCCATGCCCCTGGACGACACGCAGGTCGAACTTATCCTGCAGGCTGCGAAGACGGTCGCCATTGGTATCAACCAGCGTAATATCATTGTTCTCGCCGACAAGGTTTTCCGCCAGCGTGCCGCCGACCTGGCCGGCGCCCAGAATAATAATCTTCATCTGCAGTGACCCATTAATTCCGACGTTTGATTAGCTTAGCGTAAAAGAAGCCATCACCTTCTTCCGGGCCCGGCAGATTTTGCTGCCCGGGGCTCGCCGGCGTACCGGTTGCATGAAGTTCAGCATCCGGGGTTCGTGCGAGGAAGGCGGAAATTTGCTGACTATTCTCTTCCGGCAGAATAGAACAGGTAGCGTAAACCAGCGTACCGCCTGGTTTCAGGTGCTCCCAGGTGGCATTCAGGATCTCGGCCTGCAGCTGGGCTAACTCGGCGATATCCCGATCCCGGCGCAGCCATTTGATATCCGGATGGCGGCGAATGACGCCGGTGGCGGAGCAGGGGGCATCCAGCAGAATACGGTCGAACTGTTCGTTGCCACACCACTGCTCAGGGAAGCGACCATCGCCCTGTTTGACTTCGGCTTTCATGCCCAGCCGTTTCAGGTTGTCATAGACGCGTGACAGACGCTGTTCATCAATATCCACCGCCATGACCTGAGCCTGCGGGGCAACCTCCAGAATATGCGTCGTCTTGCCGCCCGGTGCGGCGCAAAGATCGAGAATGCGTTCGCCATTTTCCGGCAGCAGGTAGCGCATACAGCCCTGGGCCGAGGCATCCTGGACGGTGACCCAGCCTTCGGCAAAACCTGGCAACGCATGGACTGGGGCAGGGGTGGCCAGACGCACGGCGTCGGGATAGTCAGGGTGGGTGAAGCCCTCTAAGCCGGCCTCTTTAAGCAGAGCAAGCCATTCATCCCGGGAATGATGGTTGCGGTTAACGCGCAGCCACATCGGCGGGCGCTGGTTGTTCGCATCGACGATCTCCTGCCACTGCTGCGGCCAGGCCTGCTGCAGGCGTTTCAGCAGCCATTTGGGATGAAGATAGCGGTTTTCATGCTCAGCAAATTCGACTAATAACGCTTCCTGCTGGCGCTGGAACTGGCGTAGCACGCCGTTGATCAGCCCTTTAAGCTGCGGGCGTTTAATGGCCACCGCGCCTTCTACCGTTTCCGCCAGTGCGGCATGCGGAGGAATACGGGTATAGAGCAACTGATAAAGCCCAACCATGATCAGAAAATGCACGGTGCGCTGTTTGCCGGTCATCGGACGCGCCATCAGCTTGTTGATAAGCCACTCAAGCTGACTGAGCGTACGCAATACGCCAAAGCACAGCTCCTGCAACAGCGCTTTGTCTTTATCGCTGACTTTCTGCTGCAAAGGGGGCAGAACGTTGCTCAAAGACTGACCTTGTTCTACCACTTGCTCGATAGCCTGGGCGGCCAGACTGCGTAAGTTTATTTTGTTTTTCATAAGCGCAAAAATAAAAATGCCCGGCTAACCCGGGCTTTTAAAGAGACAACCGTCAGGCGAGACGGGTACCAGGGATGAACCACTCCCGGCGGGAATTGAGTAAGTCCTGCGAGCTCATCGCTTTTTTACCCGCTGGCTGTAGTGATTCCAGACTGAGGATTCCATCACCCGTGGCGACCTGAATACCCTGTTTGGTTGCTGCCACTATTGTTCCCGGCTCGGCGTGCGTGGCTTCGGCAATAACCGATGCCCGCCAGACTTTGACTGGCTGCCCGTCAATCTCCAGCCAGCTCATTGGCCAAGGATTAAACGCCCGGATGCAACGTTCCAGCTGTGCAGCGGAAAGCGACCAGTCGATGCGGGCCTCTTCTTTACTCAGCTTCTCGGCATAACTGACGAGTGACTCGTCCTGGACTTCAGGCTGTGCCGTTCCGTTTGCCAGTTGCGCTAAGGTTGTCAGCAGTCCCTGTGGGCCGAGGCCGGCCAGCTTATCGTACAGGCTGCCGCTGGTATCCTCAGCGGTAATGGGGCAGGAAAGCTTATACAGCATGTCACCCGTATCAAGGCCGACGTCCATCTGCATGATGGTCACGCCGGTTTCGCTATCGCCCGCCCACAGCGAACGCTGGATCGGCGCGGCGCCACGCCAGCGCGGCAGCAGGGAGCCATGAACGTTGATGCAGCCCAGACGCGGCATCTCAAGCACCGCTTTTGGCAGGATCAGACCATACGCCACCACCACCATGATATCGGCGCCTAAATCGGCGACGAGCTGTTGGTTCTCCTGCGGACGAAGAGACGATGGCTGGAATACGGGGACGTCATGGGCTTCAGCCAGCACTTTTACCGGGCTCGGCATCAATTTTTTGCCGCGTCCCGCGGGACGGTCTGGCTGAGTAAACACGCCAACGATCTGATGTTCAGACGACAACAACGCGTCAAGATGACGCGCTGCAAAATCGGGGGTGCCGGCGAAAATGATACGTAGTGAATGTGACACGGTATTCCTTGTTATCAGGCACGGGAACGTAAACGATCCAGTTTCTCAACCTTCTGACGAATGCGCTGTTGTTTGAGCGGTGACAGATAGTCAATAAACAGTTTGCCAACCAGGTGATCCATTTCATGCTGGATACAGATCGCCAGCAGGCCATCGGCCTCCAGCTCAAACGGCTTACCGTCGCGATCCAGCGCACGGATCTTCACTTTTTCCGCACGGGGTACCAGAGCACGCTGTTCCGGAATGGACAAGCAGCCTTCTTCAATACCGGTTTCGCCGTCTTTTTCCAGCAGCTCCGGGTTGATTAACACCAGCCGCTCTTCACGATTTTCCGACACATCGATCACGATGATGCGCTGATGGATATCGACCTGGGTTGCGGCCAGACCGATGCCTTCCTCGGCGTACATGGTGTCGAACATATCATCGACGATACGCTGAATTTCCGCATTCACTTCTTTGACCGGCTCGGCGACTTTGCGAAGGCGCTCGTCCGGAATATGTAACACTTGCAAAACTGCCATAAAGTTCCAGAGTCGTATTCAGGAGTTGATAAGATTATTAGCTCTATTCTAGACAAAACCCCCTGCAATTGACAGTCTCACTGTCCAATCGCAAAGATTGTCAATGCCGCTTATGGCAGGGGGTAAGGATGACGCCCGACGAGATTTGGCTGCGGCTGATGAAGGTCAATAATTTGTATGGCGACAGGATGCTGGATATTGCGCAGCGGTTATGCGCAGCCGCTTTCGTGGATAGTGAAGCGCTACATGCCGTTGGGATGACCGCGGCGCAGGTGAAGCCATTTTTACGGTTTGACGAGCGAGAGCTTGACGAGACGCAGCGCTGGCTGGAACACCCGGATCATCATCTGTTACGGGCTGACGATCCGCGCTATCCGTTGCGGCTAAGGGCTATCGCTGATTACCCCGGCGCGTTGCTGGTCAGTGGCGACCCCGCCCTGCTTCACAGCGCGCAGCTTGCCGTTATTGGCAGCCGTTAGCACTCCTGGTATGGCGCCCGCTGGGGAAAACTGTTCAGCGAAACGCTGGCGCGTAGAGGGATCACCATCACCAGTGGGCTGGCGTTAGGCATTGATGGCGTTGCGCACCGCGGCGCGCTGGCCGCGGAGGGGAAAACCATCGCGGTGCTGGGCAACGGGCTGGAACAGGTTTATCCGCGGCGCCATGCAAACCTCGCCCAACAGATCATCGACAATGGCGGTACGCTGGTCTCTGAATTTCCACTCATTACGCCGCCGCTTCCCGCTCATTTTCCCCGACGTAACCGTATTATCAGCGGCTTAAGTTTGGGCGTGCTGGTGATTGAGGCGGCGTTGCGAAGCGGATCGCTGGTCACCGTCCGTTGCGCCCTGGAGCAGGGAAGAGATGTGTTCGCCCTGCCTGGCCCGATTGGTAATCCGGGATCTGAAGGTCCGCACTGGTTAATCAAGCAAGGCGCGGTACCGGTGACCTCGCCAGAGGATATCGTGGAGTACTGGCAAAACGAGCTGGCCTGGCTTACTGATACGTCTGATTCGATAAATAATTGCGCCGATCAGCCGTCTGTAGCATTGCCATTTCCGGAGCTCCTGGCTAACGTAGGAGATGAGGTAACACCTGTTGACGTTGTCGCTGAACGTGCCGGCCAATCTGTGCCAGTAACCGTAGCTCAGCTACTTGAACTGGAGTTAGCAGGCTGGATCGCAGCTGTACCCGGCGGCTATGTCCGATTAAGGAGGGCAAGCCATGTTCGACGTACTCATGTATTTGTTTGAAACTTACATCCATAACGAAGCAGAAATGCGCGTGGATCAGGACAAACTGACGCGGGATCTTACCGATGCAGGCTTTGAGCGGGAAGATATCTATAACGCGTTAATGTGGCTCGAGAAACTGGCTGATTATCAGGAAGGTCTCGTTGAACCCATGCAGCTCGCTTCCGACCCGCTGTCGCTTCGAGTGTATACCGAAGAGGAGTGCCAGCGTCTGGATGCCAGTTGCCGGGGATTTTTACTCTTCCTCGAGCAGATTCAGGTGTTGAACCTCGAAACGCGAGAAATGGTGATAGAGCGCGTCCTGGCGCTGGATACAGCAGAATTTGAACTGGAAGACCTGAAATGGGTCATCCTGATGGTACTGTTCAACATTCCGGGCTGTGAAAACGCCTATCAGCAAATGGAAGAATTACTCTTCGAAGTAAATGAAGGTATGCTGCATTAATCTTTTTGCAGCAACATCGAGTTGTTATGACCAAATCAGCACTGTTTTCGGTGCGTAAAAATGAGCCCTGCCCGCAGTGCGGGGCTGAACTGGTGATCCGTTCCGGGAAACATGGCCCGTTTCTCGGCTGTTCGCATTATCCGGACTGTGACTATATCCGTCCCCTGAAAAGTCAGGCGGACGGTCATATCGTTAAGGTGCTGGAGGGACAGGAGTGCCCATCTTGCGGCGCTGTCATGGTGTTACGCCAGGGGCGCTTTGGTATGTTTATCGGCTGCAGTCGCTATCCCGAATGCGAGCATACCGAGCTGATTGATAAACCCGATGAGACCGCTATCGCCTGTCCGCAATGTGGACAAGGGCATCTGGTCCAGCGTCGCTCTCGTTTCGGTAAAACCTTTCATTCCTGCGATCGCTACCCTGATTGCCAGTTCGTTATCAATTTTAAACCGGTAGCGGGCGAATGCCCTGAATGCCATTACCCGCTGTTAATTGAAAAGAAGACGGCGCAGGGGCTCAGACGCTTCTGTGCCAGTAAACAATGTGGAAAGCCGATCCCGGCGGAATAAATCAGTGAACAATAACCTGCCCTCAGAAACCGTCGCCCATGCCGTGGCGGTACTGAAAAATGAACATGTCATCGCCTACCCCACAGAAGCCGTTTTTGGCGTTGGCTGCGATCCAGACAGCGAAACGGCCGTCATGCGTCTGCTGGAGCTGAAGCAGCGTCCTGTTGACAAGGGATTGATCCTTATCGCCGCCAGCTTTGAGCAGTTGAAGCCTTATGTTGATGATTCACGGTTAAGTGACTCGCAGCGGGACGCTATCTTTTCCTGCTGGCCGGGACCGGTGACGTTTGTATTCCCGGCGCGTCCTGAAACGCCGCGCTGGCTGACGGGGCGTTTTGATTCGCTGGCCGTACGCGTGACCAACCATCCGCTGGTGATTGAATTGTGCGAAGCTTACGGGAAACCGCTGGTCTCGACGAGCGCCAATCTCACCGGGCAACCACCGTGTCGTACCACCGCAGAGGTTCATGCTCAGTTTGGTGACAGCTTCCCGGTTGTGGATGGCGCCACGGGTGGACGGCAAAATCCATCTGAAATCCGTGATGCCCTGACGGGTAAACTGTTCCGCCAGGGGTGAACCATGGAAACCTATGCCGTTTTTGGTAATCCGATCGCGCACAGCAAGTCGCCTTCTATTCATCAGCTGTTTGCCCGCCAGTTAGGGATTACTCATCCTTATGGACGTGTGCTGGCGCCACTGGACGATTTTGTCTCTTCTCTGAATCAGTTCTTTGCAGAAGGAGGAAAGGGGGCCAACGTCACCGTTCCTTTTAAAGAGGAAGCTTTTGCGCGCGCGGACGAGCTGACAGAACGCGCTGCGCTGGCGGGAGCAGTAAACACCCTGAAACGCCTGGAAGATGGCCGTTTACTGGGGGACAACACCGACGGTATTGGCCTCCTGAGCGATCTGGAACGCCTGGGGTTCATTAAGCCGCGCCAGCGGATCCTGCTGGTAGGTGCTGGTGGCGCATCACGCGGGGTTCTTTTGCCGCTTCTGTCGCTGGGATGTGCCGTCACGATCGTGAATCGAACCTATTCTCGTGCCCATGAGTTAGCCACTCTCTTCGCCCATACCGGTAGCGTCAGCGCAAGAGAGATGGATACCTTATCCGGGGAAACATTCGATCTGATCATCAATGCGACGTCCAGTGGAATAGACGGTGATGTACCGGCTATCCCGGCATCTGTTGTCCACGCTGACGTGTATTGCTATGACATGTTTTACCAGAAAGGGCCAACACCGTTTCTTCACTGGTGCCAGCAGTATGGCGCAGTCCACTGTGCTGATGGGCTGGGAATGCTGGTGGCGCAAGCCGCCCATGCTGTTCTGCTATGGCACGGCGTCCTGCCGGCTATCGCTCCGGTCATCGAAACGCTGCAGCAGGAACTGAATGCATGAATCAGGCGATTCAGTTTCCTGACCGGGAATCATGGGATGCCGAACGGCAGGGTGTGGTTTTTCCTGTGCTGGTCAATGGGATGCAATTAACCTGCGCAATTTCAGGACAGAGCCTGCAGCAGCGTTTTGGTGCAGAGGGGCCAGCGCAGTGGCTGGCCGCCTTCCAGGAACATCGTTGGGATCTAGAGGAAGAGGTGGAAGCATTGATCCGCGATGGTCAAGAAGATGCTCAGGGCTGGATCTGGTTATCCTGATCCAGGTATTCATTTTTCCATTTCACATAGTTATTTGCTGAATACTTCAGTCCTTCCCGTTCCGTCTCCGTCAGGGGGCGGATCTGTTTGACCGGATTGCCAAAGTAAAGGTAGCCGCTTTCCAGTTGTTTGTTCTGCGGTACCAAACTGCCTGCACCAATCATGACGTCATCGCCAACGACGACACCATCTAATAAGATCGAACCCATACCAACCAGCACGCGGTTGCCGATAGTGCAGCCGTGCAGCATCACTTTATGACCAACAGTTACATCCTCACCAATGATCAGCGGATTTCCCTCCGGCTTATAAGAGGACTTATGAGTCACATGGAGAACGCTACCGTCCTGAATATTGCTGCGTTGACCTATCGATACATAGTTGACGTCGCCGCGAATAGCCACCAGAGGCCAGACGCTGACATCATCGGCAATTCTGACATCACCGATAACAACGCTGGATGCGTCAATCATGACGCGAAGACCGATTTGTGGGAAAAATGCTTTATAGGGGCGCAGCTGAGCAGACATATAGACCTCAAAATACGGGAATGTAAGAAGACTTTGGTGGCTTTTATCTCCCTGTGCAACCCCTGAAAACGGTGAAAATTGAGCAAATCGTGCAATTACGCGACGAAAAGGGTGAAAAATCACCATTCAGAAAAAAAGATCGAAAAAAGGCTTGTGCAAAAAAATGGGATCCCTATAATGCGCTCCCACTGACACGGCAGA
>NZ_KV789805.1:0-90162 GCF_001807705.1 Klebsiella sp. HMSC25G12 | reverse complement strand
TTACCCGAAATCTGATTTATTCAACAAAGCCGGTGGGGTGGTAAAACAGACCGTAGCGGCGCGTGTCGACGTGCGAACCGGTGAGATCGTTTCGATACTCGATAATTAACCAATATAGCTACAAACGCCGCCGGTGCTGAAACTTGTTTTCAGTGCCGGCGGGGTTGAACAACGAGCATGCGAGGCGTTAGTTACACTCAAACTATGGTATTGAAGTAAATTTAAAGGGGTACGTAGAATGAAAAATAAAAGACAAATTAACATTATAAAATATCTTGATATTTTCGATGTGATGAGAACCCCTGATAATGGGCGGATTAGTTTGATATATGAAAAAGCCATACATTACAACATGTATTCTGTTTACATCAAAGACCGTGATGGTGCGGATTATTTATTCGAAAGGTTTGTGGATGGTGAGGTGAAAGTTAAAAAATGGAATGCGAATGAAAATATATTCAATATTGATTCTATTCTCTTTCCAAAAGATCTTGAGTGTGATTCTTTTTCGGGTATTTATTATTATCATGCGCATGAGTTGAGATTTAATTCATTAAGTGATTTGAGCTTTTTGAAGCTGCTAAGATTTAGACGCTTCGCTAACGCAGAGAATAAAAGATTTAGCCGTGAGAAGTTTCTTTATCGTCAGCGTAAGCAAGAAATTACTGATGCAATGACTGTTTTAGCCTCCGTTGTTAGAATCTATCGAGAGCAGGAAGGCGAAGGACCATTCAGCGAAATACTAGTTATGAATGATGTTGCTGGTAGATTATGGGTCTATCACGATGATCAATCACGGATGAGAAAAGAACTCCGTCTGTGCCTTGATTCACTTGTTGAAAATGGCGATATTTCAAGGACTAAGTTGGGGTATAGGCCAACAGGAAAAGCGGTAAATACCTTGGCTAATTTTAATAAAACAGAGCAGCGATATACAGAAAACATACGCAGCCAGAGGAGTATGTTTTGGGCTACTCTATTTGCTGCAATAGGTGGTCTGGGAAGTATGTTTGCCGCGTTTATAGGGCTTATGAAATAGTATTAAAGTTTGTCTCTATCTCAGCCAAGTTAATGCATCCGTTTGATGCATCATTTTGCATGTGTGTTTACCTTTATATTTTGATACTTGCCGCCAGGCCTGGCGCGGATCGGGAGGCCTGTTGCATCTGCATTAATTCCGACTCACGAAGCGGGCAGGCGAGGCGGGGAAAGCACTGCGCGCCAGCGTACTTTTGCGCATTTATTTTCGCAGCCTGAGCGCGTCGCTGTACCGCGCGGGTTCGCGAGGGTGTCGGTGGGTGGTGCGGGGGTGTTTGAGGGCGTGGCGGGCTTCTGAGGCGGTCAGGCGTGAGGGTAAGAAAAAGCCGCCCGGAGGCGGCGGAAATCAGTCACTTTCGGTGTCAAGGGTGTAACTTTTGAACCGGATCACCTCCTGACCGGCCCACGCGTTGACCTCGCGCATCCGGTCTTGTAGCGGGATGAGCTCGTTACGGACAAACACCTTTGCCACCTTCTCGATATCGCCGAGCGAACCGACGTTTTCCGGCTTGCCGCCCATCAGCTGGAACGGGATGCGGTGAGCGTCGAGCAGATCGGCGGCGCTGACTTTTTTGATATTGAAGAAATCGTCTTTCGTTGCCACCTCACTGAGCGGCACTATTTTTATGCCGTCCGGTTTTCCGTGCGGTGCGTAGAAAAAAAGATTTTTGAAGTTGCCGAGCCCCTTCGAGCTGCGCATTGCATCGCGCAACGCCTCAACATCTGTACCGCTTTGCGCGGCGTCCGTCACATACATGATGTAACCAGCATGAGCCCCGTTCTGGTAATACTTGCGACGGAACAGCGTCGCCGCTTCATTCAGCCAGGCGGAGTTTAGCGCGCTGAGATATTCCGGCATACCGTACAGCTCCTGGTTGATGTCTGGCTCCAGCAGGTGGAATACGGAGCCCGGCGCGAACGGGTGCGGCTGGTCAAATGACGGCACCCACCAATAGACATCATCTTCAATACCACGTCGCGTGTATTTAGCCGGTGACGCTTCCAGCTTCAGCGGGCGACCGGTGACACTCTTTCGGAG
Source organism: Klebsiella sp. HMSC25G12 (assembly GCF_001807705.1). NCBI lineage: Bacteria > Pseudomonadati > Pseudomonadota > Gammaproteobacteria > Enterobacterales > Enterobacteriaceae > Klebsiella > Klebsiella sp. HMSC25G12. The sequence goes on along the minus strand of NZ_KV789805.1, from coordinate 88,085 downwards.
CTCTAAAAACGCGTTGCCAAACACCAGAAAATCAAGCGCGAAGCGGCTGAAGTCCTGTTGTGACAGTAGCGGGTGCGGAATAAACGTTGAGGCCAGAATGTTGCGCTTAACGTAAATCGGCGAGCTGTGATGAACGGCGGCGCGCAGGCTTTTCGCCAGCCCGTTAAAGCTGACCGGTGGTTCGAACCAGCGGCCATTATTGACGCATTCCACGTAATCAAGAATATCGCGGCGGTCGAGCACAGCGCTCGGTTCACCAAAGGTAAACGCCTCTATTTTTTGGGGCGAGCTGTCTTTCATGTTGCGCGGGCGCTTTTGTGGCTGTGGCTTGCGGCCTTTGTATTTACTCATCAGTTGAACTCCAGAATGGATGATGTTGCCTGGCCGCTGCCAGCGGTAAGCGGTTCGTTTAACAGCGCGTGCATGGTCGCCCAGGCGACGTCCGCGTGACTGGCTTCCTCGGTGCGGCTGGCCTCATAGGTGGCGCTGCGCCCGCTGCTGGTCATGGTCTTGCGGATTGCCATAAACGAGGTGGTGATGTCGGTGGCGCTGACGTCATATTCGAGACAGCCACGGCGGATAACGTCTTTTGCTTTCAGCACCATTGCGGTTTTCATTTCCGGCGTGTAGCGAATATCGCGGGCGGCGGGATAAAACGAGCGAACCAGCTGGAAGACGCCAATACCGAGACCGGTTGCATCGATACCGATGTACTCGACGTTGTATTTTTCGGTGAGCTGGCGAATGGATTCGGCCTGAGTCGCGAAGTCCATGCCTTTCCACTGATGGCGCTCCAGAATGCGGAACTTGCCCCCGGCGACAACCGGCGGCGCGAGCACCACACACCCGGCGCTGTCGCCGCTGTGCGAAGGGTCGTATCCCACCCAGACCGGGCGGGAGCCGAACGGATTGTCGGCGAACGGCGCAAAGTCTTCCCATTCTTCCAGACTGTCGACCATGCAGCGTTGCAAATCCTCGAACGGGAACACCGACGCCTTGTCGTCAACGAACTCGCACATAAACAGATTGCGGAAGTCGTCGACGCTGTTTTCGCGCTGGAGTTGCTCCAGATTGAACAGCGTACAGCCCCCGGCGAGCGCATCCTCAATGGTGACAATCTGCCGCCACTGGCCGTCAGGACACGCCACGCCAGCAGCGAGCGCGTCATGACTGATATCGATATCGACCCGCTCACTGGCGCGGGCGCGGCCACGGTTGAACAATTCCCCCGACCAGAACGGGTAAGCGCCGTGCGCCAGGGTGGAAGGCGTCGAAAAGTAGGTGCTGCGCAGGTGGCTTTGTGAGGCCATGCCCGATGACACTTTGCGCAGTTTCTGGAAGTTGGGGATCCAGAATATCTCATCGACATACAGGTCGCCGTTATGGCTCTGCGCGGTGTTTGAGTTGGTGCCGAGAAAAATCAGCTTTGCGCCGTTGTTGCCGATGACAATCGGGTCGCCGGTCAGGTCGACATCGACCAGGCGCGCAAACTGGATGATGTACTCGCGGAATACATACGCCTGCGTCTTACTCGCTGACAGAAAAATCTGGTTGTGGCCGGTTTTCAGCGCATGCAGCAGCGCCTCCCGGGAAAAGTAGAACGTCGCCCCAATCTGGCGCGATTTCAGAATGTCGCGAATGCGGTGCTCAAGCCCGGCGCGGTGCCAGCGCAACTGATACTCAAAAGACTCTGCAAAGAAAATCTCTTCCAGTTTCTCGATAGCCTCGTCGCTGAAAAAGTTCTTTGTCGGCTTTTTGCGGTCGCCTTTATTGCGGTTGGCCACGTTGGGATTCAGGTCAACCTCGTTTCCGGTCTGGCCATAGCGATTAATGCGCGCAAAGCGCTCCATCTGCCGGGCCAGAAAATCCGCCACCTTGAAATCGTGGGGCGTCAGGTTGGGTTTTGCGTAGAGCTGAATCAGCCTGGCCTCTAAGGTGCTTTCGACCCGGTTAAGCGGTGCTGTTTCGTCCCACTGGTCGCGCTGTTTCCAGCTCTGCACCGTCGGGCGTTTGGTCTGCAACATTTCGGCAATCTGCGGCACGGAAAACCCCTGCCAGTACAGCAAAGCCGCCTGGCGTCGCGGGTCGTTTAACAAAGTGGTGTCGGTGGTGATGGTCATGGATGCCTCGCCGTGATTGATACAGGGCAAGGCTAAAGAAACGGGTGATGCGAATCGCTAAAGTGCTGTTGTGTGAGGGATAAGCCATCCGGGACAGATGGCGGGTGGGCGGCGACGTCGGGAAACTAACCCCGACCCGTTAACCCGATATCAGGACTCCTGACAATGGCAAAAAAAGTTTCAAAATGGTTTCGCATCGGCGTCGAAGGCGATACCTGTGACGGCCGCGTTATCAGCGCGACGGATATTCAGGAAATGGCCGAGACCTTTGACCCCCGCGTCTACGGTTGCCGCATTAACCTCGAACACCTGAAAGGCATCCTGCCGGATGGCCCTTTCAGTCGTTACGGCGATGTGGTCGAGCTGAAGTCTGAAAAGATTGACGACGATTCGGTACTGAAAGGCAAGCTGGCGCTGTTCGCCAAAATCACCCCGACCGATGACCTGATCGCAATGAATAAAAAATTGCAGAAGGTCTACACCTCAATGGAAATTCAGCCGAATTTCGCCAATAGCGGTAAATGCTACCTGGTCGGCCTGGCGGTGACCGATGACCCGGCCAGCCTCGGCACCGAATACCTCGAATTTTGCCGGGGTGCCAAATTTAACCCCCTCAACCGCTTCAAAACCGAGCCTGGCAACCTGATTTCCGTCGCCACTCTCGCCGAGCTGGAGTTTGAAGACCAGGCGGAAAATGTCTTTACCGCCCTGAGCGACAAAGTGAAAGCCATTTTCAGCCGCAAACAGGCCAGCGATGACGCCCGTTTTCAGGATGTGCATGAAGCCGTGACGACCGTCAGTGAACATGTGCAGGAAAACCTCACCGCCACTGAGCAGCGTCTTGCCACGCTGGAAAATGCCTTTGCGACGCTGAAACAGGACGTCACCACGAAGGCCGACCAGACTAGCCAGGCATTCAGCCAGTTAAAAACGTCGCTGGATAAAACCGAAAGCACCACGCAGCCACGCCGCAAGCTCTCCACCGGTGGCGGTGGCGATGAGCTGCTGACCGACTGCTAGACGGTCGTGAATTTATCGCCGGGCGACAGGCTTGCCCGGTCAGACAACCCGATTTAACCCAACAGGAAAGACTATGCGTCAGGAAACCCGTTTTAAATTCAATGCCTACCTGTCCCGCGTTGCCGAGCTGAACGGCATCGACACGGCCGACGTGAGTAAAAAATTCAACGTCGAGCCATCCGTCACGCAAACCATGATGAACACCGTGCAGATGTCCTCGGCATTTTTGCAGAAAATTAATATCGTGCCGGTGGATGAGCTGAAGGGTGAAAAAATTGGCGTCGGCGTCAATGGCACCATCGCCAGCACCACGGACACCAACAGCGGCCAGGAGCGTAAAACAGCCGACTTTACCGCGCTGGAGTCCAAAAAATACGAGTGCGATCAGGTCAACTTTGACTTCCACTTCAAATATAAAAAGCTGGATTTGTGGGCGCGCTTCCAGGACTTCCAGCGCCGTATTCGTGATGCCATCATCCAGCGGCAGGCTCTCGATTTCATCATGGCCGGTTTCAACGGCGTTGAGCGCGCCGAAACCTCTGACCGTGCCACTCATCCGATGTTGCAGGATGTCGCCGTCGGCTGGCCGCAGAAATACCGCAATGAAGCGGCGACCCGCGTGATGAGCAAAATCGTTGACGAGGAAGGAAACGTCGTTTCCGCTGTTATCCGCGTAGGTAAAAACGGCGATTACGTTAACCTCGATGCGCTGGTCATGGATGCCACCGACAACCTGATTGACGAGATTTATCAGGAAGATTCGGAGCTTGTCGCGATTGTGGGTCGTAAGCTGCTGGCCGACAAATATTTCCCGATCGTCAACAAAGACCAGCCGAACAGCGAAGCGCTCGCGGCTGACATTATCATCAGCCAGAAACGCATCGGCAACCTGCCCGCCGTCCGTGTGCCGTACTTCCCGGCGAACGCGATTATGGTGACGCGTCTCGATAACCTGTCCATCTATTTCATGGATGAAAGTCACCGCCGCTCCATCATCGAAAACCCGAAACTCGACCAGGTGGAAAACTACGAATCGATGAACATCGATTACGTGGTCGAAACCTACGCCGCCGGGTGCTTCATTGAAAATATCAAGCTGGGCGATTTCTCTGCCGCGCAACCGGAGGGCTAACCGATGACGAGCCCCGCACAGCGTCACATGATGCGGGTCTCGGCCATTGAAACCGCGCAGCGGGAAAACAACCCGCTGCGGCATGCCACTGCCTACGAGCAGATGCTGGTTAAGCTGGCCGCAGACCAACGCACGTTAAAAGCCATCTTTGGTAAAGAGCTGAAAGCCACGAAAAAGCGCGAGCTGCTGCCGTTCTATCTGCCGTGGGTCAGTGGCGTGCTGGAACAGGGCAAAGGTGCACAGGATGACATCGTGATGACCGTCATGCTGTGGCGTCTCGATGTCGGCGATATCGGCGGCGCGATGGATATTGCCCGCTACGCGTTTAAGTACGGTCTGTCCATGCCAGGCAAACACCGCCGCCCGCCGCAGTACATGTTTACCGAAGAGGTGGCGCTCGCCGCCATGCGCGCCCATGCCGCCGGTGAACCGGTCGTCATCAGCCAGCTGCTCGACACGCTGGCGCTGACCGCCGCCGCCGATATGCCTGATGAAGTGCGCGCAAAACTGCACAAAATCACCGGCCAGGTATTGCGGGATAACAAACAGCCCGCCGACGCGCTGGCCCACCTCAGGCGAGCGATGCAGCTCGACTGTCAGGCAGGCGTCAAAAAAGACATTGAAAGGCTTGAGCGTGAGCTGAAGCCCAAACCGGCAACGGTCGTTAAAGCCCCGGCAAGAGCGCCGCGCGCCGTGAAAACCACGGCACCGGCTAAACGTGGCCGACCGAAAAAGAACGCCGGTTAACAGAATGCGCCCCGCGCCAGGGCGGCACGCCGGTCGATGAGGGTGTTTTACCCAACCTGAGACCGGCGTCCACCGCCCACCTATTCAGAGGTAGTCATGACGACGCTGATTATTAAAAAGAACGATGAGCCGCAGCCGGGTGGCGTGGTGGTCATCCCGCCGCCTGCCAGCGATGAGCCGGTGATAAAAAATACGTTTTTCTTTCCTGACATCGACCCGAAGCGAGTGCGTGAAGGGATGCGCCTTGAGCAGACCGTCGCTCCTGCCCGGCTGCGTGAGGCCATCAAAACCGGCATCGCCGAAACCAATGCCGAGCTTTTTTTGTGGCGGGAACAGCAGATTGCCGGGGGTTTTAGCAAGCTGGCCGACGTGCCGGCTGACGATCTCGACGGCGAAAGCGTGCGCGTTTTCTATTACCTGCGCGCCGTCACCTCAATGGCGACCGCCACGCTCTATGAGCGTTATCGCGGTGTGGATGCCAGCGCCAAAGGCGACAAGAAAGCCGACAGCATCGATACCACTGTCGACGAACTGTGGCGGGACATGCGCTGGGCGGTATCGCGCGTCCAGGATAAACCCCGCTGCATTGTGAGCCAAATCTGATGCAGGCCATAGCGCAACAGGGCGACACGCTCGACATGATTTGCGCCCGGTATTACGGGCGCACTGAGGGGGTGTTCGAGTCGGTGCTTGACGCAAATCCGGGACTGGCCGAGCTCGGCGCAGTGCTGCCATATGGCACGGCGGTCGAGTTACCAGATGTCCAGTCATCCCCCGTAACTGAAACAATTAATCTGTGGGAATAAACACATGACGGAAGGTGAAAAAAGCGTCCTGTCACTCTTTGTGATCGGCGTGCTGATTGTCGTTGGTAAAGTGCTGGCCGGTGGTGAGCCCATTACCGCCCGGCTTTTTATTGGTCGCATGTTGCTGGGCGGCTTTGTCTCAATGGTGGCCGGAGTAGCACTGGTGCAGTTTCCAGACCTGCCGCCTGCCGCCGTGTGCGGATTTGGCTCCATGCTGGGTATCGCCGGTTATCAGGCGGTGGAAATAGCGATTCAGCGCAGAATTAAAAAAGGGGAAAGCGATGGCGGTCATTAAGACACACCCCAACGTCGCGGCATTTCTCGACACGCTGGCGTTTTCAGAGGGTACGGCGACGCACCCGCTGACGAAAAACAACGGGTACGACGTCATTGTTACCGGCTTGGATGGCAAGCCGGAGATTTTTACCGACTATCGCGATCACCCGTTTGCCGGTGGGCGCCCGGCGAAGGTCTTCAATCGTCGCGGGGAAAAATCCACGGCATCAGGGCGTTACCAGCAGCTTTACCTGTTCTGGCCGCATTACAAAAAGCAGCTTGCTTTGCCGGATTTCAGCCCGGCATCACAGGACAGGCTCGCCATTCAGCTGATCCGTGAGCGCGGCGCGCTGGAAGACCTGCAACAGGGGCGCATTGAGCGCGCCATTTCCCGTTGTCGCAACATATGGGCCTCATTGCCGGGCGCGGGGTATGGTCAGCGTGAGCACAGCCTCGACAAACTGGTCGCCGTGTGGCGCAAGGCCGGAGGGGTATCCGCATGAAAATAGTCATTATCCTGCTGGCACTGGCCTGCGCGGGTCTGCTGTGGATGCGACACGATAACAGCAATTTGCGCGCCTCTTTTGAACGTGCGAACCGGGTCGCCGGTACGCAGAAGACCACGATCGCCATGCTGAAAAATCAGCTCAACGTTGCCGCAGAGCAGTCGCAGCGCAAAGAGCTGGCGCAGGTTGCAATGAGGGATAAGCTCACCGCCGCTAACCTGCTGGCCTTCCGGCGTGAACAAACCATCACGAGGTTACTCAATGAAAATGACGCGTTTCGCCGCTGGTATCGCGCTGATTTACCTGATGCTGTGCGCCGGTTGCACCAGCGCGCCGCCTGTACCAACGCCGCCGCCGGTGATTGTGTACAACGCCTGCCCGAAGGTCAGCCCCTGCCCGATGCCGGGCAGCGACCCGCTGACTAATGGCGACCTGAGTGCGGATATACGCCAGCTCGAAAACGCCCTGAAAAGCTGCGCAATCCAGGTCGATACGGTTAAACAATGCCAGGATAAAATCGATGCAAAAGCCCAACAGTCTGCGAAAAGCCTTAACTGATGCGGTGCCGGTACTTCATACCAACCCCGATATGCTTTGTCTTCGCCTGGACGATGGCAACAATACGGCGACGCTGGCGCGCTCCCTGTCGTTTGAAAAGCGGTACACGCTTAACATCGTGGTCACGGATTTTACCGACGATATTGACCTGCTGTTTGTGCCGATTATGGCCTGGTTGCGGGTCAATCAGCCGGACATCATGACAACCGACGAGGGCAGAAAAAAGGGCTTTATCTGGTATGCCGACATCAACAACGACAGCAGCCTCGATGTCAGTATCAGCCTGTTACTGACCGAGCGCACGCTGGTCAAAGAGGTCGACGGCGCGCTGCACGTTGAGAACATCCCTGAGCCGCCACCGCCGGAGCCGGTGACGCGCCCTGTTGAGATGTGGAGTAATGGCGAACTGGTGAGTAAATGGGATGAATGACTTCAAACCCTTTGAGGACAAGCTCGCCGGGTTGATAGCGGCCCTTTCTCCCGCCGGGCGGCGTAGGATGACCGCCGACATTGCGAAGAAACTGCGCCAGCGACAACAGCAGCGCATTAAATCGCAGAAAGCGCCGGACGGTTCCCCGTTCGCCCCGCGTAAACGCCAGCCCGTCAGGGCAAAGAAAGGCCGGATTAAGCGCGAGATGTTCGCGAAACTGCGAACCAACCGCTATATGAAAGCGACCGGTAACGACAGCGCGGCAGTTGTGGAATTTACCGGGAAAGTGCAGCGCATCGCCCGCGTGCATCAGCTCGGGCTCAAGGATAAGCCATCCCCAAAAAGCGCCGCCGTCGAGTACCCACAGCGCCAGCTCATGGGCTTTACCGACGATGACCGGCAGCTTGTGGAAAGCGTCATTATCGACTACCTCGCCGATTAACGTTGTGCCAGCCAGGGCAAAACGCCCGCAGATTGCCGCCGGAACACCCCGGCGGCATCCTTTCCCCTATGAATACTCTCGCATCTATACAGGAACTCGCCCGCGCGATACGCAACATGATCCGCACCGGTATCGTCGTCGAAACTGACCTCGACGCCGGGCGCTGTCGCGTGCAGACAGGCGGCATTTATACCGACTGGCTCCAGTGGCTGACGCACCGGGCCGGGCGCTCGCGCACCTGGTGGGCTCCCTCTGTTGGTGAGCAGGTGATGATTCTGGCCGTGGGCGGTGAGCTCGATACCGCTTTTGTGCTGCCGGGTATTTATTCCGACGACAACCCCGCGCCGTCGGCCTCGGCGGATGCCTGGCACGTTGAGTTTCCCGACGGTGCCGTTATGAGTTATGAGCCGGAAACCGGCGCGCTGACCGTCACCGGTATTAAAACTGCCGATGTGACCGCATCCGATTCGGTTGCCGTCAGCGTGCCGGTGGTGCTGGTAAAAGCCTCGACCCGCGTCACCCTCGATACGCCGGAGGTGGTCTGTACCAACAAGCTGACGACCGGCACGCTGGAGGTAAAGCAAGGCGGCAAGATGTCAGGTGATATCGAGCACAGCGGCGGCGCTTTCACTTCCAACGGCGTGCAGGTGGATAAACACGGCCACGGCGGCATCAGGCGCGGCGATGAATGGACGGAGGGCACCAAATGACGGCGCGTTATCTCGGCATGAACCGCACGACCGGTGAAAGCATTTCAGACGTTGACCATATCAGCCAGAGCATCGGGGATATTCTGCGCACGCCCGTCGGCTCCCGCGTCATGCGTCGTGAATACGGCTCGCTGTTGTCGCAGATGATTGACCAGCCTCAGACCCCGGCGCTTGAGCTGCAAATTATGGCCGCGTGCTACATGGCGATCCTGAAGTGGGAGCCGCGCGTCAGGCTGACCGGCATCACCACAGCGCGGCAGTTTAACGGGCAGATGGTCGTCGACGTGACCGGCCAAATCACCGATACCGGCGAGAGCCTTTCCTTAACCATCCCTGTGAGTTGAACCTATGGCAGTTATCGACCTGAGCCAGCTCCCCGCGCCTGATGTGGTGGAAACACTGGATTTTGAAGCCATCCTCGCCGAGCGTAAAGCGACGCTGATTTCACTGTACCCGGAAGACGAGCAGGAGGCGGTCGCCAGGACGCTGACGCTGGAGTCCGATCCACTGGTGAAATATCTGGAAGAGAATGCTTATCGGGAGGTGATTTTACGCCAGCGCATCAACGAGGCGGCAAAAGCCGGAATGGTGGCCTATGCCATCAAAAACGACCTTGACCAGCTCGCGGCAAACAATAACGTTGAGCGCCTGGTCATCATCCCCGGAGACGATACCCAAATCCCGCCGGTGGCGGCGGTCATGGAATCCGACAGCGATTTGCGCCAGCGTGTACCGGCCGCATTTGAGGGGATGAGTGTAGCCGGGCCAGTTGGAGCCTATGAATATCACGCGCTTAGCTCGGATGGTCGGGTGGCGGACGCGTCGGCGTTCAGCCCGTCACCGGCGGAAGTCGTGGTGACTATTCTGGCCCGCGACGGCGATGGTACTGCGCCGGAAGACTTACTGCAGGTCGTCGGTGAGGCCCTGAATGATGAGGCTGTGCGGCCGGTGGCGGATCGGGTGAGTGTCCGATCTGCTGAGATTGTCCCCTATGAAATTGATGCGGTTCTTTATGTCTATCCCGGACCGGCAAAGGAACCCATCCTGTCGGCCGCGAAAGCGCAGGGTGCGGCGTACATCAACGAGCAGCGTCGCCTGGGGCGTGACGTGCGGCTGTCCGCGATCTACGCCGCTCTACATGTCCAGGGCGTCCAGCGCGTTGAGCTGATGAAGCCTGCGGCTGACATGGTGATTGATAAAACGCAGGCGTCTTTTTGCACTGACTTTAAAGCGGTAATTGGTGGTTCTGATGAGTAACAGCCTGTTACCGCCGGGGTCGTCTGCACTGGAACGCAGGCTGGCGCAAGCCTGTTCAGGTATCGGTGATTTAAGCGTGCCGCTGCGTGACCTGTGGAACCCATGGAAATGTCCGGTAAAGTTCCTGCCATATCTGGCATGGGCGTTCTCTGTTGACCGCTGGGAAGAAGAATGGCCGGAAATCGAGAAACGCCAGGCTGTTAGTGATGCTTTCTGGATCCATCAACGCAAAGGAACCGTCGCCGCCGTCAGGCGCGTGATTGAAACGCTGGGCTACAGCATGACGATACAGGAATGGTGGGAGGTGGCCGACCCTGCTGGGACATTCCGCCTCGAAATTGACCTCAAGGATATTGGCATCACGGAGCCGATGATATACGAAATTGAGCGGATTATTGGCGATGCGAAGCCAGTCAGCCGACACATATCAAACTTAATTATTTCGACGGCTTCAAAGGGGGAAATTTACATAGGGTGTGCGACGCCGGATGGAGAAATTATAAACGTATTTCCGGAGGGATATGCTCCGCCTGATTGCATTTTTTATGATGGCATCGCGCATTATGATGGGAATTATCACTATACCCTTTGCGGAGGCAGCGCCAGCAGCGTTTTAAAATACGATGGTTCTGCCAGATATGACGGATCTCAACGTTACGACGGCATTTATCATATCAGGTGAATAAAGATGAATATTAAAGAGAGTTCGCAGTGGGAAGACAGCGTTACGTTACTTACCCGCCAGCAAAGAGTGGAGGGTGGGCAGGATGGCGCCGCCAATATTCAGGCTAAGGAGCTTGCTAACAGAACGGCATGGCTGAAAGACCAGCTGGAAGGTATTTCCGATTATCGTGAGTATACCTTTTATGCTACTGCGGAGGATCCGGACGGCACCGTTTCAGGTTTGCAGAAGACGCCAAACGGGAAAATGTTCAGGGTCGCGCTTATTGACGGCAATGGGCAGAAAAATGTTTTTAAATATTATCGTAACGATAATGGGAAAGCTGTCTATATCAATTCGGCACCATCATTTAACGCCGTCGATGCGCTGGATAAGAAGAGTGCCGGTCAGTTTTTGGATTTGCAAAACGTCACGTCAGGGTTGCTTACCGCACTGGCAATAATTGATAACACACTAAATAATGTCGCTATCTCCGTCAGCGCCAATAGCGCCGCTGCTGATTCGTTTAAGGAAATTGCAGAAAACAGGATTTCAGGCGTATTTACATCAATTGCTGCAATTGTAAATACCATGGAAAGCCTTTCGATGTTGCTGGATAAGAATTACGTTACAATTCCGGCAATGAACGAAGACAGGCTGAACCTGCTGATGTTATCAAGCCGATTGCTGAAAATTCTGGACGGACTGGACGGCTTTGATCCGGGCGCTGTGCTGACCCGCGCAGATATTGATGAGGTCGGCGGTGGAGAGCATGAAACAGTTGACGGAGTATTCACGTTTCCTGAGCCGACGTCACTGGTGACGATAGACCTCACTGCTGACAAAATACCGGGATCAAAGGATGAGGGGGACGTCAGCGCTACCGTGGTCATCACTCTCGACGGCGCTGTATTCTCTGCGCGCTGCAAAATTTCTGTTCAGGGGGCCAGCTCGGCAGCGTATCCAAAGAAAAACCTGAGCCTTGAGTTTTTTGATGGGGACTTTGATAACAATATCGAGCTGAAGATAGGTAATCTGCGGCCTCACGATACGTGGGTGTATAAGGCAAACTGGGTAGACTCTACTCAATGTCGAAATCTTATGAGTTACAGGTTATGGCAGGCGTTCCAGGCATCCCGCCCCGGCTATCCTAAATATGATATAGACGCAACATATGTAGGGAAGAAAGGGAAGGATGGCTTTCCTACGGGCGCAACAGCTGTCCCTGCCGGATATCCGTGCGTCATGCACATCAACGGTGAATTTTATGGTATCGGTACGTTTTTAATCGGTAAAAAACGCGATAACTATAACCTGAAAAAAGATTCTCCTTTACAAATTCAGCTCGATATTAGTCAGTGGATTTTGCTGAATTCAATGTCGACAAATTACAAGAATGCCAACCTGCTTGAGTTCAAAGCGCCGAAAACGGTTACGGATGAGACTGTAGCGGCGCTGTCATCCTGGGACGCGTTCGCCGGGGCGGGCATAACCGATTTTGCCGCACAGGCTGATGAAAAACTGGATAAACAGAATCTGATAGACTTCTATTTATTTGTGACATTCATTTCAGCAGCAGATCTGATTCATAACAGCAGTGCTAATCTGATAAAAAATGTGCAGCTGGTTACATGGAATGGCGCTAAATGGTTTTTTATGCCGTATGACCTGGACACTGTTTTCGGGAATAACTGGGCCGGGGGTTACTCTTATAAGCCAGCTGAAAACCTCCCCTGGTGTGTTGGTTCATTTTGGGACAATGTGAGAGCGGTCTACGGGAATGATATAGCGGCGCGGTACAAAGAGCTGCGAGATAAGAAAATCATTTCGGCAGACTGGGTTTATGATATGTCAACACATATTCAGACGCGTTATCCCGCAGACGCATACGAAAATGAATTGGCTAAATGGTCGGTAACAACCCCGGCACTCCCTTACTTTTCAAATAATGGAAGGGACCAGCTGGTCACGTGGGCCAAAGCTCGAATTGCAGCGATGGACACTTATTTTAACTATGCAGAATAGGGCAGACTTATGACCACAATCATCATTAAAGACCCGCTACGCCAGGCAATTGAAGCGGCTTCTGGCGGACGGCAAACCGTATTATATACCCCTAAAGGTCAGGCTTCTTTCGTGACTATTTTCAATAAAGTTGACCTTAAAACCCTGAACCCGGACCTGTCAGGAACACACCCGGCATTTATTATTAACGGGAATGAGGTATCCCAGCTTTTTATCGGGACATATCAGGGAACCATTATTGATGGAGAGCTGGTGTCTCAGCCCTGGTCGATACCGACAGCCGGGTTAACGTATGCGGCAATGCGTAAAGCGGTTAATGCGGCGGGGAAAAACTGGCACCTCATGACGCTACCAGAATGGGGGCTTCTGGCTGCATACGATAATCTGGGCGTTCAGACGTTGGGTAATAACAATCAGGGAGGATCAATCAGTGATTCATCTCTGAAAGGGGCGGTTATACCCGGTCAGTCGAATCTGATTTATAGCGGGTCTGGACCAGTACAGTTCAGGCTAAATCGTGAATACAATAACGTGTCCGATTTGGTCGGCAACCGATTTCAGATTTGTGACGGTGTGCGATTTGTAGACGGCGAAATTCAGGTTGTTGCTAACAACGACGCTGCGCAAACTGGTTATGACCTTTCCCTGACCTCCCCGAACTGGAAGGCGATAAACGGACAGACCGGGGCGCTGGTAGCACCCTCCGGCACAGGGACAATTAATACAGACTATGTGGCCACTACAGCGGCCTCAGTAAAAATATCGGCCGTCGGGGAAACACTCGATTACGGTATTTATAACCTGCAGGCAAACATCCCGACGCTGACAGGCGCTAACAAAGTGCAGCAGTCTGCAATCAACATCATGCGAGCATTAGGGATATGCACAATCAGCGAAACATGCTCACCGCGAGGCGGATTCTCTGTCAAGAAGACGGCCGGCGCCGACATGAGGTGGTTCCGGTCAGGTAGCCCTGGTCACGGGGGCTACGCGTCTTTAAATGCTGTGTTTTCCAGCCAGTATATTTCTGACCTGGCGTCATACATGGCGGAGGGCGGCACCGTTCGCCCGTGCTACTATTCAGCATAATGGGGTAAAAATATGAGCTTACGAATTAACGCCGCTAATTTAATTCTTGAAGTCAGAAGCGATTTTGACGATCTCTACTTCATTGAGATATTCGATGATAAAACATTTTCTGTACAGTCCGTAGATGGCAACGTTTTATCTAAAGAGGACATGGAAGCAGCGGTGGCGGGATTTAGCCAGGCGGTTCTTCTGTCTGAATCAACGGACGACCTGATGTCCAGGCTTCATGCATTAACCAACCACATTGTCTGGTATCAGGTTTCAGGAAGCCTGCAGGTTGAGTAAATTTGGCTGTTGCACGTCGTAATATTAAATATTGTGGAATAAATACCATGACCACTTATATTAAGAATGGCCTGCATAAGTTCGATGGAAATAATAAATTATATTTTCATGCAGATAAGGAGGGGCTATGTCAGAGCAGGCATATTTAACACTCCTGACGGAATATGGTTCACAAAGAATAGCCCAGGCTGCATTATCAGGTGCGTCCGTGGATTTCGCCGAAATGGCGGTAGGTGACGGGGGCGGGAAAGTGCCAGCGCCGTCAGCCGGACAGACGCGGCTTGTAAATGAGGTTTACCGCGCGCCATTAAATCGCGTTGTTATCGCCGATGACGCGGCAAACATCATCCGCACCGAAATGATAATGCTGCCACAGGTGGGTGGATTCTGGATCCGGGAGGCGGCGCTTTATGACGGAGCGGGAAAGTGCCTGGCTGTTGCCAGCCTGCCGCCGTCTTATAAGCCGAAGCTTTCCGAAGGTTCAGGAAGGCTGCATGCAATCAACCTTTGGATAGCGGTGAGCAACACCGCGCAGGTGGAGCTTAAGGCCGATCCGTCCGTTATCTTGGCAACTGAAGGTGAAGTCAGAAAGGCGAAAGACGAGGCAAAGGACTATACCGACTCAGAAATTAGCATTCTGGACAAAGACCTGAGGGAAGTCATCGCGGTGGCGATAGCGGACGCAAAAGCGGAAGCCTGGGAGGAAGATAACCCGCCAGGAACCGTCAGATTTTTTAACCAGAACCTCAACCCCAATGAGCGCTGGCCGTGGTCGAAATGGGTATACACCGGTGAAAATAAAACGATCCGGGTGGCAAAAGCAGACGGCTCAAACGTAGGGAATACAGGCGGCAGCGATACTGTCACACTCCAGCAGGCTAACCTGCCCGCCGTTCAGATTGATGTGAGTGGCGAAACCAGCGAACAGGCAGAGCAGAAACTGACGACCACGCGCGGCGGTGTTCACAATCATGGTGGGGTGGCCGGTAAAGATGACCCCTGGGAAATCGGCGGCGATGTGCGTCAGCTCTTTAACCCTAAAGAGCTGGGCGTGACAGATGATGCCGGAGAGCACGACCATGAAGTCACAGTACCGCCGCATAAACATACGACAAGCGGAAAAACCGCCAACCTCGGCACCGGTCAATCATTCAGCGTGGTGGAAGCGCACACCTTGCTGATGTGCTGGAGCCGCGTCGCCTGACCCTGTGACGGTCATTCCTGTTGTACCGTCCCTGTTACAGCGGGGATGACTCGTCACCCCTTCCCCCACGATTGAAAATAATGCTCACCCTTAACCACGGAGTTAAACGGATGAGCGATTTTCATCACGGCGTCCAGGTTGTCGAGATTAACGACGGCACCCGCGTCATTTCCACCGTATCAACGGCGATTATCGGCATGGTCTGTACGGCCAGCGATGCCGATGCCGCCACCTTCCCACTCAATAAGCCGGTACTGATTACCAGCGTGCAAAGCGCCATTGCGAAAGCGGGTACAAAAGGCACCCTGGCCGCATCCCTCCAGGCAATCGCCGACCAGTCGAAACCGGTCATTGTCGTCGTGCGCGTCGCCGAAGGTACCGGCGACGATGCCGAAGCGCAGACTATCTCTAATATCATCGGCGGCACTGACGAAAGCGGCAATTACACCGGGCTGAAAGCGCTGCTCACAGCGGAGGCTGTCACCGGCGTTAAACCGCGCATCCTTGGCGTGCCGGGTCTCGATTCCCTTGAGGTTGCGACCGCGCTCGCGCCGATTTGCCAGAAGCTGCGCGCCTTTGGTTATATCAGCGCCTGGGATTGCCAGAACATTTCCGAGGCGATGCTCTATCGCGAGAATTTCAGCCAGCGTGAGCTGATGGTTATCTGGCCGGATTTTCTGGCATGGGACACCACGGCGAACGCGACCGAAACCGCCTGGGCAACCGCCCGCGCGCTGGGCCTGCGCGCCAAAATCGACCAGGACACCGGCTGGCATAAAACCCTGTCAAACGTTGGTGTGAATGGCGTCACCGGCATCAGTGCGTCGGTCTTCTGGGATTTGCAGGAATCCGGCACCGATGCCGACTTGCTTAACGAGGCTGGCGTCACCACGCTCATTCGTAAAGACGGTTTCCGCTTCTGGGGCAACCGCTGCTGCTCCGATGACCCGCTGTTCTTGTTTGAGAACTACACCCGCACCGCGCAGGTTATCGCTGACACAATGGCCGCTGGTCACATGTGGGCGGTCGACAAGCCGATCACTGCCACGCTGATTAAGGACATCGTTGCGGGTATCAATGCGAAATTCCGCGAGATGAAAACGGCAGGCTATATCGTCGATGCGACCTGCTGGTTTGATGAATCGGCCAACGACGCGGCGACCCTCAAAGCCGGGAAACTGTATATCGATTACGACTATACGCCGGTTCCCCCTCTCGAAAACCTGACGCTACGCCAGCGCATTACCGATAAATACCTGGCGAATCTGGTGTCATCGGTTAACAGCAATTAAGGAGCCCTGACCAATGGCAATGCCGCGCAAGCTCAAATACCTGAATACGTTTCTGGATGGCGTCAGCTATCTCGGCGTTATCGAGTCCGTCACCCTGCCAAAGCTGACCCGTAAGCTGGAAAACTACCGGGGCGGCGGAATGTCAGGCTCGGCCCCTGTCGATTTCGGCCTCGACGATGACGCGCTGGCGATGGAGATTTCCCTCGGCGGTTTCCCTGATGACGCGATCTGGTCGCTTTATGGTGCCGTCGGTACCGGGACGCTACTGCGCTATGCAGGCTCTTACCAGCGGGACGATACCGGCGAAACCGTGGCGGTGGAAGTTGAGACCCGTTTCAAGGTGAAGGAAGTCGATAACGGCGAGAGCAAACAGGGCGAGGATACCAGCAGCAAATTATCGCTGGTCTGCACGTACTACAAGCTGACCATGAACGGTAAAGAGCTGGTAGAAATCGACGTCCTCAACATGATTGAGAAGGTGAACGGCGTCGACCGGCTCGACCAGCACCGCCGCAATATCGGCCTGTAATTTTTCCCCGGCCAGCATGTCTGGCCGGTTAACCCCGAATCCGTAAATAGTGAGAAACTCATGAGCAAAGAAAACATAGTCACCCTGGAAAACCCCATCAAACGCGGAGAGCAGGTCATCGAAAAAATCACCCTGATGAAGCCCAACGCCGGAACCCTGCGCGGTGTCAGCCTGGCCGACGTTGCGCGCTCTGAAGTGGATGCCCTGATTAAAGTGCTGCCGCGTATGACCAGCCCGTCTCTTACCGAGTCGGATGTCGTCATGATGGATTTACCCGATTTGATGGCGCTGGCAACAAAGGTGATCGGTTTTTTGTCGCCGAATTTGGCGGATTAAATTTCCCGAAAGACATGTCGGTCGATGACCTTATGGCGGATATCGCGGTGATTTTTCACTGGCCGCCATCAGAGTTATATCCCATGAGCCTGACCGAGCTCACCACCTGGCGCGAAAAGGCGCTACAGCGAAGCGGAAACACGAATGAGTAACGACGTTAAATTGCAGGTTTTACTCAAGGCTGTTGACCAGGCGACCCGCCCGTTTAAATCCATCCAGACAGCGAGCAAAACGCTGTCTGGTGATATCCGGGACACTCAAAAATCGCTGCGTGAACTGAATGGCCAGGCGTCCCGCATTGACGGGTTTCGCAAAACCAGCGCGCAGCTCGCCGTTACCGGTCAGGAGCTGAAGAAAGCTAAACAGGAAGCCGCCGCGATGGCGATCCAGTTCAAAAATACGGAGCAGCCTACCCGCGCACAGGCACAGGCAATGGACGCGGCACGAAAAAGCGCCGCCGCGCTACAGCTTAAACACAACAGCTTACGGCAGGCTGTACAGCGCCAGCGGCAGGAGCTCGGCCAGGCGGGAATTAATACCCGTACCCTGGCCGCGGATGAACGCCGGTTAAAAACCAACATCAGCGAAACGACAGCACAGCTCAATCGTCAGCGTGAAGCGCTGGCGCGGGTCAGCGCGCAACAGGCAAAGCTCAATGCGGTTAAGCAGCGATATCAGGCCGGTAAGGAGCTGGCAGGAAATGCGGCCGCAATGGGTGCCGCCGGTGTCGGTATGGCGACGACCGGCACGCTGGCCGGTGTTGCACTGATGAAACCGGGTTATGATTTTGCGCAGAAAAACTCCGAGTTACAGGCTGTACTCGGCGTGGCGAAAGACTCCGCAGAAATGACGGCTTTGCGTAAGCAGGCCCGACTACTGGGCGACAATACAGCCGCCTCTGCCGATGATGCGGCAGGTGCTCAGATTATTATCGCTAAAGCAGGAGGAGATGCGGCAGCAATCCAGGCGGCGACCCCCGTCACGCTTAATATGGCGCTTGCTAACCGGCGGACGATGGAAGAGAACGCGCAGCTTTTACTCGGTACCAAAAACGCTTTCCAGCTTTCAAATGACCGGGTAGCCCATATCGGCGATGTGCTTTCGGCAACGATGAATAAATCAGCGGCCGATTTTCAGGGGTTAAGCGACGCCTTAACATATCTGGCCCCTGTGGCAAAAGCTGCGGGAGTAAGCCTCGAAGAAGCCGCCGCCATGACGGGTGTGCTTCATGATAACAATATCACGGGATCGATGGCCGGTACCGGGAGCAGCGCTGTCGTCAGCCGGTTACAGGCCCCAACAGGTAAGGCATGGACGGCATTAAAAGAGCTGGGGGTTAAGACGGCAGACAGCAAGGGCAACATGCGGCCCATATTTACCATTCTGAAAGAAATCCAGGCCAGTTTTAAAAAGAATAAGCTCGGAACAAGTCAGACAGGCGAATACCTGAAAACGATATTCGGCGAGGAAGCGCTGAAATCGTCTAATGCCCTGTTAGACGCTGCGGCCAGCGGGAAACTCGATAAACTGACAGCGGCATTTAAAGCCTCGGACGGCAAGACCGAGGAGCTGGTTAAAGTCATGCAGGATAACCTCGGCGGCGACTTCAAAGAGTTTCAGTCTGCGTATGAGGCTGTTGGCACCGACCTGTTTGACCAGCAGGAATCCTCATTACGCAAACTGGTACAGACTGCGACCGGCTACGTGCTCAAACTTGATAAGTGGATCCAGCGAAATAAAGAGCTCGCGCAGACGCTTGGGGTGATTACCGCCGTGGCGCTTGGCGTGGTGGGTATGATTGGGGCCATTGGGCTGATTGCCTGGCCGGTTATAACGGGAGTTAATGCCATCATCGCCGCTGCGACGGCGCTCGGTACCGTATTTACAACGGTGGCCGGAGGCATCATTACCGCTATTGGTGCGATTTCCTGGCCGGTTGTCGCTGTTGTGGCTGCGATTGTCGCCGGGGCATTGCTTATCCGTAAATATTGGGAGCCCATCAGCGCATTTTTCGGCGGAGTGATTGAAGGGATGCGGGCCGCATTTGCGCCAGTAGCTGAACTGTTTGCGCCGCTTAAACCGATGTTTGACTGGCTGGGCGGAAAACTGAAGGCCGCATGGGACTGGTTTAACAACCTGATTGCGCCGGTCAAATCATCGCAGGAAACCTTAAACAGTTTTCGTGATGCCGGTGTGTTGTTTGGTCAACGGCTGGCGGATGCCTTAACGCTGCCGCTGACGGCATTTAATAAGCTGCGCAGCGGTATTGATTGGGTGCTTGAGAAACTCGGCATTATTAATAAAGAGTCCAGCACGCTTGACCAGACTGCCGCAAAAGCAAATGCAGCCACGCAGGGTAACTCTTATATCCCCGCTACCAGTACTTATAGCGGCTATCAGGTATATCAACCCGT
Organism: Klebsiella sp. HMSC25G12; assembly: GCF_001807705.1. Classification (NCBI taxonomy): domain Bacteria; kingdom Pseudomonadati; phylum Pseudomonadota; class Gammaproteobacteria; order Enterobacterales; family Enterobacteriaceae; genus Klebsiella; species Klebsiella sp. HMSC25G12. Next base: position 68,246 of record NZ_KV789805.1, on the reverse strand, counting down.
CACTGCACCCGCCGGGCGTTCTTACATCGACCAGAGTAAAAGCGAATATCACATTTCCGTTGATGGTGGCGGTAACGGCACGCAGCTCGATCGCCAGTTACAGGATGCGCTCGAAAAATTTGAGCGTGAAAAACGCGCCCGCCAGCGTGCCAGCATGAACCACGACGGATAGGAGGTGACGAAAAATGATGCTCGCACTCGGTATGTTTGTTTTTATGCGCCAGACATTGCCACACCAGACGATGCAACGCGACGCCGAATATCGGTGGCCATCAAACTCCCGCGTAGGTAAGCGGGATTCTTTCCAATATCTGGGGCCGGGGGATGAAAAAATTACCCTGGCCGGTGTGTTGTACCCGGAGCTCACTGGCGGAAAGTTGACGATGACGGCCATTCGTTTAATGGCTGACGAGGGGCGAGCCTGGCCGTTACTGGATGGCACTGGCACGATTTACGGTATGTACGTCATCAATAATATCAGCGAAACAGGAAGCCTGTTTTTTGCTGACGGAACGGCGCGCAAAATTGATTTTACGCTGACGCTCACCCGCGTGGATGAATCCCTTGCGGCGCTGTATGGCGATATCGGCGAACAGGCAAAATCACTGATTGGCAAGGCGGGAAATATGGCCTCGTCAGTGGCCGGCATGGTGGGGATTAGCTGATGCTGGATATGCTGAATCTGAATGCGGGTGGCGTACTGACGCCCGATTTTATGCTGATGCTCGACAGCAAAGATATTACCGGCAACATCAGTAACCGGTTGATGAGTCTGACCATGACAGACAATCGCGGATTCGAAGCCGACCAGCTCGACATCGAGCTTGATGATGCTGACGGGCTGGTCGAGCTGCCGTTACGCGGTGCAGTACTGACGCTTTACCTCGGGTGGAAAGGCTTTGCGTTGATTGGTAAGGGAAGTTTTACCGTCGATGAGGTTGAACATCATGGCGCGCCGGATACGGTGACAATCCGCGCCCGTAGCGCCGATTTTCGGGGGACGCTGAACTCACGTCGGGAAGAGTCCTGGCATGACAAGACGCTCGGCGAAATCGTGGCAGCGATAGCGACACGTAACAAACTGACGTCGAGCGTTATACCGGAGCTGGCCGGAATAAAAATTCCGCATATCGACCAGTCACAGGAATCGGATGCCAAATTTTTGACACGGCTCGCCGAGCGAAACGGCGGTGAGGTTTCGGTAAAAGCGGGAAAGTTGCTGTTCCTCAAAGCCGGTCGTGGGGTTACAGCCAGCGGAAAAGCCATTCCGCAGGTCACGATCACCCGCAGCGATGGCGACCGCCATCAGTTTTCCATTGCTGACCGTGGGGCATATACCGGTGTTACGGCAAAGTGGTTGCACACCAAAGACCCGAAGCCACAAAAACAAAAGGTTGCGTTAAAACGCAAACCCAAAGAGCAGCATTTACGCGCGCTACAGCACCCCAAAGCCAAACCGGTAACGAAGAAAAAAACGGTGAAGACGCCGGAAGCCAGGGAGGGTGAATACATGGTCGGCGAGGATGACAACGTGTTTGCCATAACGACAATTTTTTCAACCAAAGCGCAGGCCATGCGAGCCGCCCAGGCCAAATGGGACAAACTGCAACGTGGTGTTGCTGAGTTTTCTATCAGGCTTGCGACAGGACGCGCCGACCTCTACCCAGAGACACCTGTGCAGGTTTCAGGCTTTAAGCGCGTCATAGACGAGCAGTCATGGACAATCACGAAGGTTATGCACTCTCTGAGTAATAGTGGCTTTACGACGAGTTTAGAGCTTGAGGTTAGATTGTTGGATGTCGAGTACGGGACTGAAGGGGAGGAAGAATAAAGCTATTCTCAAATTGTGAAAAAATGAGTATCATTGATTCACTTTATGTGAATTAATGGAGTGTGAAATGTTCCATTGTCCAAAATGCCAGCACGCGGCACATGCGCGCACCAGTCGCTATCTAAGTGAGAATACCAAAGAGCGTTATCATCAATGCACTAACATAAATTGCAGCTGTACGTTTGTAACGATGGAATCGGTGGAGCGTTTTATTGTTACACCAGGTACGATAGTACCAGCCCCACCTCACCCGACTGTTGGTGGTCAGCGGCCATTGTGGCTCTGATAAATTTCCGATAAATGCCCGCCGCGCGCGGGTTTTTTTATGCGCTCAGGAAACTGGTGATAAAAAATTCACCGCCATTTTATCGCCACTCAAAAACGAGGTAACAAAAAAGACACTCTTTCGAGTGGCTTAATTATATGATTTTAAATCCAAAATTTGGTGGCCCCTGTTGGGTTTGAACCAACGACCAAGCGATTATGAGTCGCCTGCTCTAACCACTGAGCTAAGGGGCCGTGGCGAGGGATTATAAAGTAACTGACGGTTGCAATCCAGCGTAAAGCGCGCAGCTGCTGTTTTTATAAACAATGCATTTTCAATCCTTTATAATCATGTTTTAGCCATACAGCCGGAGAAAACATGATTAGCGATATCCTTGCGCCGGGCCTGCGCGTTGTCTTTTGCGGTATCAACCCGGGGAAGTCCTCCGCCCATACCGGCTTTCATTTTGCCCATCCTGGCAATCGCTTCTGGAAGGTCATCCATCAGGCCGGATTCACCGATCGACAGCTCAGGCCGGAAGAGGAGCTGCAGCTGCTGGATACGCGCTGCGGCATCACCATGCTGGTAGAGCGACCGACGGTGCAGGCCAGCGAGGTCGCCCTGCAGGAGCTGCGCAGCGGTGGCCGTGAGCTGGTGAGGAAGATTGAGGAGTATCAGCCGCAGGCGCTGGCGGTGCTCGGCAAGCAGGCCTTCGAGCTCGCCTTTAACCAGCGCGGCGCGAAGTGGGGGAAACAGGCTATGACCATCGGGACGACCCAGGTCTGGGTGCTGCCCAATCCCAGCGGCTTAAACCGGGCGACGCTCGATAAGCTGGTGGCGGCCTATCGTGAACTGGATGATGCCCTGGCGACCCGCGGCCAGTAGCGGAGAGAGGCGACTTTCCCCGGATGGCCACCTGAACGCCATAAAAAAAGCTCCCCGCAGGGAGCTTTTTAACCGGCTGTGGACGATGTCCCGCGACGATTAATCGTCGAGGAAGCTACGCAGCACTTCAGAACGGCTCGGGTGGCGCAGTTTACGCAGCGCCTTCGCTTCGATCTGACGGATACGTTCGCGGGTAACGTCGAACTGTTTACCCACTTCTTCCAGCGTGTGGTCGGTGTTCATGTCGATACCGAAACGCATACGCAGGACTTTCGCTTCACGAGCGGTAAGGCCGGCCAGCACGTCGTGCGTTGCCGCACGCAGGCTCTCGGTGGTCGCGGAATCCAGCGGCAGCTCGAGGGTGGTATCCTCGATGAAATCCCCCAGATGCGAATCTTCATCGTCGCCGATCGGCGTTTCCATGGAGATAGGCTCTTTGGCGATCTTCAGCACCTTACGGATTTTGTCTTCCGGCATCAGCATACGCTCAGCCAGCTCTTCCGGGGTCGGTTCACGGCCCATCTCCTGCAGCATCTGACGGGAGATACGGTTGAGCTTGTTAATGGTCTCAATCATATGCACCGGAATACGGATGGTGCGCGCCTGATCCGCGATGGAGCGGGTGATCGCCTGACGGATCCACCAGGTCGCGTAGGTCGAGAACTTGTAGCCGCGACGGTATTCGAACTTATCAACCGCTTTCATCAGACCGATGTTGCCTTCCTGAATCAGATCGAGGAACTGCAGACCACGGTTGGTGTATTTCTTGGCGATAGAGATAACCAGACGCAAGTTCGCTTCCACCATCTCTTTCTTCGCACGGCGGGCTTTCGCTTCACCGATGGACATGCGACGGTTGATGTCTTTCACCTGTTCGATGGTCAGGCCGGTCTCTTCTTCGATCTGCTGCAGCTTCTGCAGGCCGCGCTGGACGTCTTCTTTCACTTCCAGCAGCTTCTCGGACCACGGCTTGTTCATTGCCACCGCAGCGTTGAACCAGGTTTCGCTGGTTTCGTTGCCGGTGAACAGCGTGATGAAGTTTTTCTTCGGCATTTTGCACTGCTCAACGCACAGCTTCATGATGATACGTTCCTGAGTACGAACGCGATCCATCATGCTGCGCATGCTGTTGACCAGGTAATCGAACTGCTTCGGCACCAGGCGGAACTGCTTGAAGACTTCAGACAGCTTCAGGATCTCTTCCTGCGCGGCGGCATGGCTACGACCTTTGGCTTTGATGGTGTCGCGCGTCAGCTCGTACTGGGTACGCAGCTCGGCGAACTTCTCACGGGCCAGCTCTGGGTCGATGCTGTTGTCGTCATCGCTGTTGTCGTCGGCGTCGTCATCTTCATCTTCGTCTTCGTCGTCATCCATCTCTTCCTGAGACAGCTCGGAGCCAACGTGCGTGGCGGTCGGCGCCATGTCTTCTTCGGCGTTCGGATCGACGAAACCGGTGATCAGATCGGACAGACGGGCTTCTTCCGCTTCGACGCGGTCGTACTGCTCAAGCAGGTAGGTGATCGCTTCCGGGTATTCGGCAACGGAGCACTGGACCTGGTTGATCCCATCTTCGATGCGTTTGGCGATGTCGATTTCGCCTTCACGGGTCAGCAGCTCTACGGTACCCATTTCACGCATGTACATGCGCACCGGGTCGGTCGTGCGTCCGATTTCGGATTCCACGCTGGAGAGCACCTGCGCGGCAGCTTCGGCAGCATCTTCATCCGCGGTGTTTTCGGCAAGCATCAGATCATCGGCATCCGGTGCTTCTTCCATCACCTGAATACCCATGTCGTTGATCATTTGGATGATGTCTTCGATCTGATCGGAATCGACGATATCTTCCGGCAGATGGTCATTGACCTCGGCATAGGTCAGATAGCCTTGCTCCTTACCACGTTGGACAAGAAGCTTCAGCTGTGACTGCGGGTTTTGCTCCATAAGACGGTATCCACACTTAATTCGTTTGATTGGTGTCGGCAGGCGGGCTGTCGACATTTAAAGCGAGGGCGTACTTATATTATTGCCGCTGCGCCTCTGCGCGGCTGTCGGGGGCTTCCCGATCGATACTCGGCACTTAAGCCGTTAAATACTTTTCCCTCACGTTGTTCTGCGTTTTCTTACTGCTTTGATACAACGTGAAGGATATTGTCTGTCATTTATTTTTTCGCCAGCTCCTGGCTGATGGTCCAGAGTTCCCGGCGTTCTTCACTGCTTAAACCGTGTGTGCGATCGCGAGCTATCAACTCTTCCTGTCGCAGTTCCAGCAGTGAATCAAACATATGGTTAAGCGAGTCGGTGAAGGTTTTTTCAGCGATATCTTTATCTGCTATATCGTCCCACATCGACAGTTTTTCAAGGGTTGCAGCCTCTTTTGTGCCGCGATATTGCTCTAAAAGTTGCCCGGTCGTCAGACCAGGCTGCGCCAGACAGCTTTTCACCAACTCGCTGAACAGGCTAAGGCCTGGCATTTTGCGCGAGTCCAGTCCCTCCAGCGGCGGGACTAACGGCGCCAGATCCGGGTTTTGCACCAGCAGTCCTATCAGTATACGCATGGTCGTGCGTTTTAGCTGTGGCGCGGGACGCGGCGCGCCATTTTCAGACTGTTTTGGCATTAAACGTTCAAGCTGTGCGTCATCTAAAATGCCCAGCTTGTTGCCCAGCTCCTGACGCAAGTAGATGCGCAGCGTTTCGCCCGGGACCTGGGTTATCAGCGGCAGCGCCAACGTGCTCAGCTGCGCGCGCCCGTCCGGGGTACTCAGATCGACCTGCGGCAGCAGGCTGTTAAACAAGAACGTGGAGAGCGGCTGAGCCTGCTCCATCCGCGCCTCAAACGCCGCTTTGCCCTCTTTACGCACCAGCGTATCCGGGTCTTCGCCGTCAGGCAGAAACATAAAACGCAGCTGGCGGCCATCGGTCATGTACGGCAGCGCCGTCTCCAGCGCGCGCCAGGCGGCATCGCGGCCGGCCCGGTCGCCGTCGTAGCAGCAGATGACGTTATTGGTCACCCGAAACAGCAGCTGGATATGGTCGGCCGTGGTCGAGGTGCCCAGCGAGGCCACGGCATAGTTGATGTCGTATTGCGCCAGCGCCACGACGTCCATATACCCTTCGACAACCAGCAAACGCGGTGGTTCGGGATTGTCCTGCTGCGCTTCATACAGGCCATACAGCTGACGGCCTTTATGGAATATGTCGGTTTCCGGGGAGTTCAGATACTTCGGCAGGGCATCGCCCAGCACTCGTCCGCCAAACCCAATTACCCGGCCTCGCTTATCGCGGATGGGGAACATCACCCGTTCGCGGAAGCGGTCGTAACTGCGTCCCTGATCGTTGGTGACCAGCATGCCGGCATCAATAAGCGACTGGCGGTTTTCCTGATTGCCGCCAAAACGTTTTAAAACGTTATCCCAACCCGGGGGAGCATAGCCGATGGCAAAGCGCGTAATCACCTCGCTGATTAACCCCCGTTTTGCCAGGTACTGGCGCGCAGGGTCGGCGGCGGGCTGCATCAGAGACTGTTGGTAAAACGCATTCAGCCCATCCAGTAACTGGTAGAGGTTCTGCCGTTGATGGCGCTCTATCTGGCTGGGTCCGTTGCCTGCTTCATAAGGCACTTCAAGGTTGTGCATGGCGGCCAGCTCTTCGACCGTTTCCACGAACTCGAGCTTGTCGTAGTTCATCAGGAAGTCGATAGCATTGCCGTGCGCCCCGCAGCCGAAGCAGTGGTAAAACTGTTTTTCACCGTTGACGGTGAAAGAGGGGGTTTTTTCGTTATGGAACGGACAGCACGCGTGAAAATTTTTGCCCTGCTTTTTCAGCTTTACCCGCGCATCGATCAGATCGACGATGTCGGTTCTGGCAAGCAGATCGCTAATAAATACACGTGGAATTCGTCCAGCCATAAGCCCCGTTATTTCTGATGACTATAAACGAAAATAAGCCGCGCATTCCTTTCGGAAGCACGGCCTTACAACTACAACTCGGTCTGAATTGAGAGCGTCGCTCTCAACAGATTAGTACAGACGAGTACGGCGTGCGTTTTCGCGAGCCAGTTTCTTCGCGTGACGTTTCACTGCAGAAGCTTTAGCGCGCTTACGTTCGGTAGTCGGTTTTTCATAGAACTCACGACGACGAACTTCCGCCAGAACACCTGCTTTTTCGCAGGAACGCTTGAAGCGACGCAGAGCTACGTCGAACGGCTCGTTTTCACGTACTTTAATTACCGGCATGTGCCTCTCACCTTTGATTAATTCGGTTTGCCGCTGGCCGCAATGCCAGCTTATTTCAAAATGGTGCGGAATTTTACTGCAACTACTGCTGCTTTGTAAAGCACCGGCGCCTTTTTTGAAAGGGACTTTTATAAGGGTGAGGAGTATACACGAAGAGAGCACCAGGGGTGAGCAAAGTTTTACATCGCCGGTCATTGGACCTACACTGCGCGGTATTGAAGCGAGGTAAAACAACTCATGCGTGTACTGGGCATTGAAACATCCTGCGATGAAACCGGCATCGCGATTTATGACGACCAGCAAGGTCTGTTAGCCAACCAACTGTATAGTCAGGTGAAACTGCATGCGGACTACGGCGGCGTGGTGCCGGAGCTGGCATCGCGCGACCACGTGCGCAAAACGGTGCCGCTGATCCAGGCGGCGCTGAAAGAAGCCGGTCTGACGGCGAAAGATATCGACGCCGTCGCCTATACGGCGGGTCCTGGCCTGGTCGGCGCGCTGCTGGTCGGGGCGACCGTTGGCCGGTCGCTGGCCTTCGCCTGGAACGTGCCGGCGATCCCGGTACACCATATGGAAGGGCACCTGCTGGCGCCGATGCTGGAAGATAACCCACCGGCGTTCCCGTTCGTCGCGCTGCTGGTTTCCGGCGGCCACACCCAGTTGATTAGCGTCACTGGTATTGGTCAGTATGAACTGCTGGGCGAGTCGATTGACGATGCGGCGGGCGAAGCCTTTGATAAGACGGCGAAACTGCTGGGACTGGATTATCCCGGCGGGCCGATGCTGTCGAAAATGGCCGCTCAGGGCACCGAAGGCCGCTTTGTCTTCCCGCGGCCGATGACCGACCGCCCGGGGCTCGATTTCAGCTTCTCAGGCCTGAAAACTTTCGCCGCCAACACCATTCGTAATAATGGCGACGATGAGCAAACCCGCGCCGACATCGCCCGGGCATTTGAGGATGCGGTCGTCGATACGCTGATGATTAAATGTCGCCGCGCGCTGGAGCAAACCGGCTTTAAGCGTCTGGTGATGGCGGGAGGCGTGAGCGCCAACCGTACCCTGCGGGCGAAGCTGGCGGAGATGATGCAAAAACGCGGCGGCGAGGTGTTCTACGCCCGCCCTGAGTTCTGTACTGACAACGGCGCGATGATCGCCTACGCCGGCATGGTGCGTCTGCAAACCGGCGCCAAAGCCGAGCTCGGCGTGACGGTTCGCCCGCGCTGGCCGCTGGCCGAGCTGCCTGCCGCCTAACGCATCCTGAAACAGGCCGACGTCACGTCGGCCTGCCTTCCTGACTACTCCATACTTTTACACAGCGAGCAGATGGCTCCCTGATGCTTGTGTGAGTGCATCACATCCGGGCGCTCGTACTCTTCCTCACAGCTAACGCATTGATACACGGTGGTGGAGGCGTTCCCCGCCGCGTCATAGCGCGGCTCGGCGATGCCGTCATCCACCTGCTTAATATAGTAGCGCCCGCGGGTAAGGATCCCCATCAGCGGGGTCATGACAAAGGCGACGACCAGCGCAATCAGCGGCGAGAACGGCGCCAGCGTCGCGCCCAGCAGGCCGAAGAAGGCGCAGATCGACAGCCCGGCGGCCAGACCAAAGGAGACCACGCCTACCGGGTTAACGTTGTAGATCATGCCGCGACGATACTCCGGCTGCGCCGGCGCCAGCTTGAGCAAGCCTTTATTAAAGGTGATGTCGGTCGCCACCACCACGACCCAGGCGATGGCGAAGTTGGAGTAAAAGCCGAGGATCCACGACAAGGCGCTGAACATATCGCCTTCCATCAGCGCCAGGGCAATCGCCAGGTTGACCACCACAAAAATAATCCGTCCCGGATAGCGTTTGGTGGTGCGGGTCCAGGCGCTGGTCCACGCCAGCGAGCCGGAGTAGGCATTGGTGACATTAATTTTGATCTGCGAGATCACCACCAGCACCACCGCCAGCGTCAGGGCCAGCCAGCCGGGCACCAGGTTATCGAAGACGCTGACGAACTGCTGCACCGGTTCGGTATTGTGCACCGCCGGGAAACGGGTCAACAGATAGAAGCCGAGGAAGGCGCCGATGATCTGTTTGATCGCGCCTAACACCACCCAGCCCGGGCCGGCGGAAAAGACCGCCAGCCACCAGCTTTTACGGTTCTCTGCGGTCTTAGGCGGCATAAAGCGCAGGTAATCAATTTGCTCGCCAATCTGCATGATCAGCGACAGGCATACCCCGGCGCCGAGCATGATGGCGGTGATATCCACCGTCGACGCGCTGTTTTTACCGGCGAAATGCAGGAAGCCGTCCACCAGCTGCGGATCTTTGACAATCAGCCACACCACCGGCACCACCATCAGCACCAGCCACAGCGGGGTGGTCCATACCTGCAGGCGGGTCAGGGCTTTCATGCCATAGACCACCAGCGGGAGCACCATCAGGGTGGCGATCAGATACCCCATCCACAGCGGGATCCCGAGGCCCACCAGCAGCCCCTGGGCCATGATCGAGCCTTCGAGGGCGAAGAAGATAAAGGTGAAGCCGGCAAAAATAATGCTGGTGATCACCGAGCCGAAATAGCCGAAGCCGGCGCTGCGGGTGATCAGGTCAAGGTCAATGTTGTAGCGCGCGGCGGTGATCGCCAGCGGAATGCCGGTGAGGAAGATCACCAGCGCCGCCACCAGGATCGAATAGATGGCGTTGCTGGTGCCCCAGGCCATACCGATGCTGGCGCCGATGGAAAAGTCGGCCAGGTAGGCGATGCCGCCCAGCGCCGTGACCGCGACGACGCCCGGTCCCCAGCGGCGGAAGCTCAGCGGGGCATAACGTAAGGTGTAATCTTCTAAGGTTTCCCGGGAGCCGGAAGTCCGCGTTGTCGCAGGTAATTCAGGGTTGAGATCCAGTGATGACATAGTCATTCCTTAATGGTTAGGCATGACTTGAATTAGCAAACCTTATGCCATATTGCAGGGCAGGCGTGGCGGGGAGGGTGGTGCAGGGTGATAGAAGAGAGAGCAGGGGTTGCACCATCCGGACGCGCCTGCGCCCGGCTGGTGCAACAGGCCTATTTGCCGAGCATGCCTTTGTCTTCGAGGAAGGCGATAATGGTGCTCAGGCCGTCGCCCTGCTTCAGGTTGGTGAAGGTCCATGGGCGATCGCCGCGCATACGCTGGGTATCGCTTGCCATCACCTCCAGCGACGCGCCCACATAGGGGGCAAGGTCGGTTTTATTGATCACCAGGAAATCGGATTTGGTGATCCCCGGTCCGCCTTTGCGCGGGATCTTCTCCCCTTCGGCCACGTCGATGACGTAGATGGTCAGATCCGCCAGCTCCGGGCTGAAGGTGGCGCTCAGGTTGTCGCCGCCGCTTTCCACGAAGATAAGGTCGAGGTTACCGAACTTTTCACTCAGCGCTTCCACGGCGGCGAGGTTCATTGAGGCATCTTCGCGGATCGCCGTATGCGGGCAGCCGCCGGTTTCCACACCGACGATGCGTTCAGGCGCCAGCGCGCCCGCTTCGGTGAGGATGCGCTGATCTTCTTTGGTATAGATGTCGTTAGTGACCACCGCCAGCTGCCAGGTATCACGCATCGCTTTGCACAGCGCTTCCAGCAGAGCGGTTTTACCGGAGCCGACCGGGCCGCCGACGCCGACGCGCAGCGGGTGTTTATAAGAGTTCATGGCTTCTCCTAGGAACGGAATAATCGGGAGTATTGGGTTTCATGCCGGGCCGAGGCGATAGCGGCGAGCGGGGTGGCCGATCCGATATCGCCGTCCGGCGCGGCCAGCGCGCGGGGCATCTCGGCCGCGTAGTGGTCGCAAAGACGTAAAATCAGCTGCTGGGCGGCCTGCTGACCGAAGGGCACCAGCTTGACGCCGGCCATCACGGCGCTCTCAATCCAGCTGTAGCCCAGGCTGAGGGCCATCTCGGGCAGTGCGATGCGCCAGCGCACGCCGAGCCAGGCCATCCCGGCGAGCTGGCTTTGCTGGCACAGCGTGCGCCACGTCGCCGGACAGTCCGGCTGCCAGTCGCTCAGCAGACGGGCAAACGCCGCGCCGCGGTTGCGCTCTTCCTCCCGCAGTTCACGAGTTTCCCGGCAGGCCAGCAGATAGGCGGTCCAGCGCTGGGCCGCAGCGATATCGCCTTGTTCGCAGGCGCGGTACAGGCGGGCGAACAGCGGCAGGTCAACGGTAAAAAAGCCTTCCGTCATCTGGCGTCGCTGCCAGCGCTCGAAGGCCGCGACGTCCGGCACCCAGCCGGCTTCCACAGCCCACTCCAGCCCCTGGGACCAGCTGTAACCGCCTATCGGCAGGTTGCTGCTGGCCAGCTGCATCAGCCGCAGGCGTTGTTCCGCTGTCGACATGCTAGTGGCTGTGAGCGTGGTGGGCATGATGAGCATGATGATGACCGTGGCTTTCGCTGGCGTAAGCGCCGGCTTCCGGCTCGAACGGCAGCTGGCCAAAGGTCACCGTCAGGCCGAACTGGCGCAGCATATCGTCCAGCACGTGATCGTGATGGTAGCGCAGCTCGCCCGGCATGATCTGCAGCGGCACGTGACGGTTGCCGAGGTGGTAGCAGGCCTTCGCCAGCATAAACGGATCGTCGCAGCGCACTACCGACACCCCTTCATCAGCGGCAATCACCTGCACAAACTCGGTGCCTTCTTCGTTGCTGAGCACATCGCCGCCGCGCAGCAGCAGGCCGCGGGGCAGCAGCAGACCGGCTTCCCGGCCATCGTTGAGGGTGACCTTAACCCGGCTTTTGACGCGAACGTCAATCGGCAGCGTAACGCTGGCGGTCGCGGCGGCGGGGGTCTCCAGACGTTGAGTTAAATAAAGCATCCGCTCTCCTTAAAACAGAAAATATCGTTGCGCCATCGGCAGAACGTCTGCCGGCTCGCTGGTGATGAGTTCGCCATCCACCCGCACCTCATAAGTCTGCGCGTCGACGGTGATGTTAGGCTGCAGGCTGTTGTGCACCATGTCGGCTTTCTGCACCGTACGGCAGCCTTTTACCACGGCGATCGCGCTGCGCAGGTTCAGCCGTTCGGCAACGCCGTTGTCCGCCGCCGCCTGCGACAGGAAGGTGAGGCGGCAGTGATGGCGGGCGCTGCCCAGGGCGCCAAACATCGGACGGTAGTGCACCGGCTGCGGGGTCGGAATCGAGGCATTGATATCGCCCATCGGCGCGATGGCGATCATGCCGCCTTTGATCACGGTGGCCGGTTTCACGCCGAAGAAGGCTGGTGACCAAACCACGAGGTCCGCCAGCTTACCCACCTCAATGGATCCGACTTCGTGCGCGATGCCGTGGGTCAGCGCCGGGTTGATAGTGTATTTGGCGATGTAGCGCTTCACACGGAAGTTGTCGTTATCCCCGGTCTCTTCCGCCAGCGCTCCGCGCTGCACCTTCATGCGGTGCGCCACCTGCCAGGTGCGGAGGACCACTTCCCCGACGCGACCCATGGCCTGCGAATCGGAGGAGGTGAGCGAGAAGGCGCCGAGGTCGTGCAGCACGTCTTCCGCGGCGATGGTTTCCCGGCGAATGCGCGATTCGGCAAAGGCCACGTCCTCAGCAATGTCCGGGTCCAGATGGTGGCAGACCATCAGCATATCGAGATGTTCATCGATGGTGTTGAGGGTGTAGGGCAGCGTTGGGTTGGTGGACGACGGTAAAATGTTCGGGTGGGCGCAGGCGGTGATGATGTCCGGCGCATGGCCGCCGCCGGCCCCTTCGGTATGGAAGGTGTGAATAGTGCGCCCGCCGATGGCGGCGAGGGTGTCTTCCACAAAACCGGACTCATTGAGGGTGTCGCTGTGCAGGGCGACCTGAATATCCATTTCATCGGCGACGGTTAACGCACAGTCGATCGCCGCCGGCGTGGCGCCCCAGTCCTCGTGGATTTTCAGGCCAATGACGCCCGCCGCCACCTGCTCGCGCAGGGCATCCGGCTGAGAAACGTTGCCCTTGCCCAGCAGGCCGATATTGACCGGCAGGCTGTCGGCCGCCTGCAGCATGCGTGAGATATACCACGGGCCCGGAGTACAGGTGGTGGCGTGGGTGCCTGCGGCCGGGCCGGTGCCGCCGCCGACCATGGTGGTCACGCCGGAGACCAGCGCCTCTTCCGCCTGTTGCGGACAGATCCAGTGAATATGGGTATCGATCCCGCCGGCGGTGACGATCTTGCCTTCGGCGGCAATCACTTCCGTCGCGGCGCCGATGGGGATGGTGACGTTGGGCTGGATATCGGGATTGCCGGCTTTGCCGATGGCGAAGATCCGGCCGTCCTTCACGCCGATATCGGCCTTGACGATCCCCCAGTGATCAACGATCAGCGCGTTGGTGAGCACCAGGTCGACACAGTCGGCGGCCAGCATCTGTCCCTGACCCATCCCGTCGCGGATCACTTTGCCGCCGCCGAATTTGACCTCTTCTCCGTAGGTGGTCAAATCATCTTCCACCTCGATCCACAGCTCGGTATCGGCCAGGCGCACCTTGTCGCCGACGGTGGGGCCGAACATATCGGCATAGGCCTGGCGTGAAATATTACTCATCGTTTGCCTCCAGAGGGCCCATGACCTCGCCGCGGAAGCCGAAGACAGCGCGGTGACCGGCGAAGGCCACCAGCTCGACCTCGCGTTTCTGGCCGGGTTCAAAACGTACCGCCGTGCCGGCCGGGATATTCAGACGATAGCCAGTGGCCTGCTGACGGTCGAACTTCAGCGCCGGGTTGACCTCGGCGAAATGGTAGTGCGAACCGACCTGAATCGGTCGATCGCCGTGGTTCTCAACGACCACGCGGCAGGTCGCCCGGCCGGTATTCAGGGCTATCTGACCGGGCTTAACGTGATATTCACCGGGGATCATGGCGCTACCTCAGATTATCGGGTTGTGAACGGTGACCAGCTTCGAACCGTCCGGAAAGGTGGCTTCGACCTGGATATCCGGGATCATTTCCGGGACGCCCTCCATCACCTGCTCGCGGGTCAGGACGTGACGGCCTTCCTCCATCAGTGAGGCCACGCTTTTGCCGTCGCGGGCGCCTTCCATAATAAAGGCGCTGATGAGGGCCACGGACTCCGGATAGTTGAGCTTCAGGCCGCGGGCCAGGCGGCGTTCCGCCACCAGCGCGGCGGTAAACAGCAACAGCTTGTCTTTTTCTCGGGGGGTCAGTTCCATAACGTTCTCTTAAGTCAGCCAGATTCGGGGAAGTACGGGGGATTTGCCGGTGAGATGAGGGCGCAGAAACTGCCAGACGTCGCGCATCACCTGTTGGCAAATCAGATTATCGTCACTGAGGAAACGCACCGTCAGCAGGCGGTCGGTCAGGCTGGCGCCAGCGTAGAGACCGAGCGGCGCCAGCGCGTCGCGCACCCCGTCGAGCAGGGCATCGGTAGCCGGATAGCACAGCAAAGTGCCGACCCAGGGACGTTCGGCGACGCTGGACAGCTCTCCCTCCTGCAGGTGCAGGCGCTCAACCAGCAGCGGTCTCTCATCCACCCACACTTCCAGCCGGTTGCTGAGGGTGCCGTGGCTGAAGGTTTCACCAATCACCGGGCGGCCAAGGCAGAGTAGATCCCATGCCAGCAGCGTGCTGGAGGCGCAAAGATGAAAGGTGGTGGACAGCCGGGCATTGGCCCCGGGAAAGAAGATGGCATCCTGCGGGAGCCACTCCAGGGTCGTCTGCGGGGCGAGGGTCAACTGCTGGCGCAATAGCGCTTGCGCACCGCTGCTGCGGTAAAACTTGCTGGCGCCAGGCATGGTTATCAGCGTATGGCAGCCGGGGTCAAGATGGGCGCTAATTGTCAGCTCATCACCGCCGACGATGCCACCGGGCGGGTGAAGCAGATAGAGGTGACAGGTCTCTTCTTCCGGGTAAAACGGGCGCTGGACGGTCAGCGGGCCGACGTGTTGGGCGCTGGCGAGAACGGTCTTGCCTCCGGCCTGCTGAAAGCGGAGATCCAGCGTAGCCTGCCAACCTTTTTTGAGTGGTGGTAACACGGTGCCGTGCAATGTTGCGCCCCTGCAAAATCAAGATAAAACAGCAGCAATGAGTATTGATCGGCGGGAGTTTATCCCGGTCATACGAAACGCTTATGTCATTCGTTACCCGGCGCGTCGCGACGGGCGCGAGGGGAAAGCGGTATAACCGCTCCGGATTATTCACCCGGATAATCTTTGCCGTCAATATCCTTATCCGCTGACTGGCCGCGGCGGATAAAGCGGGAGGGCGGGCCCGTCCCCGATGCCAGCAGGCGGCGGAACTTTTGCTTTTAGTTGCCGATAACGCGTTGTTATAAAAGGGGGATGCGGCGATTACCGCGTATCATGACGACGTGGAGCAAAAGTGCGGGTGAGATGGGCAAACAGGCCCGGGGATCCTCCCGGCAGACGGGGCCGGGAGGGGAGATTATTTCTGCTCTGGCGCTTTTTTCTTCTTCATCCGGGTCCAGATTTTGCTCTCCTGGCGGCGCCACAGACGCTGAATGTTGTCATGATGGCGCAGGAGGATCAGGCAGGAGAGCATCGACACCGGAAAAGTGTACTGTGGTTTAAACCACCAGACGTAGAAAGGCGCGATAAGCGCGCTGACGATAGCGCCAAGGGATGAGTAGCCGCTGAGCAGGATGGTCAGCAGCCAGGTCCCGGCCATCACCCCGGTCAGATCGAGACCGATGGGGGCGATAGCGCCGAAGGCCGTGGCGACGCCTTTACCGCCGCGGAAATGAAAGAAGACTGGCCAGATATGGCCCACGCAGGCGGCAATCGCCACTAACCCCAGCCAGAACGGCGTAAGGCCCAGCGCCCAGGCGCCCCACACCGGGAGCATGCCCTTCAGCACATCAAAAATAAGTACCGCTACGGCCGCCCCTTTTCCGCCAATTCGTAGTACGTTAGTGGCCCCGGGGTTGCCTGAGCCGCTGTCGCGTGGGTCGGGCAGGCCAGCAAGGCGACATACCAGAATGGCGCTGGAAATGGAGCCGCAGAGGTAGGCGAGGAGTACCAGTCCAGGCGCGATTGCACTCATAACGCTGTTCCGTTTTGAAAATGTCGTTGTATTCTCTGCATCTGTGGATAATACGCATAATTCGCCGGAAGTGGTATCCGGTTTAGCTAAAAAGCAGGCAGGGCGTGATGGATATTGTATTTATAGAGCAACTTTCGGTAATCACCACCATTGGTGTTTATGACTGGGAACAAACCATTGAGCAGAAGCTGGTGTTCGATATCGAAATTGCATGGGATAACCGCAAGGCGGCCGCCAGCGATGATGTCAGCGACTGCCTCAGCTATGCTGATATCAGCGAGCGAGTGATCGCGCATGTGGAGGGGGGAAAATTCGCGTTAGTGGAGCGGGTGGCGGAAGAAGTGGCCGACCTGCTGCTGGAAACATTCCAGTCGCCATGGGTGCGTATTAAAGTCAGCAAACCTGGCGCCGTGGCCCGCGCGGCAAATGTCGGTGTGATTATTGAACGTGGCCTTAATCTGAAACAAAACTTTTCAGGTCATACTTGTTAAACAAATTGCGTTTATACCGGTCATAGCATCCGGTCATCAGGCAATTTTACTGGCGATGTCCTTCCAGAACGGTGGACGAATCCGTGTGTACTTCCTGTACGCTGCGGATTACGCGCGCTCTGGCTGTCGGGTTGCGCCTGTTGATCGATAATGTGTTCCTGGTTTTTTTCATTTTACTTTTTAAAGGGTTTAATTGAATGAGCGATATACACTCGCTGCTGGTGGCGGCAATATTGGGTGTGGTTGAGGGGTTGACAGAGTTTTTACCTGTTTCCAGTACCGGTCATATGATTATTGTTGGTCACCTGCTGGGGTTTGAAGGTGATACGGCAAATACCTTTGAAGTGGTTATTCAGCTAGGCTCGATACTCGCCGTAGTGGTGATGTTCTGGCGTCGTTTGTTCGGTCTGATCGGCATCCATTTCGGCAGGCCGCCGGAGCATGAAGGCAAAGGCAGCGGTCGCTTGTCGCTTATCCATATCCTCCTCGGCATGATCCCCGCGGTGGTGCTGGGGCTGATTTTCCACGACACCATTAAATCCTTATTTAACCCGGTAAACGTGATGTACGCCCTGATTGTCGGCGGCGTATTGCTGATTGCGGCGGAAGTACTCAAGCCGAAACAGCCGCGCGCGGTCGGGATTGACGATATGACCTATCGTCAGGCGTTTGTCATCGGCTGCTTTCAGTGTCTGGCGCTGTGGCCGGGGTTCTCGCGCTCGGGGGCGACTATCTCCGGCGGCATGCTGATGGGCGTCAGCCGCTACGCGGCGTCGGAGTTCTCTTTCCTGCTGGCGGTACCGATGATGATGGGCGCCACCGTGCTGGACGTCTACAAGAGCATCGGCTTCCTGAACATGGGCGATGTGCCGATGTTTGCCGTCGGCTTCGTGATGGCGTTTATCGTGGCGCTGATTGCGATTAAAACCTTCCTGCAGCTGATCAAGCGGATCTCGTTTATCCCGTTCGCTATCTACCGCTTTATCGTGGCGGCAGCCGTTTACGTGGTCTTCTTCTAAGACCAGTGCCCTCAGCCTTGCGGCTGGGGGCAACGCTGTTCCTTCCACTGCGCCACCGCAGCAATTCTCCGCCGCGTCAGCTCTTCGCGAATTTCCGCCCCTTTAAAGCCCGCCGCCACTACCTCTTTGGTGGAGACAGACTGCGCCACTTCCCAGGCCTCCAGAAGCAGGCGCCCTTGCGGGTAATCGCTGGCCTCGAAACCGGTGCGTCCGCGGACGTCGGCTTCGCTGGTGAGGGCGATCTGCTGCACGCGCTGCGGTTTGCGCCAGGCGTCAATGCTGTCGAAGAGTTTGACGAGGGTTTTCGGCTGCAGGATCGGCAGGGTGTGGATCAAGTCATGGTACTCCGCCACCAGTTTCGCGAGATCGCGGATATCGTTTGGCACCCGCAGACGCGCGCAGATCTGTTCTACCAGCTTGACGCCCGCCGGGCCATGGCCGTGGTGACGCGGCCAGAGCGCTTTCGGCGTCAGTCCTTTACCGAGGTCATGACACAGGGTGGCGAAACGCACGTCGACATCCGGCGACAGCATCGCGGCCATCGTGACGGTCATCAGGGTGTGCAGGCCGGTATCGATTTCCGGGTGCCACTTCGCCGGGGCCGGCACGCCGTACAGCGCGTCAATTTCCGGAAACAGCACCTTAAGAGCCTGGCAGTCGCGCAGCGTCTGGAAAAAGACCTGCGGATTGCGGGTGGTTAACGCGCTTTCCGTCTCTTTCCACACCCGCTCCGGCGTTAAATGCGCCAGCTCACCGGCCTCAACCATCGCATGCATCAGGGCCTGGGTTTCTTCGGCAATGCGAAAGCCCAGATGCGCATAGCGGGCAGCAAAGCGCGCCACACGCAGCACGCGCAGCGGATCTTCGCTAAAGGCGGGAGAGACATGGCGCAGCAGGCGCAGGCGAAGATCGTTTTGCCCGCCGTAGGGGTCGATGATCGTGCCATCGGCATCCTGGGCGAGGGCGTTGACCGTCAGGTCGCGGCGCAGCAGATCGGCTTCGAGGGTCACGTCCGGGGCGGCATAGCAGGTAAAACCGGTATAGCCCGCGCCGGATTTGCGCTCGGTACGGGCCAGGGCATACTCCTCCCGGCTTTGCGGATGGAGGAACACGGGAAAGTCGCGGCCTACCTGTTGGTAGCCCGCGTCAAGCATCTGTTGCGGGGTGGCGCCCACCACCACCCAGTCTCGGTCTTTGACCGGCAGCCCTAATAGCGCATCGCGCACCGCACCGCCGACCAGATAGCTCTTCACGCCCGATTCTCCCGTATCTGTTTTTCGCAAGATGATACGTAAGTCTGGCAGAGAAGACGAATTAGTTCATCCACCGGTCTTTACGTTTGCGGCTTGGCACCAGATGCGGCAGCACCAGACCCAGCAGCAGACCGACGCCGAGCACGCCGCCGCCGTACATGAACCACTGCATGATAATGGTGCGCTGTTTGTCATCAAGCTGCAGATTCGCCGCATTCACCTTCTTCTGCGCGACCACCAGCTCGTTTTTCAACTTCTGGTTCTCGTCCTTCAGCGCGTTAATCGCGCTGTCGCTGCCGGCGACTTTCTTCTGCATATCCGCCGTGCGCTGGTTCCAGGTGGCGTCGATGTTGTTCAGCTTATCGGTCAGCGTTTTGACCTGGTTTTCCAGATCCGGGACGCGGGTGCGCAGGCTGGGCTCATTGCTCAGCTCTTTCAACGGGATCCAGGCGGTACGGCCATTGCTGTCGCGGACCTGCGCGTAACTGGTGCTGTCGTTCGTTTGCAGCACCGACACTTCTTCCCCGGCGTTGATGGTGCCGACCAGACGATAATTATCGCCCGGGCCGCTGCGAACCCAGGTGTTCAGCTCATCGGAAACGTAGCGCTTTTCTTCTGCGTGAACCGCCGTAGCGGCGCTAAGCGCGAGCAAAGTAAAAGTAATCAGGCGTAATTTTGGCATCAGGTCATCGTTTGGTCATAAAAAGTGGAACGATAGTAGAGGCATCGCCAGAGCGACGCAAAGTTTTCCACCACAATCGGAATCATCCAGGAGGTGGCCCGGCAAAAAGCGCGTTGCATGGCGATTCGCCGCAAAATACTATCTACTGACAAAAAATATCGTCGTAAGTTCGCCGCAATTTGTCGGCGCAGCACAGAAGCGGAAGAATTCAGTCATGGCTCAAGAAATCGAACTCAAGTTTATCGTCGCTCAGAATGGGGTAGAGACGCTGCGCGAGCAGCTCAATGCGCTCGAGGCGAAACATACGCCTGCGGGCCAGTTACTGAACATTTATTACGAAACCGCCGATAACTGGCTGCGTCGTCACGATATGGGGCTGCGCATCCGCGGCGATCAGGGGCGTTATGAAATGACGCTGAAAATTGCTGGCCGGGTGGTAGGGGGGCTGCACCAGCGTCCGGAATACAATATCCCACTGGATAAACCGGAGCTGGCGCTTGAGCGCCTGCCGGCGGAGGTCTGGCCGCAAGGCGAGCTCCCGGCCGCGCTGGCGGAGCATGTCCAGCCGCTGTTCAGCACTGATTTTGCCCGTGAACGTTGGGTGATACAGGAAGGGAATAGTGAGATTGAGATCGCCCTCGATCGCGGCGAAGTGAAGGCTGGCGAACATCAGGAGCCGATCTGCGAACTGGAGCTGGAGCTGCTTGCCGGGGAGACTGCCGATCTGCTGCGCCTTGCGCACCGTCTGCTGGAGAGCGGCGTCCTGCGTCAGGGGAGCCTGAGCAAAGCCGCGCGCGGGTATCATCTGGCGCAAGGCAATGGCGAGCGTCCCGTCACCTCGCTGACGGTGCTGACGGTGGCGGCGAAGGCCAGCGTGGAGCAGGGGCTGGAGGCGGCGCTGGAGAGCGCCCTGGCGCACTGGCTGTATCACGACGAAGTATGGCTGCGCGGCAATGCGAAAGCCAAAGCGGAAATCCTGCTGGCGTTAGCCCGCGTGCGCCATACCCTCGTGCTGTTCGGCGGCATCGTGCCGCGTAAGGCGACCACCCAGCTCCGCGCGTTGCTGAACGACGCCGAAGCCGTTCTGCTGGCCGCGGACACCGCCGACGAGGCGTTATTCCGCACCGAGGTCGTCGGCGCCAAACTGGCCCTGACCGAATGGCTGGTCCAGCGCGGCTGGCGTCCGTTCCTCAACGAGGCGGGAGAGAAAAAAATAGCCGGATCGTTCAAACGGTTTGCCGATATTAACCTCTCGCGGGTGGCGGCCGAGCTGCGCGGCGCCGTGCAGCATCTGGCGGTCGAAGATGCCGCCGACCAGTTGCCGAAGCTGTCCCGTGACATCGACAGCGTCCAGCTGCTGGCGGGCGCCTATGGCGACGCCGTCGCGCCGTGGCTGGAGAACTGGCAGGAGCTTCACCGTGCAATAGCACATGACGATCGCAGCGTCTTTGAATATTTCCGTCGCCAGGCGCTGGCTGCCGAGCCGTTCTGGCTGCATAGTGGAAAACGATAATTTCAGGCCAGGGAGCCCTTATGATGCCGCTTTCTCCGCAATTACAGCAGCACTGGCAGACGGTCGCTGACCGTCTGCCAGCGGATTTTCCCATTGCAGAACTGAGCCCACAGGCCAGGTCGGTCATGGCGTTCAGCGATTTTGTCGAACAGAGTGTGATCGCCCAGCCGGGCTGGCTGAATGAGCTTGCGGACTCCTCGCCGGAGGCGGAAGAGTGGCGGCATTACGAGGCCTGGCTGCAGGATCGCCTGCAGGCCGTCACTGACGAAGCGGGGTTGATGCGAGAGCTGCGTCTCTTCCGCCGCCAGATGATGGTCCGCATCGCCTGGGCGCAGGCGCTGTCGCTGGTGAGCGAAGAAGAGACCCTGCAGCAGCTGAGCGCCCTGGCGGAGACCCTGATTGTCGCCGCCCGCGACTGGCTCTACGCCGCCTGCTGTAAGGAGTGGGGAACGCCATGCAATGCCGAGGGCCAGCCGCAGCCGCTGCTGATCCTCGGGATGGGAAAGCTGGGCGGCGGCGAGCTGAACTTCTCTTCCGATATCGATCTGATCTTTGCCTGGCCTGAGCATGGCGCCACCCGCGGAGGCCGCCGCGAGCTGGATAACGCCCAGTTCTTTACCCGTCTGGGGCAGCGGCTGATCAAGGCCCTTGACCAGCCGACGCAGGACGGCTTTGTCTATCGGGTTGACATGCGCCTGCGGCCGTTTGGCGACAGTGGGCCGCTGGTACTCAGCTTTGCGGCACTGGAAGATTATTACCAGGAGCAGGGTCGGGACTGGGAACGCTATGCGATGGTGAAAGCGCGGATCATGGGCGATAACGACGGCGTGTACGCCAGCGAGTTGCGCGCGATGCTCCGTCCTTTCGTCTTCCGCCGTTATATCGACTTCAGCGTGATCCAGTCGCTGCGTAACATGAAAGGCATGATCGCCCGCGAAGTGCGGCGTCGCGGGCTGAAAGACAACATCAAGCTCGGCGCCGGCGGGATCCGTGAAATTGAGTTTATCGTTCAGGTCTTTCAGCTGATCCGCGGTGGTCGCGAACCTGCACTGCAGCAGCGCGCCCTGCTGCCGACGCTGGCGGCGATTGATGAGCTACATCTGCTGCCGGAAGGCGACGCGGCGCTGCTGCGCGAGGCCTATCTGTTCCTGCGCCGGCTGGAAAACCTGCTGCAAAGCATCAACGATGAACAGACCCAGACCCTGCCGCAGGATGAACTTAACCGCGCCAGGCTGGCGTGGGGGATGCATACCGAAGACTGGGAGACGCTGAGCGCGCAGCTGGCGAGCCAGATGGCCAACGTGCGGCGAGTGTTTAATGAACTGATCGGCGATGATGAGGATCAGTCCCCGGATGAGCAACTGGCCGAGTACTGGCGCGAGCTGTGGCAGGATGCGCTGGAAGAAGATGACGCCAGCCCGGCGCTGGCGCATTTAAACGATACCGACCGCCGTAGCGTGCTGGCGCTGATTGCCGATTTTCGTAAAGAGCTGGATCGGCGCACCATCGGCCCGCGCGGCCGCCAGGTGCTGGATCAGCTGATGCCGCATCTGCTGAGCGAAATCTGCTCGCGCGCCGATGCGCCGCTGCCTCTGGCGCGGATCACGCCGCTGTTGACCGGGATCGTCACCCGTACCACCTATCTTGAGCTGCTGAGTGAATTCCCCGGCGCGCTGAAGCACCTGATCACGCTCTGCGCGGCGTCGCCGATGGTCGCCAGCCAGCTGGCGCGCCACCCGCTGCTGCTGGATGAGCTGCTGGATCCCAACACTCTCTATCAGCCGACGGCGACCGATGCCTATCGCGACGAGCTGCGCCAGTACCTGCTGCGCGTGCCGGAAGAGGATGAAGAGCAGCAGCTGGAGGCGTTGCGCCAGTTTAAGCAGGCGCAGCAGCTGCATATCGCGGCGGCGGATATCGCTGGCACCCTGCCGGTGATGAAGGTCAGCGATCACTTAACCTGGCTTGCCGAAGCGATCCTCGACGCGGTGGTGCAGCAGGCATGGGGGCAGATGGTCGCTCGCTACGGCCAGCCGACCCACCTGCACGATCGCCAGGGTCGCGGCTTCGCCGTCGTCGGCTACGGTAAGCTTGGCGGCTGGGAGCTGGGCTACAGCTCCGATCTCGATCTGGTGTTCCTCCATGACTGCCCGGCGGAGGTGATGACCGACGGCGAGCGGGAGATTGACGGCCGTCAGTTCTACCTGCGGCTGGCCCAGCGGATCATGCACCTGTTCAGCACCCGCACCTCGTCCGGTATTCTCTACGAAGTGGACGCCCGGCTGCGTCCTTCTGGCGCGGCGGGGATGCTGGTCACCACCGCCGACGCGTTTGCTGACTATCAGCAGAACGAAGCCTGGACGTGGGAACATCAGGCGCTGGTGCGCGCCCGCGTGGTCTATGGCGACCCGGCGCTGCAGGCGCGCTTTGACGCCATTCGTCGCGATATCCTGACCACCCCGCGGGAGGGGATGACCCTGCAGACCGAGGTTCGCGAGATGCGCGAGAAGATGCGCGCCCACCTTGGCAACAAACATCCCGATCGTTTTGATATCAAAGCCGATGCCGGCGGGATCACCGATATTGAATTTATTACTCAGTATCTGGTCCTACGCTATGCCAGTGACAAGCCGAAGTTGACCCGCTGGTCTGACAACGTGCGTATTCTTGAGCTGCTGGCGCAGAACGACATCATGGACGAGGAGGAGGCGCGCGCCTTAACGCATGCGTACACCACCTTGCGTGATGCGCTCCATCACCTGGCCCTGCAGGAGCAGCCGGGACACGTGGCGCCAGAGGCCTTCAGCCGGGAGCGTCAGCAGGTCAGCGCCAGCTGGCAGAAGTGGCTGATGGCTTAACTATAAAATCGGGTGTGCTATTATCGCGCGCAAAGTTTGCGTCTCGCAGGAGAGAGTCATGAAAGTAACGCTGCCGGAGTTTGAACGTGCAGGAGTGTTGGTGGTGGGTGATGTGATGCTGGACCGCTACTGGTACGGCCCCACCAGTCGTATTTCCCCGGAAGCCCCGGTGCCGGTGGTGAAGGTGGAAAATATCGAAGAACGTCCTGGTGGCGCGGCAAACGTAGCGATGAACATCGCCTCCCTGGGGGCAACGTCGCGCCTGGTGGGATTGACCGGGATTGATGACGCTGCACGCGCGCTGAGCCAGGCGCTGGCCAATGTGAATGTGAAGTGCGACTTCGTCTCCGTCCCGACTCACCCGACCATCACCAAGCTGCGGGTGCTGTCGCGCAATCAGCAACTGATCCGCCTCGACTTTGAAGAGGGCTTCTCCGGCGTGGATCCGCAGCCGATGCACGAGCGCATTCAGCAGGCGCTGGGCTCCATTGGCGCGCTGGTTCTCTCGGACTACGCCAAAGGGGCGCTGACCAGCGTCCAGACGATGATCAAGCTCGCCCGTGAAGCGGGCGTGCCGGTGCTGATCGATCCGAAAGGCACCGATTTCGAACGCTACCGCGGCGCGACGCTGCTCACCCCGAACCTCTCTGAGTTTGAAGCGGTGGTGGGCAAGTGTCAGGATGAAGCGGAGATCGTTGAACGCGGCATGAAGCTCATCGCCGAATTTGAACTGTCAGCGCTGCTGGTGACGCGTTCTGAGCAGGGGATGACGCTGCTGCAGCCGGGGCGTCCGCCGCTGCATATGCCGACCCAGGCCCAGGAAGTGTACGATGTCACCGGCGCCGGCGACACGGTGATTGGCGTGCTGGCGGCGACCCTGGCCTCCGGCAACACCCTGGAAGAGGCCTGCTATTTCGCCAACGCCGCGGCGGGCGTGGTGGTCGGTAAGCTGGGAACCTCCACCGTTTCTCCTGTCGAGCTGGAAAACGCGGTCCGCGGCCGGGCTGAGACCGGCTTTGGCGTGATGAGCGAAGAGGAACTCAAACAGGCGGTTGCGGCAGCGCGCAAGCGCGGTGAGAAAGTGGTGATGACCAACGGGGTCTTCGATATTCTGCATGCCGGCCATGTCTCCTATCTGGCGAATGCGCGCAAGCTGGGCGACCGTCTGATCGTGGCGGTCAACAGCGATGCCTCAACCAAACGTCTGAAAGGCGAAACCCGCCCGGTGAACCCGCTGGAGCAGCGGATGATCGTGCTGGGGGCGCTGGAGGCCGTCGACTGGGTGGTCTCCTTCGAGGAAGACACCCCGCAGCGGCTGATTGCCGGTATCCTGCCGGACCTGCTGGTCAAAGGCGGCGATTATAAGCCGGAACAGATCGCCGGCAGCGAAGAAGTCTGGGCTAACGGCGGCGAAGTGCTGGTGCTCAACTTTGAAGATGGCTGCTCGACCACCAATATTATTAAGAAAATACAAAAAGATAGCGATAAATAAGCTTTTCGCTATTCACCGGCTTGTACGGTGAAGCATCACGGCCCGCGATGGAGATATCGCGGGCCGTTTTTATTTAATCATGTGGAAAATGATTTAGCGCAATAAATAATCATGTTAAGCGCATTTTTCGTACAAATCGCGTTAAGGTAAGCGTAAATACTGAAGTGAGTAAAAGGCATATGACTGATCAGAACATCCACCGCTGAAGGAGTATGCGCATGAACCATAACGATATGTATTCAATGAAGAATTTTGATTTTTTGGCGCGGAGTTTCGCCAGAATGCACGCGCAAGGCCAGCCAGTTGATCTTCAGGCCATTGTCGGCAATATGGATGAAGAGCATCGTGAATGGTTTTGCCAGCGTTATGAACTTTACTGTCGTCAGGTAAACAGCCCGGCGGAAGCCGCCCACTAAGCCAAACGCAAAACGGGCCCCTGAGGGCCCGTTTTTTACGGCTGCTCTTCGCTGCCAGGCGTCGCTGCCTGGCGGTTTTCGAGGTCATTCAGACGCTGCTCCAGCAGCGCCAGTTTTTCGCGGGTCCGCAGCAAAACCTGAGTCTGTACGTCAAACTCTTCGCGGCTGACCAGATCCAGGCGGGTCAGCTGCGACTGCAGCGCCTGGCGGATTTTCTTCTCAACATCCTCACCCAGATCGCGAAGTCCTTTTGGCATCGACTCATGGACCTGGCGGGCGATTTGTTCAATTTTTTTCGGGTCAATCATGGTGGTTTCCTGCTCGGGTCGGATGATTGATCATTGTAGTGCGAACCAGGCCGCCTATAAACCAGAAATGTTTGAAGCTTATGCATTGCCGAGGATAGTCAATAGCGTTATAGTTATCTCGCTTATTCTCAGGGCGGGGCGAAATTCCCCACCGGCGGTAAATCAACCATCGCGTTGAAAGCCCGCGAGCGCTTCCCGTGACTACGGGAAGGTCAGCAGATCCGGTGTAATTCCGGGGCCGACGGTTAAAGTCCGGATGGGAGAGAGTAACGGCACAGTCGGGCCCAGGCCCGCTCGCGTTGACTTTTGCCGCTAAACCGGCGCTCCTAAGACTGCCCTGATTCTGGTAACCATAATTTTAATGAGGTTTTTTTACCATGAATCAGACGCTCCTTTCTTCTTTTGGTACCGCTTTTGAACGTGTGGAACACGCTTTGGACGCCCTGCGCGAAGGCCGCGGCGTGATGGTGCTTGATGATGAAGACCGTGAAAACGAAGGCGATATGATCTTCGCCGCCGAAACCATGACCGTTGAGCAGATGGCGCTGACCATTCGTCACGGCAGCGGCATTGTGTGCCTGTGCCTGACCGAAGATCGCCGCAAACAGCTGGATCTGCCGATGATGGTTGAGAACAACACCAGCGCCTACGGCACCGGCTTTACCGTGACCATCGAAGCGGCCGAAGGTGTGACCACCGGCGTCTCCGCTGCCGACCGCGTGACCACCGTCCGCGCGGCCATTGCCGACGGCGCGAAACCTTCCGATCTCAACCGTCCTGGCCACGTTTTCCCGCTGCGTGCGCAGCCGGGTGGTGTACTGACCCGCGGCGGCCACACTGAAGCCACTATCGACCTCGTGACCCTGGCTGGCTTTAAACCCGCAGGCGTGCTGTGCGAGCTGACCAACGACGATGGCACCATGGCGCGCGCGCCGGAGTGCATCAAGTTCGCTCAGCAACACAATATGGCGGTAGTCACGATTGAAGATCTGGTGGCCTATCGTCGCGAACATGAGCGTAAAGCCAGCTAAATAGCGGTTCGCTACGCCCGACCACAGCCCACTTCTTAGTGGGCTGTGTTGTTTCTGCGCTTTAACCGATGCCCATCGTCTGGAGTACCACCAGGCTCAGCCCCATGACCGACATCCCGCACAAAACGCCATAGCTTGGGTTGCTTTGCGGATCGATCTCTTTCGCCAGCGGCATCAGTTCATCGACGGACAGTGCCACCATAATCCCGGCCACAGCGGCCATGATCGCTCCCATCACCAGCGGTGAGACCAGACTCCCCAGAATCAGCCACGCCAGCACGCCGCCCAAAATTTCCGCCATGCCGGAAAGCCCGGCCCAGAGCACCGCCTTGCTGCGCGATCCGGTGGCGGCATACACTGGCCCGGCAACGGCCAGTCCTTCAGGAATATTGTGCAGGGCAACGGCGAGGGCCACGCCCATGCCGAGTTCCAGGTTGTTGCTGGCCGTGACATAGGTGGCGATCCCTTCCGGGAAGTTATGCAGGCTGATACCCAACGTCAGCAGAATAGCGGTGCGACGTAAATTACGTGGACGCGGCGTGGCGGGGGTTATCAGATCCTGCGGGTGAGCGTGCGGCAGCAGGCGGTCAAGGCCGAAATAGCCCAGCAGACCGATGACAAACATCCCGTAACCGAGCAGCGGCGACATGCCTTCGGCGGTCAGCGCGGCAGGCAGCATTTCCATCAATGAAATCAACAGCATGATCCCGGCGGCAAAGCCGAGGGAGAAGCCAAGCAGACGGTTAGAGGGTTTCTGACCAATCACGCCGAATATGGCGCCAATAAAGGTTGCGCTACCGGCTAACAGCGTCAATATTAAGGGTGATGACATCGCTACTCTCCCTGTGAAAATAAGTGCATATGAGTATATTGCCTGAGGATGCGCGTACGGGACACGTCCCTTTACCGCGACTTACATTCAAATTTTCTGACGATCATCATCATGGTTATCTGAGTTTATCCTGGCGCAAAAGCGCGTAATGTGAGCACATCACATTGACACCCTAAGGATATCATCATGTCCCCTACCCGAATGCCCGCGTTGTTTCTCGGCCATGGCAGCCCAATGAACGTGCTGGAAGACAACATTTATACTCGCGCCTGGGCTCACCTGGGCGAAACCCTGCCGCGTCCGAAGGCGATTGTGGTGGTCTCTGCGCACTGGTTCACGCGCGGTACGGGCGTGACGGCGATGGAGGCCCCGAAGACCATTCACGACTTCGGCGGTTTCCCACAGGCGCTGTATGACACCCATTATCCGGCGCCGGGCTCTCCGGCGCTGGCGCAACGACTGGTGGAGCTGCTCTCGCCTGTGCCGGTCACTCTCGACAAAGAAGCCTGGGGATTTGACCATGGCTCGTGGGGCGTGCTGATTAAAATGTATCCGCAGGCGGATATCCCGATGGTTCAGTTGAGCATCGACAGCACCAAACCGCCGGCCTGGCATCTCGAAATGGGGCGGAAACTGGCCTCGCTGCGTGATGAAGGCATTATGCTGGTGGCCAGCGGCAACGTGGTGCATAACCTGCGCACCGCCCGCTGGCACGGCGAGAACACGCCATACCCATGGGCAGAGTCCTTCAATAACTACGTGAAGGCGAATCTGCAATGGCAGGGGCCGGACGAGCAGCACCCGCTGGTTAACTACCTGGCACACGAAGGAGGCTCGCTCTCCAACCCAACGGCGGAGCATTTCCTGCCGCTGCTATATATCCTGGGGGCGTGGGATGGTGTTGAAGCGATTACGATCCCGGTCGATGGCATCGAGATGGGCTCGCTGAGTATGCTGTCGGTGGTGGTTGGCGCCTGATGATAGTGTGCTCCGGCGATATCGTCGCCGGAGCGCGACATTATTCGACGAAAATGTGCGGATAGAAGCGCGACAGATCCTGAGTGATCAGCGCCCGATCTTCGCGAATGCCGATCCCGGCGGGCTGATCGTTGATGAGCCAGCTGCCAATCAGCGTGTAGCTGTCACCAAACTTCGGCAGGGGGTAAAACTCCTGCACGATGGTTCCTTCTTCCCCGTACGGACCTTCCACCGACTCCACGACCTTGCCCTGCTCAACAATGGAGACGTTGGCCCCTTCACGAGAGAAGATCGGCTTAATGACGTACTTCTCCATCTCCGGGTGGGCATCTTCGCTGAAGTAGGCCGCCAGCAGATTCGGGTGATTGGGGAACATTTCCCACAGCATCGGCAGCAACGCTTTGTTGGAGATAATGCTTTTCCACGCGGGCTCCAGCCAGCGCACGCCGGCGTCTTCCAGCTTGGTGGAGAACATCTCCCGCAGCATAAACTCCCACGGATAGAGCTTGAACAGGTTACCAATCACCTGATCCTGCAGATCGGTAAACTGACCTTTTTCGCCCAGACCGATATCTTCGATATAGAGGAATTCCGTCGCCAGGCCTGCTTCCGCGGCGCAGTCCTGCAGATACTGCACAGTGCCGCGATCTTCAACGGTATCGCGGCAGCAGGCCATATGCAGCAGCTGGAAGCCAAACTGCTCGCGCAGCTCGCCGAAGCGATCGATGAGCTTTTCCTGCAAACTATTGAACTGGTCGCTGCCCGCCGGCAGCTTGCCGACGTTGAGCTGGTCTTCCAGCCAGATCCACTGGAAGAAGGCCGCTTCATACAGCGAGGTCGGGGTGTCGGCATTGTTCTCCAGCAGCTTCGGTTCGCCGACGCCATCCCAGGCCAGGTCGAGACGCGAGTAGAGCGACGGCTGGTTGGTTTTCCACGACTGGCGCACAAAGCCCCAGGTGTGTTTAGGGATGCGGAATTTAGTCATCAGCTCATCGCTGGCGATCACTTTCTCCACCACCTGGAGGCACATTTGATGCAGCTCGGCGGTGACTTCCTCCAGTTTTTCCACCTGCGCGAGGGTCAGCTTGTAATAAGCCTCTTCGCTCCAGTAGGGCTCGCCGTACATGGTGTGGAAGTTGAAACCGTACTCGGTCGCTTTCTCGCGCCAGTCCGGGCGCTCGGTAATACTGACTCTTTCCATGTGAGTTAGCCGCCCATCGAGCGAGAAGAGGACGTTGAGCCTGCGGCGCTACGCTGCATAGTCGACTGCTTCGCCACCGACTCGCCAAAACCACCGCGGGTAACGGTGGTGGTAGTTGCTGGCTTCGGCGCCATCGCGGTTTTCGGCACGTTCATGGTGCGACCCGGCTGGGCGGCGCCATAGCTTTTGCCGCTCGCATCGGTGTATTGACCATAGGCCGGGCTGGCCGGGTTTTTCGAGCTGAACAGCGGCTGCTGTTGCGCCATGCCGCCGCCCATCAGGCGGCCCATCATATAGCCGGCCATCAGCGGCATCCAGAAGCTGCCGCTGCTTTGCGCCTGCGCCTGGTTTTCCGGGGCGACGCCCGCCTGGGCTGGCGTCTGCTGGCACTGGCCTTCGCCAAACTCGGCGACGCAGTCTTCCCGGGTGGCATATTTCGGCGCGGTACGTTCTGCCTCTTTTACCGCGTTGGTGTAAGCCGTGGTGCACTCGGCTGCTTTGCCCGGATTGGCGGCGGAGCAGTCATCGGCGTTCTGGTATAGCGACACCGTTTCATCGCTTTTTTCACAACCGGCAAGCATAAAGACCGCGGTGACGGCCAGCGCGACCGGCGTCAGATGGCGTGCGCTCCAGCTTTTGCGGAACGACGAATGATTAATTTTTTTTGTCCGTTTCATATTTGTCTTCCAGGACCCAGTGGTATGGCGTGTGTTAACGCTCAGGATAGAGGATGAGTGGTGGAAAATGAAGCGAAGAGGGGCGCTAAGCGGGGGATCTTTACGTTGCCTTACGTTTAACGCATCGCCTGTCCGACGGACAGGCGATGCGCGTCACAGTATGGGTATTACTGACGGAACGGATTGCTGCCGCTGCTCTGGGTGGTCCGTGCGGACGCCGGTTTCACCGCTGCGGTAGTGTTGCCGTAGCCATCGGCGGTGGCATCCTGCTGTGGATTTTCCGGAGCGACGCTGTCTGCGGAGGTGGGGATCGGTTTGCCCAGCGTGTTGTTCAGGGCGACCAGATCCTGCTCGTTCAGGGTACCTAACGCCGACTTAATGTTCAGCTCGTTGATCAGGTAGTTATAGCGCGCATTGGAGAGCTGCTGCTTGGCGTTATACAGCGTGGTGGTGGCGTCGAGGACGTCAACGATGGTACGCGTACCCACCGAGTAGCCTGCTTCCATCGCATCCAGGGAGCTTTGCGCAGAGACCACCGCCTGTTTGTAGGCGTTGATGCTGCTGATGGAGGCGTTCACGTTGTTAAACGACGAACGCACAGTCTGCACGACGCTGCGGTGGGCGCTTTCCAGCTGCTCGCTGGCGCCAACGAAGTTGTATTGCGCCTGTTTGACCTGCGAGGTCACCGCGCCGCCCTGATACAGTGGCAGAGAGAAGTTCAGGCCGATTTGGTTCTGCCCGGCATCGTTATCCTGGTATTGCTGAGGATTATTATGGGTTTTTGAACCACTGTAGCTAGTATTCGATACCCCACTCGACGCGGATAGGCTGAGCGTCGGCAAATGCCCGTCCTGCGCCTGGCGAATCTGCTCGCGAGCCAGGTCCTGGTTCAGACGCGCCTGCAGCAGCGACAGGTTGCGGTTCTCCGCTTCCTTCAGCAGGGCGTTGACCGCCTGCGGCTTGTTGGTTTTGAAGCCATTCACATTCAGCGAGGCCAGCTCCGGATAGTAGTTACCGGTGACCTGGCGCAGTTCTTCGACGGCGTTGTCGAGATCGTTACGCGCGGTGACTTCGTTCGCCAGCACGGCGTCGTATTGTGAACGGGCGTTCTGCACGTCAGTGATCGCCACCAGGCCTACGTTAAAGCGCTGAGTGGTTTGATCCAACTGGCGGTAAATAGCCTGTTTCTGCGCTTCGGTATAGGAGAGCGTGTCGATGGCGGCCAGCACTTTAAAATAGGCCGTCGCGGTATTCAGAATCAGCGTTTGCTGATCGGTCTGATACGTGACATCCTGAATGCCTGCCGTTTTTTCCTGTAGCGTCAGGGCGCGCCATTTCGACATATCAAACAGAACCTGCGTTAACTGCAGCGAGCCGCTGGTGACGTTTGAATTGATGCCGTTGCTGTCGCGATAGCCATTGTTATAGGTATAATCCGCTCCCAGCCCAAGCTGAGGCAGTAATGGACTGCGCGCTTCATTGATCTTTTCGAACGCGGCGTCACGATCGGCTGCCGATTTACGCAGATCGGGGTTGCTGATGCGCGCCTGCTGGTAAACCTGAAGCAGGTTTTCCGCCTGGCTCATGGCGCTGAACCCGGTCAGGCTCAGGCCGATAAGAATGGGGAGCAATTTCTTCATTTGCATTCCTTGTTGTGAAGCATTTAGCGCTGGTCTAATTCTAAGAAAAATTCCGCTGATTGTATCGATTCTGCCGCCGTAAAAAGTTGGCGTTACGTGCCATCCGGCGGTAATTTGCACCAATCTAACATACGGACCGTAAAACGGTAGCCAAACGGTCTGGAAATCCCTAATTTCGGATTAGCAGGACATGACAATGAGCAAACCCATTCAGCAGGGAATTACCTTCTTCAAAAATGATGTAGAAATTATTGCACGCGAAACGCTGTATCGTGGTTTTTTTTCGCTCGA
The DNA here is from genome assembly GCF_001807705.1 of Klebsiella sp. HMSC25G12. Lineage (NCBI taxonomy): Bacteria > Pseudomonadati > Pseudomonadota > Gammaproteobacteria > Enterobacterales > Enterobacteriaceae > Klebsiella > Klebsiella sp. HMSC25G12. The sequence goes on along the minus strand of NZ_KV789805.1, from coordinate 35,330 downwards.
TTTATACCGTTTTCGCCACCGCCTGTTTAACGGCGGCATGAGCGGCGAAGTCACCCGTGAAATTTTTGAGCGCGGGCATGCCGCCGTCTTGCTACCCTTTGACCCGGTGCGGGACGAAGTGGTGCTCGTCGAACAAATCCGTATTGCCGCCTATGATACCAGCGAGAGCCCGTGGCTGCTCGAAATGGTCGCCGGCATGATCGAAGCGGGGGAAACGGTGGAAGACGTTGCCCGTCGGGAAGCGCTGGAGGAGGCCGGACTTGAAGTCGGGCGGACGAAACCAATATTAAGCTATCTGGCCAGTCCTGGCGGCACCAGCGAACGGTTATCGATCCTGGTGGGAGAAGTTGATGCATCCACGGCAAAAGGCATTCACGGCCTGGCCGAGGAAAACGAGGATATTCGGGTGCATGTGGTGAGCCGGGAACAGGCTTACCAGTGGGTAGAAGAGGGGAAAATCGATAACGCAGCCTCTGTCATCGCCTTGCAATGGCTGCAATTGCATTATCACAATTTACGAAACGAGTGGACAAAATGAAGCGTTATACACCTGACTTCCCTGAGATGATGCGCCTGTGCGAGACCAACTTCGCGCAGTTGCGCCGCCTGTTGCCGCGAACGGATGCAGCGGGTGAGAAGGTAAGTTATCAGGTGGGAAGCGCGCAGTATCGGTTAACGATAGTTGAATCGACCCGCTACACTACTCTGGTGGCGATAGAACAGACTCTGCCTGCGGTAAGCTACTGGAGCCTGCCGTCGATGACCGTTCGCCTCTACCATGACGCCATGGTGGCCGAAGTGTGTTCGAGTCAGCAGATCTTTCGCTTCAAAGCGCGGTATGATTATCCTAATAAAAAGTTGCATCAACGCGACGAAAAGCATCAAATTAACCAGTTTCTGGCCGACTGGCTGCGTTACTGTTTAGCACATGGAGCGATGGCGATTCCGGTTTGTTAGCGTCGTTAAACCTAAGGACACCATTTGGAAAGCCTGTTAAACCTACCTCTGGCTGGTGAGGCCAGAGTCAGGATCTTACAAATTACTGATACTCACCTGTTTGCTGAAAAACATGAAACGTTGTTAGGCATTAATACCTGGGAAAGTTATCAGGCCGTACTGTCGGCTATTCATGCCTCACAGCGTCCATGCGATCTGATTGTCGCAACAGGCGATCTGGCGCAGGACCACTCCTCCGCGGCCTATCAGCATTTTGCTGAGGGTATCGCGAGTTTTGCTGCACCCTGCGTCTGGCTACCGGGTAACCATGATTTCCAGCCGGCGATGTACAGTACGCTGCAGGCGTCAGGCATTTCACCCGCCAAGCGCGTGTTTCTCGGCGACCACTGGCAGATCCTGCTGCTGGACAGCCAGGTGTTTGGCGTTCCCCATGGCGAGCTGAGCGACTTCCAGCTGGAGTGGCTCGAACACAAGCTGGCAGAAGCGCCGGAGCGTTATACCTTACTCCTGCTGCACCACCATCCGCTGCCTGCTGGCTGTAGCTGGCTGGACCAACACAGCCTGCGCAACGCTGGCGCGCTGGACCGCGCGCTGAGCGCCTGGCCGCGGGTGAGACATCTGCTGTGCGGCCATATTCATCAGGAACTGGATCTGGACTGGAATGGCCGGCGTATGATGGCGACGCCGTCGACCTGCGTCCAGTTCAAACCACACTGCGCCAATTTCACTCTGGATACCGTCTCACCCGGCTGGCGCTGGCTGGAGCTGCATCCTGACGGGACGCTGACCACCGAAGTGTGCCGCCTGGAAGGCGCCGAGTTCCACCCGGATATTGCTTCAGAAGGCTACTGATGGCGACGCTTCTTTATCTGCACGGCTTTAACAGTTCCCCGCGCTCGGCGAAGGCGATGGCGTTAAAGACCTGGCTGTCGCAGCAGCACCCCGACATCACCATGGTGGTACCGGAGCTGCCGCCTTATCCGGCTGAAACGGCAGAGCTGCTGGAATCCATTGTGCTGGAGCATGGCGGCGAGCCACTCGGGGTTGTGGGGTCGTCGCTGGGCGGCTACTACGCGACCTGGCTGTCGCAGTGCTTTATGGTGCCGGCGGTGGTCGTCAACCCGGCGGTGCGCCCGTTTGAACTGCTGAACAATTTTCTCGGCCACAATGAGAATCCATACACCGGGCAGCAATATGTGCTAGAGTCTCGCCATATTTACGATCTCAAGGTCATGCAAATCGACCCGCTTGAAGCGCCGGATTTACTCTGGCTGCTGCAGCAGACCGGGGATGAAGTGCTTGATTACCGCCAGGCCGTTCATTACTACGCCTCCTGCCGGCAAACGGTGGAGGAGGGCGGTAATCACGCATTTGTCGGCTTTGACGATCATTTCACTCAGATTATCGAATTTCTCGGCCTGTGCTAAACGGCCCTGAACGACCTACGAATACACACCATGACGCAATCTTCATATAACGCTGATGCCATTGAGGTACTCACCGGGCTAGAGCCGGTGCGCCGCCGTCCGGGCATGTATACCGACACCACCCGTCCTAACCATCTTGGTCAGGAAGTTATTGATAACAGTGTCGATGAAGCGCTGGCAGGCCACGCCAAACGCGTGGAAGTTATCCTTCATGCCGACCAGTCCCTGGAAGTCATTGACGACGGGCGCGGCATGCCGGTCGACATTCACCCGGAAGAAGGGGTGCCGGCGGTTGAGCTGATCCTCTGCCGACTGCACGCGGGCGGTAAGTTTTCCAACAAAAACTACCAGTTTTCCGGCGGCCTGCACGGGGTGGGGATCTCGGTGGTCAACGCCCTGTCAAAACGCGTAGAGGTAACGGTTCGTCGCGACGGTCAGGTCTACAGCATCGCCTTTGAAAACGGTGAAAAAGTAGAAGATCTGCACGTCACCGGTACCTGTGGCAAACGCAATACCGGGACCAGCGTCCATTTCTGGCCGGACGAAAGCTTCTTCGACAGCCCGCGTTTCTCCGTTTCGCGTTTGACCCATCTGTTAAAAGCGAAAGCGGTGCTGTGTCCCGGCGTGGAAATCGTGTTTCGCGATCAGGTCAACGACAGCGAGCAGCGCTGGTGCTATGCCGATGGCCTTAACGACTACCTGTGCGAAGCCGTAAACGGCCTGCCGCTGCTGCCGGAAAAACCGTTCGTCGGCACCTTCTCCGGCGAGACGGAAGCCGTGGACTGGGCGCTGCTGTGGCTGCCGGAAGGCGGCGAATTGCTGACCGAAAGCTACGTCAACCTGATCCCGACCATGCAGGGCGGGACGCACGTTAACGGTCTGCGTCAGGGACTGCTGGATGCGATGCGCGAGTTCTGCGAATACCGTAATATCCTGCCGCGCGGCGTGAAGCTGTCAGCGGAAGATATCTGGGATCGCTGCGCCTACGTGCTGTCGGTGAAAATGCAGGATCCGCAGTTCGCCGGGCAAACCAAAGAGCGTCTGTCGTCGCGCCAGTGCGCGGCGTTCGTCTCCGGCGTGGTGAAAGATGCCTTCAGTCTGTGGCTGAACCAGAACGTACAGGCTGCCGAACTGCTGGCGGAGATGGCTATCTCCAGCGCCCAGCGTCGTCTGCGCGCCGCCAAGAAAGTGGTGCGTAAAAAGCTGACCAGCGGTCCGGCATTGCCGGGTAAGCTGGCAGACTGCACCGCCCAGGACCTGAACCGCACCGAGCTGTTCCTCGTCGAAGGGGACTCGGCGGGCGGTTCTGCCAAGCAGGCGCGCGATCGCGAATATCAGGCGATCATGCCGCTGAAAGGCAAGATCCTGAATACCTGGGAAGTCTCGTCCGATGAAGTGTTAGCTTCGCAAGAAGTGCACGACATTTCGGTGGCGATTGGTATTGACCCGGATAGCGATGATTTAAGCCAGCTGCGCTACGGCAAAATTTGTATTCTGGCGGATGCCGATTCCGATGGCCTGCACATTGCCACCCTGCTGTGCGCGCTGTTTGTGAGACATTTCCGTACCCTGGTGAAAGAGGGGCACGTCTACGTCGCGCTGCCGCCGCTGTACCGTATCGATCTCGGTAAAGAGGTCTACTACGCGCTGACGGAAGAAGAAAAAACCGGCGTGCTGGAGCAGCTGAAGCGTAAGAAGGGCAAGCCAAACGTCCAGCGCTTTAAAGGTCTGGGTGAGATGAACCCAATGCAGCTGCGGGAAACCACGCTTGATCCGAATACCCGCCGGCTGGTGCAACTGGTGATCAGCGATGAGGATGAGCAGCAGACCACGGCGATGATGGACATGCTGCTGGCCAAGAAGCGTTCCGAAGACCGTCGCAACTGGCTGCAGGAGAAGGGCGATATGGCGGATCTGGAAGTGTAAGTCTGTACGCTGCGCCTGACGTAAAAGGGAGCCTCAGGCTCCCTTTTTCATTTCACGACTGCGTCGGCGGGCTTAGACGCCAGGCTGCAGGATACGGATGGTGGTCTCCAGCACATCGCCTTTGACCGCTTCCGACCAGGCTTTCATGTGCGGCGTTTGCAGGTGCGCTTCAAGATGCGCGACGCTTTCCCACTGCTCCACCATGACGATAGAGTCGGGGGCCGTGGTCTGGAAGCTGACGCCGGCGGCATGATCTACCATCGGCGCGTAGCCGTGGCAGCCGGCCTCCTGCAAAACGGTCGGAATGATTTTCGCGAACTGATCGAGAACCGCCTGACGGTGGTGCTGGCCCGGGCGGGTACGGATTTCTGCAATCACTGTTAACATGGTTAACTCAACTCCTTCTGTGTGTATCTCGTCATACTCCAGGTTCGAATAACTCGAAATATGTAGAGCGTAGACCTGTAGTTAACCAAAAATTTCCGCCAGATGCTTGCGATATTCTGCGATATACCGTGGGACATCAGGCATTTTAATCACGTCGTTGGCGATAAAGGTCGGCAGCGCTTCCATTCCCAGGAACTGGTTAGCCTTATGGAACGGCAGGTAAACGCCGTCAACGCCGACGCCGTGGAAGAACTGGTCTTCGTCGGTGAAGGCTTCCATCGGCGCGTTCCAGGTCAGGGAGAGCATATATTTTTTCCCCTGCACCAGGCCGCCGGAGCCATATTTTTTGCTGGCGTCGGAGCGGGTACGACCGTCGCTGGCGTACAGCGAGCCGTGGCCTTCGGTAAAGACATCATCCATATATTTCTTCACCGTCCACGGGGCGCCCATCCACCAGCCCGGCATCTGCCAGATCACCACATCGGCCCAGAGGAAATTCTGCACTTCTGCTTTTACGTCGTACTCGCTTTCGGCGCGAACGCTTTTAACATCGTGCCCGGCGTCGCGCAGATAACTCTCCGCGACCTCGGTCAGGGTGTCGTTCAGCTGGCCATTCGAGTGCGCGAACTTTTTTGCGCCATTGATAATCAGGATGTTGCTCATCATTTGTCCTCAATCTTGAAAATTTGCCGATGATCTTACCCCGCGAAGCGGGGCAGTAAAATGAGCAAAATGTGCAAAGTCTTTTGCCAAATGAGCAATAATCTCGCTACCAGTACACGCGGGCTTCGAAGCCGCCGTCGCGCGCGTTGGCGAAATCAACCTGCATGCCGTGCAGCGAGGCGATGCGCCGGACGATAGACAGGCCCAGGCCGCTGCCCGGCGCGTCCTGCCCCGGCGGGCGATAAAAACGCTCGCCGATGCGCGCCAGCGCCTGCGGGCTAATGCCTGGGCCGTTATCACGCACCCGAAACTCGCGGCCGTTGAGGGTGATATCAACCTGGCTGCCGCGCGGGCTATAGCGTACGGCATTATCCAGCAGGTTGCGCACCAGCAGGCTGAGCAGCAGCGGCTGGCCGGTGTGAACGATATGACTGGCATTCAGGTGTAGGCGTAGTTCAATGGCGGACTGCTGCGCATGGTGATACATCTCCATCACCGCCGACTGCAGCAGGTCGTCGATGGCGACCGGCTGCACGTCGTCCAGTTGGGCGAGTGAGTCCAGCCGCGACAGCGTCAGCAGTTGATCGACCAGCCGGGTGGCGCGATCGATCCCCTGGTGGAGCTGGGCCAGCGCTTTCTCACGTCCTTCTGCATCGTCCATAGAGAGCTGGGCGACGTCGGTCTGTACCTTCAGTGCCGCCAGCGGGCTGCGCAGTTCATGGGCGGCATCAGAGGTAAACCGACGTTCGCGCAGCATGGCGTTATGGGTGCGCTGGAACAACTGATTCAGAGCCTCGACCAGCGGGCGGACTTCGGAGGGGATCTTCTCCACGCTGAGCGATTCCGCTGAGTCCGGCGCGCGCAGGCGCAGCGTGCGCGCCAGCTTTTTCAACGGCGCCAGTTCGCGGCTTAACAGCACGATAAGCAGCACGAACATCAGCGGCAGGGCGATCATCCACGGGGTGAGCTGCGAGGTCACGATATCCATCGCCATTTCGCGCCGATAATCCCACTCCTGACCGACGACGATGCGATGGCGACCGTCGTCGGTGGTTAGCCACAGGAAGCGCCATTCGTCATCATCGCCGCGCAGGTAGCCATTGCTGAACCCCTCGCGCTGCGAGTTCCACTGGATATCCTCCCCGTTCTCGCCGTCGTTGAGCACCATGGTGCCGTCGCGGGTGAAGATGGCGAACGCCAGCGCGTCGTCGTCGATGTGTCCATGCCGCACCTTTTTCTTTTCACCGAGCGATTCGGGCGGGGCGCGGAGTTCATCGAAATGCATGGCGCTCAGGCGGCGGGCGAACAGCAACTGCTGGGTATCGAACAGCTTATCCAGCTTTTTGCTGGTTTGCTGCCAGGCGATCACGCTGGCGACGCCCCAGGCGGCCGCGGTCAGCACAGCAAACAGCAGCGTCAGACGGACGCGCAGGCTCAGGCGGGCAAGTCGTTTCATGCGTCACCCAGGGTATAGCCTATGCCGTGGACAGTGCGGATAAATCCGCTACCGAGTTTGCGGCGCAGATGATGGACGTGAACTTCCACGGCGTTGCTGGAGACCTCGTCGTCCCAGGTGTAGAGCTTTTCTTCGATAAGCTTGCGCGGCAGTACGCGACCAGCGTTACGCAGCAGCAGTTCCAGCAGGGCGAACTCTTTCGGCTTTAGCACCAGGCTCTCGCCGTCGAGGCTGGCGGTTAAGCGGTTCGGGTCGAGGCTCACCTTGCCGTGGCGCAGCTCGCTGCTGCTCTGGCCGTGCGCGCGACGGATCAACGCTTCGAGGCGCGCCGCCACTTCAATCAGGGCGAAAGGCTTGCACAGATAGTCATCGGCGCCGAGCCGTAGCCCCTCCACTCGCTGGCTGAGCGCATCGCGGGCGGTAAGGATCAGCACTGGCTCATGGCGGCCCTTGTCCCGCCATTCGCGCAGAATATCGAGGCCATCGATGCCGGGGAGGGTGAGATCCAGGATTGCGGCGTCGTAGGGGGCGCTATATAAGGCATTTTTGCCCTCCAGCCCGGCGGTAAACCAGTCAATGCTGAAGCCCATTTTGCTCAGCCCGGCTTTGATGCCGTCGCCGATCAGCTTGTCATCTTCCACCAGTAATATGCGCATGTTTCCCTCCGACGATCCTGTTTCTTTGCGCAGTAAACCGCGTTGAAGCGGGTGATGTACAGCATTAAAATTTCTTTTTTCCGCTTAAGAAGTCGTTAAGTTTTGTCGGGCGTAATAGGAGCCATATCAACACGAAGGGAGAACACATCATGAAGAAAATTGCTGCGATGACCGCGATCGTTGCCCTGGTTTCCATGCCGGTGCTGGCTGCCGAACAGGGCGGGTTTACCGGTCCTTCTTCGACCACGCAGGTCAGTTCCACCGCGCAGGCTGGCGGATTCACCGGCCCGAGCGGCGCGGTGACCACCGTCGCCAATGCCAAATCGCTGCGGGACGATACCTGGGTGACCCTGCGCGGCAAGATAACCGAGCGCATTTCTGACGATCTGTATAAATTCCAGGATGCTTCCGGGGTGATCAATGTCGATATCGACCACAAGCGCTGGAACGGCGTGACCGTCGGCCCGCAGGACACAGTAGAAATTCAGGGGGAAGTCGATAAGGACTGGAACTCAGTAGAAATCGACGTTAAACAGATCCGTAAAATCGCGCCATAAGGCTTCGTCAGATAAGCGCAAGATCGGTCAGGCATCGCGATCCTCGCTCTGTCAGAGTATGTCGCGAGGAGGAGACGATGAACGATATTAAGGCCAGCCCGGCGTATGTCGGGCGCTTCCAGCGTGTCTGTAGGTACATTGCGCGCCATCTTGATGAGCCGCTGTCGCTGGAGACGCTGAGCGCGATAGCGCACAGTTCGCCTTACCATTTTCACCGGCAATTTAGCGCTTATACCGGCATTCCATTGTACCGGTATATTCAGTGGTTGCGTCTGCGACGCGCCTGTTGGCGCCTGGCGTTCAACCCCCGCGATAAAGTCATCGATATTGCCCTTGATGCCGGATTTCAGAATGCGGAGTCGTTCAGTCGTGCCTTCCGTACCGCGTTTGACCAAAGCCCGACCCAATTCCGTCAGCAACCGGACTGGGCCGAGTGGCATCGACGCGTACCGAAACATACGCTACAGGAGCAAACGTCGATGGACGTCAACATCATTTCCTTCCCCACCACCCGGATAGCCGTATTGCAACATCGCGGCAGCCCGGACCTTGTCAACACCACCGCCGCGCGTTTTATCGCCTGGCGTAAGACGAGCGGATTATCGCCCGTCGCCACCAGCGATACCTGGGGTATCGCCTGGGGCGATCCGCAGACCACCCCGCAGGAGGCATTTTGTTTTGATATCTGCGGTACGGTCGCTGGGCCGGTCGGTGAAAACGCCTTTGGCGTGATTAACGGCGAAATCCCCGGCGGACGCTGCGCCGTCGTGCGCCATCACGGCTCGCTGGACACGCTGGCGAACAGCGTTTGGTTTCTCTATCGCGACTGGTTACCCGCGTCAGGCGAGACGTTACGGGATTTTCCGGTGTACTTCCGTTACCTCAATTTTGTCCATGAGGTGGCTGAGCATGAACTGCAAACCGATATTTATCTGCCGCTGGCCTGATTAAGCGTGACGGAATCCTCAACCGATCTCACGGCCTGTGACTCAGGGCGTGAGATCGGGTATTATCGCGGGTAGTTTTGCCGTCCGAACGGTCGGTACCCAGATTGAGGATCCACGATTAATGAGCGATATGGCAGAGCGCCTTGCGCTGCATGAATTTACGGAAAATGCTTACCTGAACTACTCCATGTACGTGATCATGGACAGGGCATTACCGTTTATTGGCGATGGCTTAAAACCGGTCCAGCGTCGCATCGTCTACGCGATGTCCGAGCTGGGGCTGAACGCCAGCGCGAAATTCAAAAAGTCCGCCCGCACCGTCGGCGACGTGTTGGGTAAATATCACCCGCACGGCGACAGCGCCTGCTATGAAGCGATGGTGCTGATGGCGCAGCCGTTCTCTTACCGTTACCCGCTGGTAGACGGGCAGGGAAACTGGGGTGCGCCGGACGATCCGAAATCCTTCGCCGCCATGCGTTACACCGAGTCCCGCCTGTCGAAGTATGCTGAACTGCTGCTCAGCGAGCTGGGACAGGGAACGGTCGACTGGGTACCAAACTTTGACGGGACGCTGCAGGAGCCGAAAATGCTGCCTGCGCGTCTACCGAACATCCTGCTTAATGGCACCACCGGCATCGCGGTGGGTATGGCCACTGATATTCCGCCGCACAACCTGCGTGAAGTGGCCAAAGCGGCTATTACCCTGATTGAGCAGCCGAAAACGACTCTCGACGAACTGCTGGATATCGTGCAGGGGCCGGATTTCCCGACCGAGGCGGAGATCATCACCTCGCGGGCGGAAATTCGCAAAATCTACCAGAACGGACGCGGCTCAGTGCGCATGCGCGCGGTGTGGAGCAAAGAGGACGGCGCGGTGGTGATTAGCGCGCTGCCGCACCAGGTTTCCGGCGCCAAAGTGCTGGAGCAGATTGCGGCGCAGATGCGCAATAAAAAGCTGCCGATGGTTGACGATCTGCGCGACGAATCGGACCACGAAAACCCGACCCGTCTGGTGATCGTCCCGCGCTCCAACCGGGTGGATATGGAACAGGTGATGAACCACCTGTTTGCTACTACCGATCTGGAAAAAAGCTACCGCATCAACCTCAATATGATCGGCCTCGACGGACGCCCGGCGGTGAAAAACCTGCTGGAGATCCTCAGCGAGTGGCTGGTGTTCCGTCGCGATACCGTGCGTCGCCGTCTGAACCATCGGTTAGAGAAAGTGCTTAAGCGCCTGCATATCCTTGAAGGTTTGCTGGTGGCGTTTCTCAATATCGATGAAGTGATCGAGATCATCCGCACCGAAGATGAACCGAAGCCAGCCCTGATGTCGCGCTTTGGCATCAGCGAAACCCAGGCGGAAGCGATTCTGGAATTAAAACTGCGCCACCTCGCCAAACTGGAAGAGATGAAGATCCGCGGCGAGCAGGACGAGCTGGAAAAAGAGCGCGACCAGCTGCAGGCGATTCTGGCTTCTGAGCGTAAAATGAACAACCTGCTGAAAAAAGAGCTGCAGGCTGATGCCGATGCTTTCGGTGACGAACGCCGCTCGCCGCTTCACGAACGTGAAGAAGCGAAAGCGATGAGCGAGCATGATATGCAGCCGTCTGAGCCAGTGACTATCGTTCTGTCGCAGATGGGCTGGGTGCGGAGCGCCAAAGGGCACGACATCGACGCTCAGGGCTTGAGCTATAAAGCGGGCGACAGCTGGAAGGCCTCGGCGAAAGGCAAGAGCAACCAGCCGGTGGTGTTTATCGATACCACCGGGCGCAGCTATGCCATCGATCCGATTACCCTGCCTTCCGCGCGTGGCCAGGGCGAGCCGCTTACCGGTAAGCTGACTCTGCCGCCGGGGGCGACCGTGGAACATATGCTGATGGAAAGCGACGATCGTAAGCTGCTGATGGCTTCCGACGCGGGCTACGGTTTTGTCTGCACCTTCAACGATCTGGTGGCGCGCAACCGTGCCGGTAAAGCGCTGATCACCCTGCCTGACAACGCGCACGTGATGCCGCCGCTGGTGATTGAGGACGAGTCCGATATGCTGCTGGCCATCACGGCAGCCGGACGGATGCTGATGTTCCCGGTGAGCGATCTACCGCAGCTGTCGAAAGGCAAGGGCAACAAAATTATCAGCATTCCTGCGGCGGAAGCCGCCGCCGGGCAGGATGGCCTGGCGCATCTGTTTATCCTGCCACCGCAGAGCACGCTCACCATCCATGTTGGCAAACGGAAAATCAAACTGCGTCCGGAAGAGCTGCAAAAAGTCACCGGCGAGCGTGGTCGCCGCGGTTCGCTGATGCGCGGGCTGCAGAAGATCGACCGTGTTGAAATCGACTCGCCGCGCCGCGCCGCGGCAGGCGATAGTGAAGAGTAAACGCCACTCCTCCCGTCTTTGACGGGAGGAGGCGAAAAAATGCCGCAAAATCGTTGTTTATTCAGGCGTTGCGATTAACAATGTCCATCACCAGGGACCCAGGAAGAACGGTCCCGGCCTGCGCAGAACTGATGAGCCTGCCTTCTGTCAGCAGCGAATAATTCTAAGCGGTTTGGGTTTTAGAGGTAGCTATGCTATTCATTTTTCGAGTAATTTTCGTGGTCATTTATTGCATCGTGGTGTGCATACTTGGCTGTCTGTACTGCTTGTTCAGCCCGCGTAATCCAAAACATGTTGCCACTTTCGGCCATCTGTTTGGCCGCTTATCTCCGGTATTTGGCCTGAAGGTGGAACTGCGCAAACCTGCTGATGCGGAAAGCTATGGCAACGCGATCTACATCGCTAACCACCAGAACAACTATGATATGGTGACGGCGTCGAACATCGTGCAGCCGCCGACGGTCACCGTAGGTAAAAAAAGCCTGCTGTGGATCCCGTTCTTTGGCCAGCTCTACTGGCTGACGGGCAACCTGCTGATTGACCGTAATAACCGAACCAAAGCGCATGGCACCATTGCTGAAGTGGTGAATGCCTTTAAAAAGCGTAAAATTTCGTTCTGGATGTTCCCGGAAGGGACCCGCAGTCGCGGCCGCGGCCTGCTGCCTTTTAAAACCGGCGCCTTTCACGCGGCGATCGCCGCCGGAGTGCCGATTATTCCGGTGTGCGTGTCCAACACATCGAACAAAATTAAGCTCAACCGCTGGAACAACGGTCTGGTGATTGTTGAGATGCTGCCGCCGGTGGATACCAGCCAGTTCGGTAAAGACAACGTGCGCGCGCTGGCGACGCATTGCCGCGAGCTGATGGCCGCCAAAATTGCTGAGCTGGACAACGAAGTGGCCGCGCGCGAAGCGGCTAAAAAGTCATAAGACAGGAAACGCCGCCAACGCGCGCGTATTGCTGGCGGGAAACGAATTCCCTTTTTCATTTGTCAGTATGTCATGGAGTTAATATGTCACTCAGTCGGCGTCAGTTTATTAAGGCTTCCGGCGTAGCGCTGTGCGCTGGCGCCGCGCCGCTGAAAGCCCATGCCGCCGGCCAGCAGCTTGCGCTGCCGGTTCCGCCGCTGCTGGAATCGCGTCGCGGTCAGCCGCTGTTTCTGACGCTGCAGCGTTCGCACTGGTCGTTTACGCCAGGCACTCGCGCCCCCGTCTGGGGGATCAATGGCCGCTACATGGGGCCGACGATCCGCGTCTGGAGCGGGGACGACGTCAAGCTTATCTACAGCAACCGTCTGACTGAGAATGTCGCGATGACCATCCGCGGTCTGCAGGTGCCTGGCCCGCTGATCGGCGGCGCGGCGCGTATGATGTCGCCGAACGCCGACTGGGCGCCGGTGCTGCCTATCCGCCAGAGCGCTGCCACCTTGTGGTATCAGGCCAACACGCCGAACCGGATGGCGAAGCAGGTATACAACGGCCTGGCCGGCATGTGGCTGGTGGAAGATGAGGTCAGCAAGAACCTGCCAATCCCTAACCACTACGGCGTTGATGACTTCCCGGTGATTATTCAGGACAAGCGGCTGGATAACTTCGGCACGCCGGAATATAGCGAACCGGGGAGCGGCGGCTTCGTTGGCGATACGCTGCTGGTTAACGGCGTGCAGAGCCCCTATGTCGAAGTGTCGCGCGGCTGGGTGCGCCTGCGCCTGCTGAACGCCTCCAACTCCCGGCGCTATCAGCTGCAGATGAGCGATGGCCGACTGCTGCATGTGATTTCCGGCGACCAGGGGTTCCTGCCGGCGCCGGTCTCGCTCAAGCAGCTGTCGCTGGGGCCGGGGGAACGGCGTGAAATTCTGGTCGATATGACCAACGGCGATGAAGTGTCCATTACCTGCGGTGAAGCGGCGAGTATTGTCGACCGTATCCGCGGCTTTTTTGAACCGTCAAGCATCCTGGTCTCCACGCTGGTGTTGACCCTGCGGCCGACCGGGCTGCTGCCGCTGGTCACCGACAGTCTGCCGGTGCGTCTGCTGCCGACCGAACTGCTCTCCGGCACGCCGATCCGCAGCCGGGATATCACCCTTGGCGACGATCCGGGCATCAACGGCCAGCTGTGGGATCCGCAGCGTATCGATATCACGGCGCAACAGGGGACCTGGGAGCGCTGGACGGTGCGCGCCGACCGCCCGCAGTCGTTCCATATTGAAGGGGTGATGTTCCAGATCCGTAACGTCAACGGCTCGTCGCCCTTCCCGGAAGATCGCGGCTGGAAGGACACCGTGTGGGTCGACGGGCAGGTTGAACTGCTGGTCTACTATGCTCAGCCGTCGTGGCCGCACTTCCCGTTCCAGTATCTGAGCCAGACGCTGGAGCTTGCCGACCGCGGCTCGATCGGCCAGATGCTGGTGAATCCCGCGCCGTAATCTCTTCAACCCTGGCCGGAACACGGTCAGGGTTTGAGAAAATCCTCCTTCATTTCCACTATCATTCCGGCTTATAATCCACGCCCTTTTGGTTATTTTTTTATCATTTCCCCCGGAAGCAATATGAGCGCAATATCCCTGATCCAACCGGATCGTGACCTTTTTTCCTGGCCGCAATACTGGGCTGCCTGTTTTGGCCCTGCGCCATTTTTACCGATGTCGCGTGAAGAGATGGACCAACTTGGCTGGGATAGCTGCGACATTATTCTGGTGACCGGCGACGCCTACGTCGACCACCCGAGCTTCGGGATGGCCATCTGCGGCCGTATGCTGGAAGCGCAGGGGTTCCGGGTGGGGATCATTTCCCAACCGGACTGGAACAGCAAAGACGACTTTATGCGCCTGGGTAAGCCGAACCTGTTCTTCGGCGTGACCGCGGGCAATATGGACTCGATGATCAACCGCTACACCGCCGACCGTAAGCTGCGCCATGACGATGCTTACACCGCCGGCAACGTGGCGGGTAAACGCCCGGACCGCGCCACCCTGGTCTACACCCAGCGCTGTAAAGAGGCGTGGAAAGACGTGCCGGTGATCCTCGGCGGCATCGAGGCCAGCCTGCGCCGTACCGCGCATTATGATTACTGGTCCGATACCGTGCGCCGCTCGGTGCTGGTGGACTCCAAGGCCGATATGCTGATGTTCGGCAACGGCGAGCGTCCGCTGGTGGAAGTCGCGCATCGCCTGGCGATGGGCGAAACCATCGACCAGATCCGCGATGTGCGCAATACCGCCATCATGGTGAAAGAGGCGCTGCCGGGCTGGAGCGGCGTCGATTCCACCCGCCTGGATACGCCTGGCAAAATTGACCCGATCCCGCATCCGTACGGTGAGGATCTGCCGTGTGCCGATAACAAGCCGGTTGCGCCGAATAAGCAGGAAGCCAAAAGCATCACCGTGCAGCCGCCGCGGCCCAAACCGTGGGAAAAGACCTATGTGCTGCTGCCTTCCTTCGAGAAGGTGAAAGGCGATAAGGTCCTGTACGCTCACGCTTCGCGTATTCTGCACCATGAAACCAACCCCGGCTGCGCCCGGGCGCTGATGCAAAAGCATGGCGAACGCTATATCTGGATCAACCCGCCGGCAATCCCGCTCTCGACTGAAGAGATGGACAGCGTCTTCGCGCTGCCTTACAAGCGTGTGCCGCATCCTGCTTACGGCGACGCGCGTATCCCGGCGTATGAGATGATCCGTTTCTCGATCAACATCATGCGCGGCTGCTTCGGCGGCTGTTCGTTCTGCTCAATCACCGAGCACGAAGGGCGCATTATCCAGAGCCGTTCAGAAGATTCGATCATTAATGAAATCGAAGCCATTCGCGACACGGTGCCCGGCTTTACCGGGGTGATCTCCGATCTCGGCGGACCAACGGCCAACATGTATATGCTGCGCTGCAAATCGCCACGCGCCGAGCAGACCTGCCGCCGTCTCTCCTGCGTCTACCCGGATATCTGCCCGCACATGGATACCAACCATGAGCCGACGATCAATCTTTACCGTCGCGCCCGTGAGCTGAAGGGCATTAAGAAGATCCTCATTGCCTCTGGCGTACGCTATGACATCGCCGTCGAAGATCCGCGCTATATCAAAGAGCTGGCGACCCACCACGTCGGCGGCTATCTGAAGATCGCCCCGGAGCATACCGAAGAGGGGCCGCTGTCGAAGATGATGAAGCCGGGGATGGGCAGCTACGACCGCTTTAAAGAGCTGTTTGATACCTATTCGAAGCAGGCGGGTAAAGAACAGTATCTGATCCCGTACTTTATCTCCGCCCATCCGGGAACCCGCGATGAAGATATGGTGAACCTGGCGCTGTGGCTGAAGAAACATCGCTTCCGTCTCGACCAGGTGCAGAACTTCTATCCGTCGCCGCTGGCGAACTCGACCA
Organism: Klebsiella sp. HMSC25G12; assembly: GCF_001807705.1. Classification (NCBI taxonomy): domain Bacteria; kingdom Pseudomonadati; phylum Pseudomonadota; class Gammaproteobacteria; order Enterobacterales; family Enterobacteriaceae; genus Klebsiella; species Klebsiella sp. HMSC25G12. The sequence continues at coordinate 19,601 of NZ_KV789805.1, read as the reverse complement.
CCATGTATTACACCGGCAAGAACCCGCTGGGCAAGATTGGCTATAAGAGCGAAGAGGTGGTGGTGCCGAAGGGCGATAAACAGCGCCGTCTGCATAAAGCGCTGCTGCGCTATCACGATCCGGCAAACTGGCCGCTGATCCGTCAGGCGCTGGAGGCGATGGGTAAAAAGCACCTGATTGGCTCACGCCGCGACTGCCTGGTGCCTGCCCCGACGCTGGATGAGATGCGCGAAGCGCGTCGCCAGAACCGCCATACCCGTCCGGCGCTGACCAAGCACACGCCGATTGTACATCAGCGTTCTAACGGTGAAACGACGGCGAAAAAACCGGTCAAACGCGGTAAAGTCGCCGGGCGTTAAGCCTGACGTTGTGCCCGGTAGCGCTTTGCTGACCGGGCCAGTTGGAGAGCCGGATAGGCGTCAGCGCTATCCGGCTTTTTTATATGTTAGCCGCCAAACTGATCCGGATCGGGCCCTAAACGCTTGCCCTGGTCCAGCTTCGCGATTTCGCTGAGTTCGTCTTTGTCGAGACGGAAATCCCAGACGTTAAAGTTTTCCGCGATACGCGACGGCGTCACTGATTTCGGGATCACCACCAGACCGCTATCAAGATGCCAGCGGATGACGATTTGCGCCGGCGTTTTGCCGTACTTATCGGCGAGCTGGTGGATGACTTTCTGATCGAACACCCCTTTACCGCCCTGGGCCAGCGGGCTCCAGGATTCTGTCTGGATCTTGTGGGTGGCGTTCCAGGCATGCAGTTGACGCTGCTGCAGCAGCGGATGGAGCTCAATCTGGTTGATCACCGGTGCGACGCCGGTTTCATCAATCAGCTTCTGCAGATGCGGGACCTGGAAATTACACACGCCGATGCTTTTCGCCAGCCCCTGCTGCTGCAGCTCGATCAGCGCCTGCCAGGCTTCGACGTAATGGCCGATCGCCGGCACCGGCCAGTGGATTAAGTAGAGATCCACATAGTCGAGCTTCAGCTTGCTGAGGCTCTCTTTCAGCGCCTCGTGCGGCCGTTTTTGATCGTCGTTCCACAGCTTGGTGGTGATGAACAGCTCATCGCGATTGACGCCTGCGCTGTGCAGCGCGTTGCCGACGCCGGCCTCATTTTGGTACGCGGCGGCGGTGTCAAAAGAGCGATAACCGACTTCCAGCGCCTTATGAATGGCGGAGACGACTTCCTCGTTGCCAGCTTTCCACACGCCGAGACCCAGCTGCGGCATCAGGTTGCCGTCGTGTAGTTTTATAACGGTTGGATGTGTCATGCCTTCCTCCTGTTAATGAACTCGGCGAGGCAGAATCCGCCGAGGGGTAGCATTAAGTCTGGACGAAATAGCTAAAAACGGTAGTAAAAACACCTCTCCCCGACGTTTGTTTAACGTAAGGAGAGGTGAATCAGGCGGGGTTAAATTAGCGAGCAGCCTCGTAAATACGGCGGCTGACGTCCAGGGTGATATCCTGATGTTCGCCCAGTTTGGTCATGCCGTGCTCTTCCAGTTTCGCCAGCAGCGCCGGGATGGAGCTACCGTCGAGACCGTAATCGGAGAGGCGGGTCGGCACCCCCATCTGCTCGAAGAAACTACGGGTTGCGGCAATAGCGGCATCGATACGCTGTTCTTCGGAGCCCTCGGTGATATTCCATACGCGCTCGGCATACTGCAGCAGCTTCGCGCGCTTGGTATCGCGTTTCTCATTCCACAGCGCCGGCAGCACGATAGCCAGCGTCTGGGCGTGATCCAGACCATGCATCGCCGTCAGTTCGTGGCCGAGCATATGGGTCGCCCAGTCCTGCGGTACGCCAGCGCCGATAAGACCGTTCAGCGCCTGAGTCGCCGCCCACATAATATTAGCGCGCACGTCGTAGTTCTCTGGCTCCTGCAGCGCTTTCGGGCCATCTTCCACCAGCGTCAGCAGAATGCCTTCGGCGAAACGGTCCTGAATTTTGCCGTCAACCGGGTAGGTGACGTACTGTTCAACGGTATGGACGAAGGCGTCAACCACGCCGTTGGCGACCTGGCGCGGTGGCAGAGTGTAGGTGTAAACCGGGTCGAGGATCGCGAACTGTGGCTGGACGTGCGAAGACATAAACGCGCGTTTGTCGCCGGTGGTTTTCCGCGAAATCACCGCCCCTTTGTTTGATTCAGAACCGGTCGCTGGCAGAGTCAGAACCGAACCCATTGGAATGGCGCTGGCGATCTTACTGCCGTAAGTTTCCAGAATTTCCCATGGATCGATAGCGGCGTCGTAATGGGCCGCCGCGGCGATGAACTTGGTGCCATCCAGTACTGAACCGCCGCCGACCGCCAGCAGGAAGGTGACCTTCTCTTCACGGGCGAGCTTCACGGCGTTCATCAGAGTTTCGTAAGATGGGTTCGGCTCGATGCCGCCAAATTCAAGGACATCCAGGCCATTCAGGGCGGTGAGTACCTGATCCAGGACGCCCGTTTTTTTCACGCTGCCGCCGCCGTAGGTGATCAGTACGCGAGCCTCCGCCGGGATCTGTTCACGCAGCTTTTCAATCGCGCCTTTGCCAAACAGAATGCGGGTTGGGGTATGCAGGTCAAAATTATTCATTACTAGTGTCCTCAAAAGAGTAAAACCGCCGACAGGGACGATACCGCTGCCAGATGACGGTTATTGTGGTCCTGGCGCCGTTGACCCTCAATGCACATTTCTGCCGATGTCTTGCCTATTTCTCCATGTGGCTGGAGAATTCTCGCCAGCCTGCGCACAATGTATGGGTGAAGAAACATCGGGAGAGGCGGTGGCAATGCAACACGCACAGATATGCCAGATATTGACAGAGAAGATTAACCAGCTGAAAGATAAGCACGAACTGTTAAGTTCGCTGCTGCCTGACGTCCGCCTGCTGTATGGGACGCAGCCGGGTACCCGGACGCCGGTGATGTATCAGCCGGGGATCGTTTTTCTCTTTTCCGGCCATAAAATTGGTTATATCAATGAGCGGACTTTTCGCTACGACACAAATGAATATCTGCTGCTGACCGTGCCGCTGCCCTTCGAATGCGAAACCTTTGCCACCCCGGAGGTGCCCCTCGCCGGGATGCGTCTGAACGTCGATATCCTGCAACTGCAGGAGCTGCTGATGGATATTGGCGAGGATCCGCTGTTTCAGCCCGCCGTCGCCTCCAGCGGAATAAATTCGGCAGTGCTTTCCGAAGATATTTTATGCGCTGCCGAACGGCTGCTCGACGTCATGGATCGTCCGCTGGACGCGCGCATTCTTGGCAAGCAGATTATCCGTGAAATCCTCTACTATGTGCTGACGGGCCCCTGCGGCGGCGCACTGCTGGCGTTGGTCAGCCGACAGACCCATTTCAGTTTGATAAGTCGCGTGCTGAAACACATCGAGAGCCAGTACACCGAAAACCTGAGCGTCGATCGGCTGGCGGCAGAGGCGAATATGAGCGTCTCGGCGTTTCACCATAATTTTAAATCGGTGACCAGTACTTCACCGCTGCAGTATCTGAAAACCTACCGTTTGCACAAGGCGCGTATGCTGATGATCCATGACGGCATGAAGGCCAGCGCGGCGGCGATGCGGGTGGGGTATGAAAGTCCTTCGCAGTTCAGCCGCGAGTTTAAGCGCTACTTCGGTATGACGCCCGGGGAAGATGCCGCACGAATTCGCACGATGCAGGGCATGTAATATCGGGAAGGGCAAGCCGGGCGGGCGCAGGCCCCCCGGCAGGTGGCCGTCAGGCGCTGCAGTATTTCTTTTTGATCACCACGAACAGCGTGCCGAGCAGGCCCGCCAGCAGCAGAGCAATCGGCAGGATCATCAGGCAGGTCATGACCTGATCTTCATGGCGCTTCACAAACGGGATCATGCTCAGTGCATAGCCGAGACCCGTGACCACGCCAACCCACAGCAGGGCGCTCAGCCAGTTGAAGAACTGAAAGCGGCGGTTCGGCAGGCCGGAAATCCCCGCCATGGTTGGCAGCAGGGTGCGGACAAATGCCAGAAAGCGGCCCGCGAGCAGCGCCAGCAGGCCGTGGCGATCAAACATACAGGTGGCGCGCTGATGGTACTTGTGCGGCAGATGCGCCAGCCAGCCTTTCACCGTTTGCGTATTGCCCAGCCAGCGCCCTTGCACATAGCTCAACCAGCAGCCGAGGCTGGCGGCGGCGGTCAGAATGGCGATAGTGGGCACAAAGTCCATGACGCCTTTAGCAATCAGCGCGCCGGCGAGCAGCAGCAGGCTGTCCCCCGGTAAAAAGGACGCGGGCAGCAGCCCGTTTTCCAGAAACAGGGTGGCGAACATAACCAGATATACAACGCCCACAACGTGAGGGTTCGCCAATGCGGCAAAATCATGTTGCCACAACGCGGCGACAATCTCTTGAATGACAACCATGGACTTTCCTAAGTGGTACCGTATTGTTGACTAGTGTACTCCTGAAGAGACCCGAGCACCTTGATCCCGGGCGCAACAAAAGCGGCCGCTTTGCTAAAAAGCGTCCGCTATTGTTGCCACTGACTGTCACTTTACACGATACGCGCGAAGCCCGCTGCTAAATCCGCCTGCAGATCGTCAACATTTTCGAGACCAATGTGCAAACGGATCAACGTGCCGCTGAAGTCGACTTCCGCATCCGGTCGGATGTGAGCGATTTGCTCCGGCTGATTGGCCAGAATCAGCGATTCAAAGCCGCCCCACGAGTAGGCCATGCTGAACAGGCTGAAATTGTCGAGGTACTCGGCCAGTTCGGCATCATTGAGGCGCTTGTTGAGTACAAACGAGAACAGCCCGCTGCTGCCGGTAAAATCGCGCTTCCAGAACTCATGGCCTTTACTGCCGGGCAGGGCGGGGTGGTTGACCCGCGCCACCTGCGGATGCTGCGCCAGCCACTCGGCGATGCGCAGGCTGCTTTCATGATGCTGACGCAGGCGCACGCCCAGGGTGCGCAGGCCGCGGCTGGTCATATAGGCGGTATCGGCGTCCAGCATTTGTCCCATCAGATAGGCATTCTCACGCAGCTGCGGCCAGCAGCGCGCGTTCGCCACCGCAGTGCCGACCATGGCGTCGGAATGGCCGATCAGGTATTTGGTGCCTGCCTGAATAGAAATATCGATGCCAAAATCCAGCGCTTTGAACAGGATCCCCGCCGCCCAGGTGTTATCGATCATGATAATCGCTTCCGGCGCGACCTGACGCACGGCGGCGACAATCGCTGGCACATCATGCACTTCCATGGTGATGGAGCCAGGCGATTCAAGGAACACCACGCGGGTCTCCGGCCGAATAAGTTGGGCAATATCGGCGCCAATGAGGGGATCGAACCAGCTGGTGGCGACGCCGAGTTTAGCGAGAATTTTGGTACAAAAATCCTGGCTTGGCTCATAGGCGGTATTGGTCATCAGCACATGGTCGCCCTGTTCGACGAACGCCAGGATGGTGTTGGCCACCGCGGCCGCGCCACAGGGGAAGAGGGCGCAGCCGGCGCCGCCTTCCAGCTCGCACATCGCTTCCTGCAGCGAGAAGTGGGTCAGGGTGCCGCGACGCCCGTAGAACAGCTCGCCGTTGGCCCGATTGCGGGTGGCGTGCTTTTTGGCCTCTACGGTGTCGAAAACCAGCGATGACGCGCGCTGGATCACGCTGTTCACTGAGCCCTGGGTATATTTTTTGCTCCGCCCGGCGTTGACCAGCGCGGTATCAAGATGTTTATCAGCCATGTTGATGAACCTGTTTTTATACGTCTGGACGTCTAAACTAGCATGAATCTTCTTTTCTGTACCAGTGCGGCGCCGATACAGGCGAAAATTTTACCAGGCCCGCGCTAAGCCGCTTTTTTACTGCGTGAGCGCAAGGAAAATAAACGTGATTTGCTGCACAGTGTAAATACTAATGAGAACCACTATCAATTCGATGTCGTTTTGATATTATTGTGGGCAGGTTTTGTGATTATCGTCGTGGAGATAGAGCGTGGGTAATAATTTGATGCAGGCGGATCTCTCCGTTTGGGGTATGTATCATCATGCCGATATTGTCGTTAAGGTGGTGATGATTGGCCTGATTCTGGCGTCGGTCGTCACCTGGGCCATCTTTTTCGGCAAAGGGGCGGAAATCCTCGCCAGCAAGCGACGCCTCAAACGTGAACAGCAGCAGCTGGCGGAAGCCCGCTCTCTCGATCAGGCCAGCGATATCGCCAGCGCCTTTGAGGCGAAGAGCCTGACCACCCAGCTTATCAATGAAGCACAGAACGAACTCGAACTCTCTGCCGGTGCCGAAGACAATGAAGGCATCAAGGAACGAACCGGTTTTCGCCTTGAGCGCCGCGTCGCGGCGGTCGGTCGCCATATGGGGCGCGGCAATGGTTATCTGGCCACCATCGGCGCCATTTCGCCGTTCGTGGGTCTGTTCGGGACCGTCTGGGGCATCATGAACAGCTTTATCGGTATCGCCCAGACGCAGACTACCAACCTTGCGGTGGTAGCGCCGGGCATCGCGGAAGCGCTGCTGGCGACGGCCATCGGCCTGTTCGCCGCCATCCCGGCGGTGGTCATCTATAACATCTTTGCCCGCATGATTGGCAGCTACAAGGCCTCGCTCGGCGACGTCGCCGCTCAGGTGCTGCTGCTGCAAAGTCGCGACCTGGACCTCAGCGCCAGCGGTGTGAAGCCGGTGCGTAGCGCGCAGAAATTACGGGTAGGTTGATCGGCTATGGCGATGCGTCTTAATGAAAATCTGGACGATAACGGCGAAATGCATGAGATCAACGTGACGCCGTTTATCGACGTCATGCTGGTTCTGCTGATTATCTTTATGGTGGCTGCGCCGCTGGCGACGGTTGACGTGAAGGTGAATCTGCCGGCCTCCTCCAGCCAGCCGCAACCGCGACCGGAAAAACCCATTTATCTGTCGGTGAAGGCGGATAAGAGCATGTTCCTCGGCAACGACCCGATTACCGAAGCGAATATGATTAACGCCCTGGATAGCCTGACCGCCGGCAAAAAAGATACCACCGTCTTCTTCCGCGCGGATAAAACCGTCGATTACGAGACGATGATGAAAGTGATGGATACCCTGCATCAGGCGGGCTATCTCAAGATCGGGCTGGTGGGCGAAGAGACCGTCAAAGCCAAATAACCCGATTCTGTTCCTGAAAAGGCTGGCCGCGCGCCGGCCTTTTTTATGGCCGTCTGCCGGCGATGTGTTGGCCTGGCGTTGCCATCACGTTATCTGTCTGAGATATAATGTCGCTTCTTTTTGTTAACTAACAGGATTATATGGAACGCTTTCTGGAAAACGCTATGTACACTTCGCGCTGGCTGCTGGCACCGGTTTATTTTGGCCTTTCGCTGGGACTGGTCGCGCTGACCATCAAATTTTTTCAGGAGATCGTCCACGTTCTGCCGCATATCTTCAGCGTCAGCGAGTCGGAATTGATCCTGACGCTGCTGTCGCTGGTGGACATGACCCTGGTGGGTGGCCTGCTGGTGATGGTGATGTTCTCGGGCTATGAGAATTTCGTGTCGCAGCTGGATATCAATGAAGGGAAAGAGAAGCTGAGCTGGCTCGGTAAAATGGACGCCACCTCTCTGAAGAATAAAGTCGCGGCGTCAATTGTGGCGATCTCCTCTATCCACCTGCTGCGGGTGTTTATGGATGCGAAAAACGTGCCGGACAACAAGCTGATGTGGTACGTGATTATCCACCTGACCTTCGTCCTTTCGGCCTTTGTGATGGGCTATCTCGATCGTCTGAACAAAGTGAAACACTGATCTCTTCTCTCCCGGCGGTGTTAGCCGCTGGGCTTTTTTCTCCCCCGTTTCTGCTTCTCTGCGCTGGCGTATGTCCGGGCTTCTGCTTTGCTTAAAGGGCGCTTAACAACGGAGGCAAGGTGATGACGCGATTAACGGCCAAAGATTTCCCGCAGCAGCTGCTCGAGTATTATGACTACTATGCCCACGGCAAAATCAGCAAACGCGAGTTTCTCCAGCTGGCGGGGAAATATACTGTCGGCGGGATGACCGCGCTGGCGCTGTTTAATCTGCTGAAGCCCGACTATGCCCTGGCAGAGCAGGTACTGTTCACCGATCCGGATATCCGTCCGGAGTATATTCATTATCCCTCTCCTGACGGCCACGGCGAAGTGCGGGCTTACCTGGTGACGCCGACGAAAATAGCCGACAAAGCGCCCGCCGTTGTGGTGGTACATGAGAACCGAGGCCTCAATCCCTACATTGAAGACGTAGCCCGGCGGGTCGCGAAAGCGGGATATATCGCGCTGGCGCCTGATGGCCTGAGCGCCGTCGGCGGCTATCCGGGGAATGATGATGAAGGCCGCGCGCTCCAGCAGAAAGTCGATCCCGTGAAGCTGATGAATGATTTTTTTGCGGCGGTCGCGTTTATGGCGAAGCATCCACAGGCGACGGGGAAGGTCGGTATCACCGGGTTTTGTTACGGCGGCGGCGTCAGCAACGCGGCGGCGGTGGCGATCCCGGAGCTAGCCTGCGCGGTGCCGTTTTACGGCCGCCAGCCGCCGCTGAAGGAGGTCGATAAAATTAAAGCGCCGCTGCTGCTGCACTATGCCGGCCTCGATAGCGGCATTAATGAAGGCTGGCCCGCCTATGAACAGGCGTTGAAGGAACACCATAAAGTCTACGAGGCCTATCTCTATCAGGGCGTGAATCACGGCTTTCATAATGATTCCACGCCGCGCTACGATCGGGCTGCGGCTGATCTGGCCTGGCAACGCACGCTGGCATGGTTTGAGAAGTATTTACGCTAGCGCAAACGACATAAATAGCGCTACCGCTCGCTCAAAAAAACGCTATATAATTTATTATACAGCGATTGGGAGGGCGCGATGGAAAATCATTTTGGCAAAGGCTTAATGGCGGGGCTACAGGCATCCTATGCTGACACCGCCGCGCATGCGGCGAATTTTTGCGCCGACTATAAACGCGGGTTTGTGCTCGGCTACTCGCACCGCATGTTTGAAAAAACCGGCGACCGTCAGCTCAGCGCGTGGGAGGCGGGGATCCTGACCCGTCGCTATGGCCTTGACAGAGATAGGTTGATGGATTTCTTCAAAGAAGGTGGGTCGGGTATGGCGATGCGCTATTTTCTGGCGGGCTATCGGCTGGAAAGCTAAACAGGACGGCTTCGCAGGCGGAGCCGTCCTGTGGTGGGAACCCTTTCCCGTCAGCGGGAAAGGGTGAAGACCTTACGCCTGGCGCTTATCTTCCGTTTGGGTGTCAAAGTCGCGGGCGTCGTGGCGCTCATGTAGCTGCTCATTGAGCGGGCCGTTGGTGCGGTTGACGATGCGTCCGCGCTTGACGGCCGGGCGGTTGCCGACATCCTGCGCCCAGCGCAGCACGTTTTTATAGCTCCCGGCGTCGAGGAACTCCGCCGCGTTATAGACATTGCCCAGCACTACGTTGCCATACCACGGCCAGACAGCCATATCGGCGATGGTGTACTCCTCGCCGGCCACATAGCGACCGCGGGCGAGCTGTTTGTCCAGCACGTCGAGCTGGCGTTTGGCTTCCATCGTAAAGCGGTCGATCGCGTACTCGATCTTCACCGGCGCATAGTTATAGAAGTGGCCGAAGCCGCCGCCGAGGAATGGCGCCGCGCCCTGCAGCCAGAACAGCCAGTTGAGGGTTTCGGTGCGGCCGGCAGGATCTTTTGGCAGGAAGAAGCCAAATTTTTCCGCCAGATAGAGAAGAATGTTGCCGGACTCAAATACCCGGGTCGGCGGCGTGGTGGAGTGGTCGCTGAGGGCCGGGATCTTCGAGTTCGGGTTGATATCGACAAAGCCGCTGGAAAACTGATCGCCTTCGCCAATGCGTATTAGCCAGGCGTCGTACTCCGCGCCGCTGACGCCCAGCGCCAGCAGCTCCTCCAGCATGATGGTCACCTTCTGGCCGTTGGGCGTGCCCAGTGAGTATAGCTGGAGCGGATGGGTACCGACCGGCAGGACGCGTTCATGGGTCGCGCCGGAAACGGGACGGTTGATATTGGCGAACGCGCCGCCGCTGTTTTGCTTCCATTCCCACACTTTGGGTGGCTGGTAGTTTTGCTCTGACATGCTGGTTTGCCTTTTTCGTGGATGTACAAAAAGTGTAGCAGGTGACCTCAGGCCATAATCCGCGCAGCCCACACGCTGACATCATCACCGCTGCCCAGATCCGGCTGCACCAGGCCATTGACCATAAAGGTCGGCGAGACGTGAATGCCGTTCTGACGGGCGTATTTACTGTGCCACTTGATCACGTCCTGCAGCTCCGGGCGGGCAAAGGCGGCCCCCAGCAGCACGTGACTGTAACGTTCAATGCGTTCAATGATTTGCTGCGGCGTGGCGTTCATGTTCGGCCCGCTGCAGTGATCGGTAAACTCAAACTCTTCCCGATGGTCGGCCACGGCCTGCATCACCTTATGCGCCTGCTCTCTGCCGTGCGGCAGGGTGGACGCGGCGAGGATGCAGCGGACAATCACCCCGGAGAACAGATGCCACGGCTGCGACTGCAGGCGTATCTTGATGGTGACGTTATCGGCGCCGACCTCATCAAGCAGGTCGTCGAGCTTATTAAACGCGCGGACAGAGTAGGGGCAGGTGGGCTCAAGGAACACCTCAAACGTCCGCGGGCCGTGTCCCCAGACCAGCGGTTGGGCATTCAGATGCGAGGGTGTGCTCATTGTCGACTCCTGATGTTGCGTTGTTTTTTTGTTATATCACCGATAACGATATCACTTTTGTTTCCGGCTGCAGGGTTATTTTCCTTAACGGCACGATTAGCGAAACGAATGAGTGGTATCATCGTTACACCTCTGTCTGGTAAGTGCCTGCGGCAGGATAAGAAGAGGGAGTTTTGTTTCGCCAACTGCCCGGGCTGCATTAATTTGAGGTCAGGCTAAATGAGCAAAGGATCGACAAGTAGTGACGCCCCGTTTGGGACATTGTTAGGCTATGCGCCCGGCGGCGTGGCGATTTATTCATCGAATTACAGTAGCTTAAATCCGCAGGACTACCCGGATGACGCGACGTTTCGCAGCTACATCGGCAATGAGTATATGGGGCATAAATGGCAGTGCGTCGAGTTTGCACGCCGCTTTCTGTTCCTGACCTACGGGTTTGTCTTTACCGATGTGGGGATGGCATATGAAATCTTCTCCCTGCGTTTCCTGCGTGAAGTGGTCAATGACAATATTTTGCCGCTGCAGGCCTTCGCCAACGGTTCCCGCCGTCCGCCCATCGCCGGTTCGTTACTGATCTGGCAGAAGGGAGGCGAGTTTAAGCACACCGGCCACGTCGCGGTGATCACCCAGCTTGTCGGCAATAAAGTGCGTATCGCCGAGCAGAACGTCATTCACTCGCCGCTGCCGCAGGGCCAGCAGTGGACCCGCGAGCTGACCCTCGAGGTCAACGCCGGCCGGTACACCATCAAAGATACCTTTACCGATACCGAAATTTTAGGCTGGATGATCCAGACCGCCGATACCGAACACAGCCTGCCGCAGCCGGTGCTGCCGGGCGAGGCGATGGCGATCAAAGGCGCGCGGCTGCCGAACAACGGCCAGTTCCGCGGCAAATGGCTGAACGAGAAAGATCCGCTGCAGAAAGCCTACGTGGCGGCCAACGGCCATTTCATCAACCAGGATCCCTACCAGTATTTCACCATCAGCGAAAGCGCCGAACAGGAGCTGATCAAAGCCACTAACGAGCTGCACCTGATGTATCTGCACGCCACCGATAAGGTGATGAAGGATGATAACCTGCTGGCGCTGTTTGATATCCCGAAAATCCTCTGGCCGCGTCTGCGTCTCTCCTGGCAGCGCCGTCGTCATCATATGATCACCGGGCGCATGGATTTCTGCATGGACGAGCGCGGGCTGAAGGTGTACGAGTACAATGCCGACTCCGCCTCCTGCCATACCGAAGGCGGGCTGATCCTTGAACAGTGGCTGAAGCAGGGCTACTACGGCACCGGCCACAATCCGGCGGAAGGTCTGCTCGATGAGCTGGCGGGGGCGTGGAAACACAGCCGGGCGCGGCCCTTCGTCCACATCATGCAGGACAAGGATCTGGAAGAGAATTACCACGCGAAATTTATCCAGCGTTCGCTGACCCAGGCCGGTTTTGAGAGCAAAATTCTCTTTGGCCTTGATGAGCTGCGCTGGGACGCTGCCGGCCAGCTGATTGACGCTGACGGGCGGCTGGTCAACTGCGTCTGGAAAACCTGGGCATGGGAAACCGCCATTGAGCAGGTGCGCGAAGTCAGCGCCGATGAGTACGCGGCGGTGCCGATTCGTACCGGACATCCGCAGAATGAGGTGCGGCTGATTGACGTCCTGCTGCGTCCTGAAGTATTGGTATTCGAACCCCTGTGGACGGTGATCCCGGGTAACAAAGCGATTCTGCCGGTGCTGTGGTCGCTGTTCCCGCATCATCGCTATCTGCTGGATACCGATTTTGTGGTTAACGACGAGCTGGCGAAAACCGGCTATGCCGTGAAGCCCATTTCCGGACGCTGCGGGAACAATATCGATTTGATCGGTCCTCAGGATGAGGTTCTGGATAAGACCAGCGGCCAGTTTGTCGATCGCAAGAATATCTACCAGCAGCTGTGGTGCCTGCCGAAAGTGGACGGTAAGTACATTCAGGTGTGCACATTTACCGTCGGCGGTAACTACGGCGGTACCTGCCTGCGCGGCGATTCGTCGCTGGTGGTGAAAAAAGAGAGCGATATCGAGCCGTTAATCGTTTTGAAAGACAAAGCATGACGTGCGAAACCCGGGTAGCGGCATACCCCTGTCCGGGTGACAACGTACAGAAAAGGATAGCCCCGGCATGGTCAGCGCCGCCGGGGAACACCTGCAACGAAGCGAAGATAATTAACACAACAACAAGACAGAAAAGGAAAATAGTATGCACGATCGGCGTCTCGCCGCCCGCGCGGGTGAACTCAAGCCCTCCGCCGTCCGCGAACTTCTCAAGCACAGTAAACTGCCCGGCGTGATCTCGCTTGGCGGCGGCATTCCGGCCCCGGAATTGTTTGATACCGAAGGCCTGGAGCTGGCGGTGCAGAAGGTGATGAGCGAACGTTTTCATGACGCATTCCAGTACGGTCTGACGGAGGGCTACCCGCCGCTACGTCAGGCGGTGAGTGAAATCTGTCACTCCCGTGGCGTGACCTGTTCTCCCGCTCAGGTCTATATCACCTCCGGCTCGCAGCAATCGCTGGATATCGTTGCTCGTACGCTGCTCGATCCAGGTGACACTATCGTCGTTGAACGTCCCACCTATCTGGCGGCGCTGCAGGTGTTTCAGCTGGCGCAGGCCAATATTCTCAGTGTCGACACCGATGATGACGGGATGCTGGTGGAGCAACTGGCCGACCTGCTGGAGACCACCCGCGTCAAAGCCGTTTATCTGGTGCCGACGTTCGGCAACCCCGGCGGCAAAACGCTGAGCGAGACGCGTCGTCGTCGCCTGGTTGAACTGGCGAAAAAATATGACTTCGTCATTCTGGAAGACGATCCCTATGGCGAAATTAGCTTCACTGACGCCGTTCGACGCCCGCTCTATCAGCACGCGGTTGAGCTGGGCTGTGAAGATCAGGTGGTCTACACCTCGACCTTTTCGAAGATCCTCGCGCCGGGGATGCGCATCGGCTGGGTCGTGATGCCGGACTGGCTGGCGCAGCAGACGGTGATCGTCAAGCAGGCGGCGGATCTGCATACCAATATGCTGTCGCAGGTGATCACCGCGGAGTACCTCGGCATGAACCGGCTGGAGAACCAGATCGCGTTGATTCGCGAAGACTACCGCAAGAAGTGTGTGGCACTGGCCGACGCGCTGGAAAGCCGCCTTGGCGAGCACCTGGAATTCAGCCGCCCGCAGGGGGGCATGTTCCTGTGGGCGCGTTTCCGCTATCCGTTCGATACCATGGAATGGATGAAGAAAACGCTGGAAAACGGCGTAGTCTACGTTCCTGGCGAAGCGTTCTATCACGATAAGCCGGATACCCGTACTCTGCGTCTCTCCTACTCCACGGTGTCTGAGGCCGGGTTGCTGACGGCCGTTGAGCGGCTGGCGGCCTCCCTGTAATGACTCTGCTGTGCGCCGCTTAACGACGGCGCACAGCCCTTCGCGGCGAGAGCGGGAGGAACTGACGTTAGCGTCCAGCGCCAGGGTCAATCTGTCTCGGCGATCCGGTCATCCAGCCAGACCAGCATCAGCGATGCGAGAAAAGCAACCGCAAAGGTGCCAATAAACAACCACATAAATGTCCCTCGCGGGTTAATTATTTTTCTGATTTTACCGGAGAGCGATCGTTTCGGTCGGAGATGGAGATTTTTGTCCCAGCAGAATGGCTGGCGAGAGAGAAAAAGTCATCGGCATCAATATCGAAGTTGAGAATAATTTCCCTGTATTTCCCACAGTTAATCAATGCGTTGGCTTCTTTAATACTACTGGCAATAATGACTGGCATCAGTTTTATCTCATTTTGAAAACTGAGAAGCAAAATAAGAGTTAGTTCGTACCAGATCAACTACTTTTTATAGTATGTCGCAGCAGAAAAAAACGTCATATCGCGGCCCCGCAAGAGCGGGGTGTTTTATGGCGGTCATCTGGCTACCAACAGCACAATCTCATTCGACGCTGAAGATATACTGCGATTTCGCCCCCCATCAGGATGATTTTCCCTGCTGTTTTTCGCGCAATATCTCGCCACAGCGCTGCCGATCTTCGCCCAGTGTTTGCTGCTCCTGCGCGCTGAGCTGGCGCCAGGTGTCCAGCATCCGCTGCCCCAGCGCCGGCAGGTAATGGGTTTTATGCAATGCATAGTCCGAATTTCCCCCTTCGACGATATTTTGCATATCGTGGAGGAACTGGCGGCTGTCGTCATGATCGATCATGCAAAAGACTGCCCGGTAGTAGGCTTCTTCATCTGCGGTGTAATGCGGGGTGAACCACCAGACCAGCAGCGCGATAAGCGCCAAAAGCGGGATAATAAAAGGTAATTTTTTCAACATCAGTTTTTTGGCCGGAGACAATCAGCCGTCAGTGTACCTGCAATGACGGCCTGATGTAAGCGCCGGCCCCGGCGGGCCGGCACAGGCTAGTAGCCGACCGGGTAGATGCGGCCGGTCTGAACGCCTTCAATGCTGCGACGATAGGCCTGCGCCACGGCGGCGGCGGGGACGCTGGCAAAGCCCGGGAAAAAGTCGCCGTAGGCCGCCAGCGACTCGCTGAGCACGGTGGGGCTAATGAGATTGATGCGGATCCCGCGTGGCAGTTCGCAGGCGGCGGCGCGCACAAAGCCTTCCAGACCGGCGTTGACCGTCGTGGCATTGACCCCCTGAGCAATGGGCTCCTGGGCGACAATACCGCTGACCAGAGTAATCGACCCGCCGTCACGCAGGAAATGCTGCCCGATCAGCGCCAGGCGAATTTGCCCCAGCAGCTTGTCCTGCAGCCCGAGGTTGAACTGACTGTCGGTCATGGTGCTTAACGGCCCAAAGTGCAGATTGCCGGTGGTGGAGACAATCGCATCTACTTCGCCCGTTTGGGCAAATAGCGCCTCGACGCTCTCCTGCGAGGTGATATCCACCTGATAATCTCCCCGGGTGCGGCCGACGCGGATAACGTCATGTCTCTGGCTCAGCTCTTCGCTGACCGCGCGACCGATGGTGCCGCTGGCACCGATAACGATAATTTTCATGGCTGTCTCCTGATGAGGTGAGACGCTATTCTTTAATAAAACGAATATCGGATAAACTGGCTAAAAGTTAGAACATTACTAACCAGAGGTTAGCAATATGGATAAGCTGCGAGGGATGGAGACGTTTATTGCCGTGGTGGAGTGCGGCAGCTTTACCGGGGCGGCGTCGCGCCTGGGGCTGTCGGCGGTGATGGTCGGGAAATATATCGCCCAGCTGGAAAGCCAGCTGGCGACGCGTCTGCTGGAGCGTAACACCCGACGCCAGAGCCTCACCGACGCCGGGCGGGTCTATTTTGACGAAGCGAAACGGGTGATGGAGCAGGTCTCCATCGCCGAAAGCGCGGTCGAGCGGCTGCGGCTGGCGCCCGCCGGCACCCTGCGGGTGAGCGCCCCCACCTCGTTTGGCGCCAGCGTGATCGCGCCCCTGACCGCCACCTTCCTGCAGGCCTGGCCTGCGGTCCGGGTGGAACTGGATCTGACTAACCGGATGGTCGATCTGGTGGATGAGGGGGTCGATCTGGCGATCCGCATTGGCGAGATCCATCAGGAGGATCTGGTGGCCCGCTATCTGGCGCCGTATCGGATGGTGATCTGCGCCGCGCCGGCTTATCTGGCGCGTTACGGGACCCCCGGGACGCCAGAGGATCTCGCCGATCATCTCTGCCTGTCCCATACGGTCTGGACCGCCCGCAATGAGTGGCGACTGCCGGGCATAGAGGGGGAAGTGCGCTGGAAACGCGATGCGATTTTACGCTGCAATGATGGTTACGCGCTGCGCCAGGCGGCAATCGCCGGGGCCGGGCTGCTGATGCAGCCGGAGGTGCTGCTGGCCGATGCGCTGACCAGCGGCAGCCTGGTGCGGGTGCTGGAGGCCTGGACCCCGCAGCCGAGACCCGTGCATCTGCTCTGGCGCCAGGATCGTCGGCCCCTGCCAAAGCTGACGCAGTTTATCGCCCATCTTCAGCAGGGAATGGCCGACGTGCTGACAACGACCCGCGCGTCGGAATAATCACTCCTCCCGCAGCGCCTGCTGCCAGTCGGCAATCAGATCGTTGGGATCTTCGATCCCCACCGACAGGCGGATCTGCTGGGGCGTGATGCCATTCGCCAGACGTTTCTCCAGCGGGATCGAGGCATGGGTCATGCTGAACGGCTGGCTCACCAGACTCTCCACGCCGCCCAGGCTCTCCGCAAGCGTAAACCAGCGCAGCTTGCTGATAATGCGCTCGGCGTAACCTTCATCGCCCTTCACCACCACCGAAATCATGCCGCCGGGCAGCGCCATTTGCTGGCGCGCCAGCTGATGATGCGGGTGCGAGGCCAGCCAGGGGAACCAGACTCGCTCCACTTCCGGCTGCTGTTCCAGCCATTCGGCGAGCTGCAGCGCGTTCGCGCTGTGGCGCTCCATCCGCAGCGCCAGGGTACGGATACCACGTAGCGTCAGGAAGCTGCTGAACGGGTCAAGTACCCCGCCTACCGCATTCTGCAGATAGCCAAGCTTTTCCGCGAGCTCGGAGTTATCGCCAACCACCGCCAGGCCGGCGACGACATCGGAATGGCCGTTGAGGTATTTGGTCGCGGAGTGCACCACAATATCAAATCCATGCTCCAGCGGGCGATGGATCGCCGGCGAGGCGAAGGTGTTATCGGCGACGCTGATCAGGTTATGGCGTCGCGCGATGGCGGCGATGGCGCTGAGATCCGCCAGCTTCAGCAGCGGGTTGGTGGGCGTTTCCACCCAGATCATGCGCGTATCGGGGCGGATCGCCGCTTCAATCCCCTTCAGGTCGTCGGGTTTCACCCAGCTCACCTGCAGACCAGCGCTACGGCGGCGAACGTTTTCCAGCAGGCGGTAAGTGCCGCCATACACATCATCGACCGCCACCAGGTGACTGTCCTTATCCAGCAGCTCCAGCACGGTGGAGATGGCGGCCAGCCCGGAGGCGAACGCATAGCCGCGCGTGCCGTTTTCCAGGTCGGCGATCGCCGTCTCCAGCGCGTGGCGGGTAGGGTTCCCGCTGCGGGAATATTCATAGCCGGTATGCTGCCCCGGCGCCGGCTGAGCAAAAGTGGAGGTGGCGTAAATCGGCGGCATCACTGCGCCGTGGCTGTCGGTGAAGGTTCCGCTATGTACGCTCAGGGTGTGGATAGATGACATAAAAAAATTCCTTATTGTGCGACTCGGTTACGCCAGGCGGTTAGTACATCGCTGCGGGTGACCAGGCCAAGAAAACGCGCGTTGTCAGCGATCACCGCCACCAGACCGCGATCGAGAATAGCCTGCAGTTCGCTCTCTGGCGCACGCTTATCGAGAGTTTCAACATGGCGGCTCATCGCTTCGCTGACCGGCAGGGAGAAGCGTTGGCGATCGCCCTGTACGTGGCGGATCAAATCCCACTCATCGACAATGCCGACCACGTGGCCATCCTCCAGCACCGGCAGCTGGGAGATGTCATACAGCCGCATGCGGGTAAAGACTGCGGCCAGGGTGTCGTCCGGCGCGGCCGTGACGGTGGCGCCTTCGTCATGGCGCAGGGCGATAAAATCACTGAGATCGCCCTGTTCGGGCCGGGCGATCAGTCCTTGCTGGCGCATCCAGTCATCGTTGAACATTTTGGACAGGTATTTATTGCCGCTATCACAGGCGAAGGTCACCACCCGTTTCGGACGGCTTTGTGCCCGGCAGTAGCGCAGGGCGGCGCTGAGCAAGGTGCCGGTGGAAGAGCCGGCCAGCACGCCCTCGACCTGCAGCAGCTGGCGCGCAGTCTGGAACGCTTCGCTGTCGCTGACGCGATACGCGGTATGCACCCCCTCCAGCCTGGCCAGAGGCGGGATAAAATCTTCGCCGATCCCTTCGACCAGCCAGGATCCCGTTTCGCCGTAGCGACCGGTATCAACCTGATCGGCAAGGATCGAACCCGCCGGATCGGCGAGAATAAATTCCGTTTTCGGCGAGTGTTCAGCAAACCAGGCTTGAAGCC
Source organism: Klebsiella sp. HMSC25G12 (assembly GCF_001807705.1). Lineage (NCBI taxonomy): Bacteria > Pseudomonadati > Pseudomonadota > Gammaproteobacteria > Enterobacterales > Enterobacteriaceae > Klebsiella > Klebsiella sp. HMSC25G12. Next base: position 912 of record NZ_KV789805.1, on the reverse strand, counting down.
CGCCCAGCGTGCCGCCGGAGCCGACGCCGACAACGACGGCGTCAATGTCGCCCTCCAGCTGCTGATAAAGCTCCGGCGCGGTGGAGGTGGCATGGGCCAGCGGATTGGCGTCGTTATTAAACTGGTCGATATAAAAGGCGCCCGGCGTTTCATCGGCAAGGCGGCGGGCATAATCCTGATAATAGGCCGGGTGGCCTTTATTGACGTCGGAACGGGTGAGCAGCACCGTCGCGCCCAGCGCCCGCAGGTGAAAGATTTTCTCGCGGCTCATTTTGTCCGGCACCACCAGGATCAGCCGGTAATTTTTCTGCGCCGCGATCAGCGCCAGGCCGAGGCCGGTGTTGCCGGCGGTGGCTTCGATTATCGTTCCTCCGGGCGCCAGTTTTCCCTGGCGCTCGGCTTCATTAATCATCGACAGCGCAACGCGATCTTTAATTGACCCGCCGGGATTCTGATTTTCCAGTTTTAAAAACAGACTGCAGGGGCCGGTATCCAGTTTGTGCAACTGGAGCAGGGGAGTATGACCGATCAGGTCGCTCACGGAATGAAACAGTGACATAACCATTTACCCACTCGTTTAAGATATTTTTGCATGGTAGAGCTGTGAAAACGGTAATTTAAAGAACATTTCTCTGCCTGTTAGCGTCAAATGGAATATAAGATGCTATTTGGCCATCTGGAGGGAAAGCAGGGTAGCCACCTGGGTGGATCGATTGCCAGAAAAGGGCGTTTTTAGCCGCTTTTGGCGAGAAAATGGCGATTTTAATCAGCGTGTTATCTGATATCTGAAAATGTATTTTCGAAAAGATTCTATGGGGAATAGGTCTTAATGGCACAGAGGATACGGCGTGGTAGAAACCCACAGATATAGGGCGCAGAAAAGCAAAAACCCAGCCATAGGCTGGGTTCTCT
>NZ_KV789804.1:0-171789 GCF_001807705.1 Klebsiella sp. HMSC25G12 | reverse complement strand
GCCCGGATAAGGCGCAATGCGCCGCCATCCGGCACAAACGCGGCACGGTGTCGGGTATATTGCCCGGCGGTGCTGCGCTTGCCGGGCTTGCGAAGGGGGCGAACCCGGTGCCAAATCACGTAGCCCGGATAAGGCGCAATGCGCCGCCATCCGGGGGACAGGCAGATTAATCGTTCTGCGCGGTCTGCGCGCCGCCTTTCAGCATCGCCTCTGCCATCTGCGCTTCGCGCTGCTTTTTATAGCTCAGCGCCGAGGCGGGTACCGGCATCACCTTCCCGGTTTCAATCCAGGTCCGCAAGCGGCTGGCGTCGGCGAAGTGGGTGTATTTACCGAAGGCATCCATCACCACCAGCGCCACCGGGCGTTGGTTAATCACCGTACGCATAATCAGGCAGTGGCCGGCAGCGTTGGTGAAGCCGGTTTTAGTCAGCTGGATATTCCAGTTATCGCGATACACCAGATGGTTGGTGTTGCGGAACGGCAGGCTGTAGGCCGGATGGGCGAAGGTGGCGGTCTCTTCTTTGGTGGTGCTCAACTGACCGATCAGCGGATACTGCTCGCTGGCGATCAGCAGTTTGGTCAGATCGCGGGCGGTGGAGACGTTATGCACCGACAGGCCCGTCGGCTCCACGTAGCGGGTATGAGTCATGCCCAGCGCCTGGGCTTTGGCGTTCATCGCGCGAATGAAGGCATCGTAGCCGCCTGGATAGTGATGCGCCAGGCTGGCGGCCGCGCGGTTCTCGGAAGACATCAGCGCCAGCAGCAGCATCGTGCGGCGGCTGATTTGGCTGTTGAGGCGCACGCGGGAGTAGATCCCCTTCATTTCCGGCGTATGGCTGATATCCACCGTCAGCATCTCATCCATCGGCAGATGGGCATCGAGCACCACCATGGCGGTCATCACTTTGGTGATTGACGCCATCGGGCGCACCAGATCCGGCTGGCTGGCATAGATGATTTTTTTGGTTGCCAGATCGACGATCATGGCGCTGCCGGAGGCGATATCCGGCTGCGAGGCGGCAACCGCCGCGGAGGTTTTTGCTAACGCCTGGGGCGCAAAAGGCACAGCCAGCAGCAAGGTCAGGCTGAGCAAAGAGACTCGAAATTTCGGCATCATGGGCATTCTGAAAAGTATTTTTGCACGTTATGGAACGTACGCCGCGAGGTTAAGTGGGCAACATCGCTGGCAAACGCCATCATACCGCGCCGTAAGGCCCTGTGCCTAATAAGAATCGTGAAGAAATGCTGCATTGCCGACACAAAATACATATTTGCCGGCAATGCATATTATCCAGTGACGTGCGATCAGAAGAGTCGGTAACCATACCCCCACAGTACCACGGTGATCGCCAGCAGCACTTCCAGTACCAGCACTCCGATGGCCAGCGTCGAACTGGCGAAGCTTAAACCCTCTTCCCGGTTAATGCTCAGGAAGGTCGGGATGCCCAGATAGAGCAGATAGCCGGTGTAAAACAGCGCGATGGTACCGATCAGCGCGCACAGCCAGACCAGCGGATAGAGCGCCACAATCCCGCTCAGGAACAGCGGCGTGGCCACATAGCCTGCAAACACCATGCAGCGTTTCAGCGAAGGCTGCTGCGGATACTGCCTGGCCATCCACCAGATAACCCGCCCCATGATCGCCACCCCGGCCAGCATCACGGCGTAAAACAGTACCGCCAGCGCCAGACCGGTCAACATCGACAGTTTAATAACGGTGCCGTCGCCGAAGTTCCAGCCCAGCTGCGTAGTGCCGATAAAGGCGCACACCACCGGAACCGCCGCCATCAGCAGCACATGGTGCGTATAGTGATGAGAAATGGTTTCATTCTCGCTCTTTATCACGCTCATCTCCCGGTTGGGATGAGCGAAGAGCCCCCAGACATGGTTCATAGCGTCCCCCTTGTCACGGCTTCGTACTGCACTGATCCAAGTATAATTCACCCTGTAGATTATTTTGTGTACAGCGCAAAAAAACTGCGTCGCCGCGTTTTGGTCAGCAGGGTGTATGATTAACAGGTGATGAGATAAGGAGATAAGCTGTTTATGGATATCAATCACCTGATTTCCCAGTATGGCTACGCGGCGCTGATCCTCGGCAGCATGGCGGAAGGTGAGACCATTACCCTGCTGGGCGGCGTCGCAGCGCATCAGGGGTTACTGAAGTTTCCCCTGGTGGTGATCGCCGTCGCCCTCGGCGGGATGATTGGCGATCAGCTGCTCTATCTGGTCGGCCGCCGCTTCGGGGGACGCATTCTGCGCCGTTTCGCCAGCCAGAAGGCGCGAATACGTAAAGCGCAGCGCATGATCCAGCACCGGCCGTGGCTGTTTGTCATCGGCACCCGCTTTATGTATGGCTTCCGGGTAATCGGCCCCCTGCTGATCGGCGCCAGCCGCCTGCCGCCGCGCATTTTCCTGCCGTTGAATATTGTCGGAGCGCTGGTGTGGGCCCTGCTGTTTACCACCATTGGCTATCTCGGCGGCGAGGTGGTTGGCCCGTGGCTGCACCATCTGGACGCCCATCTGAAGCACTGGATCTGGCTGATCCTCGCGGTAGGACTGGTGGTCGCCGCCCACTGGTGGCTCAGGCGGCGAGAAAGGAAGAAGAAAGACTAAACGGCGCCCCCGCAGGCGCGCCGTTGCGCCGGTTATTTCACGCTCTGGTGATAGCCGCCGCCGAGAGCAGAAGTCAGCTGAATGCTGGCGTCAATCCACTGGCCGTGCAGGCGCAATGCGGTAATGCGCTCCTGCAGCGCCGGGAGCTTCGCCATACTGACTCTGGAGCCGGGTAAGATCCCCGCCGCCATTCGGGCCTGCGCCAGGTTCACCACCCGCTGGGCGTCTTTTTCAACCTGCTGCTGCTGCTGGCTTTTGGCCATCAGCGTCTCGACCTGGCTGGCGGTTTTCGCCACCTGGTTGACGGCATCCACTACCGCTTTGTTGTACTGCGCTATCGACAGGCTGTTCTGCGCGCTGGCAATATCCAGATTGGCATTGAGGCGGCCGCTGTCAAAGATCGGCAGCGTCAGTCCGGCGGTGACGCCCATCTGCTGCGCCGAGTGACGGAAAAGATCGCTTAAGTGCAGGGCATCCTGCTGCAGGAACGCCATCAGATTGATGTCGGGATAAAACGCCGCTTTCGCCGCGTCCACTTCGCTCAGCGATGCCTCAATGTACCAGTGAGCAACCTGCAGATCCGGGCGGCGCGCCAGCAGCTCATAGCCGAGGGTATCAGGCAGCTGCGCGCTGACCGTCGGCAAGCTGACCGGTTTGAGGTTCAGCGACTGGCTCTGGCTGTTGGTCAGGGCCATCAGGCGCGCTTCAATCTCTTTCATCGTGCCCGCCACGTCCGCCAGCTGCTGGTCGGTTTTGCTGACGTTAATATCGTTCTCCGCCCCCTCGGCGGAGTTGGTGATCCCGCGCTGCAACAGGGCCTTGTCGACCGTCACGATATTATTTTGCTCACCCTTCACCTGCTGCAGCACCGCTTTAATCGCCGCTTCCGTCTGCCACTGCCAGTACAGGCGCGCCACGCTGCCAGAAAGCAATTCGCGGGTCTGGGCCTGCTCCGCCACCTGGGCTTTCAGCTCGCCGATGCGCGCTTTCACCAGCGCGCGGTTTTTACCCCACAGGTCCAGAACCCAGCCAGCGGTCAGGCCGAAGGTGCCGTTGGTGTACCACGGGCCGGTATTGCCGTCGGTGTCGGTGGCGAACGGCCCCATCAGGCCTTCGGCCGACATGCGCTGGCGTTCAACATCGGCGGAGAAATCCATCTCCGGGCCAAGATTCGCCTGCGACATTCGCGCCTGCGCTTCGGCAAGCCTGATGCGCTGTTCGGCAATTTGCATATCCGGCGCATTGGCGAGTGCGCGCTGAATCAGATTATCCAGTTGGGCATCGTGGTAGTCTTTCCACCAGTCGGTCTGCGGCCAGCCATTTTTGACGGCGGCAGGGAGATCCATGGAAACATGGGAGGCTGGAATTTGCTGCTGCGGCGGATTAGCAACCTCATGAGATGGCGCGCAGCCAGCCAGCGCGATGGCCAGGGGCAATGCCGCCAGCACGCTTTTATTTAATATCAATTTCATTAGACAGGTCAGATAACTTAATCAGGTTGGTTATCATAAGTTAATTGAATTAAACGCGTTTAGTAAAGCGTGTGACTAAATTATTAGTTAGCTAAAAATAAACAACCTTATCAATTCAAGGGATGAATATGAGTCAGAATATTTATGACGACCCGCAGTTTTTTGCCGGCTATGCGACCCTCGATCGCTCGGTGAAGGGGCTGGATGGCGCACCGGAGTGGCCTTCCCTGCAGGCAATGTTGCCGCCGATAACCGGTTTGCGGGTGGTGGATCTCGGCTGCGGCTACGGCTGGTTTTGCCGCTGGGCACAGCAGCAGGGAGCCAGCCAGATAACCGGTTTTGATATCTCCCAGCGCATGCTGGCGCAGGCGCGGGAGATGACCCGCGGGGATGAGATTGTCTACCGCTGCGCCGATCTGCAAACCCTGACGCTGCCCGCCAACAGCTGCGATCTGGTCTACAGCTCGCTGGCGCTGCATTATTTACCGGACATTGCCCCGCTCTTCGCCACCCTGCAGCAGGCGCTGGTTCCCGGCGGCACCCTGGTCTTTTCCGCCGAACATCCCATCTATACCGCCCCCTTGCAGCAGGGCTGGCGGGTGGATGACCAGGGACAGAAAAGCTGGCCGGTCAGTCACTATCAGCAGGAGGGTGAGCGCGTCAGCAACTGGTTTGCCGAGGGCGTCATCAAGCAACATCGCAAGCTCTCAAGCTGGATAAACGCGCTTATCGCCGCGGGTTTTGTGCTGGAGCAGCTGGATGAGTGGGGTCCGAGCGCCGAACAGATTGTCCAACAGCCCGCCCTGGATGAAGAGAAAGAACGTCCGATGATCTTTTTACTGCGCGCGCGTAAACCGGGCTAATCCCCCGCCCGGCGATGGCCGGGCGGGCATCCTTTACGCTTTCAGGCTGGCGCCGCGGCTGGCAATCACCTCTTTATACCAGTCAAAACTCTTCTTCTTACTGCGCGCCAGGGTGCCGGTGCCGTCATCATGGCGGTCAACATAGATAAAGCCATAGCGCTTCGACAGCTCCGCCTTCGAGGCGCTCACCAGGTCAATCGGCCCCCAGCTGGTAAAGCCCATCAGCTCAACGCCATCGTCAATGGCTTCCCGCGCCTGCACCAGATGGTCGTTCAGGTAACTGATGCGGTAGTCATCGTTAATGCTGCCATCGGCTTCCACCTTATCCTTGGCGCCCAGACCATTTTCCACGATAAACAGCGGCTTCTGATAGCGATCCCACAGCACGTTCAGCAGCGTACGCAGGCCCAGCGGGTCTATCTGCCAGCCCCATTCCGAGCTCGCCAGGTGCGGGTTCGGCACCATGCTGAGAATATTGCCGCGCGCCTGCTGGTTCAGCGCCTCGTCGGCGGTGACGCAGCCGGTCATGTAGTAGCTAAAGGAGATAAAGTCGACGGTGGTTTTCAGCGCCTCGCGATCGGCATCGGTGATGGTGAGCGTGATGCCGTTGTCGCGGAAAAAGCGCAGCATATAGCCCGGGTACGCGCCGCGCGCCTGCACGTCGCCAAAGAACTGCCAGCTGCGGTTCTCCTGCAGCGTCTCAAACACATCTTCCGGTTTGCAGCTCAGGGGATACATCAGCCCGCCGAGCAGCATATTGCCGATTTTGCCCTCGGGCACCAGCTCGTGACAGGCTTTAACCGCCAGGGCGCTGGCCACCAGCTGGTGGTGAATCGCCTGATACACCTCGCCTTTGCTGCTGCCGGCCGGCAGGCCGACGCCGGTCATCGGGGCATGCAGCGACATATTGATTTCGTTAAAGGTCAGCCACAATTTGACCTTATTTTTATAGCGGCTGAACACCGTGCGGGCATAGCGCTCAAAGAAACCAATCACCTCCCGGCTGCCCCAGCCGCCGTAGTTTTTTACCAGCGCCCACGGCATTTCATAATGCGACAGCGTCACCAGCGGGGTGATGTTGTGCTTCACCATCTCGTCGAACAGCTTGTCGTAGAACGCGAGACCGGTTTCGTTGGGCTCGGCGTCATCGCCGTTGGGATAGATGCGGGTCCAGGCGATGGACACCCGCAGGCAGTTAAAGCCCATCTCGGCGAACAGAGCGATATCTTCCGGGTAGCGATGGTAAAAATCGATCGCCACATCCTTAATACCGCTGTCGCCGGGTACGCGCTCGACCACCTCGCCGAACACGCCGTGCGGCTGCACATCGGAGGTGGATAAGCCTTTGCCCTCTTCCAGATAAGCCCCTTCCACCTGATTCGCCGCGGTCGCGCCGCCCCATAAAAAATCCGCCGGGAATGTTTTCATCTCTCTCTCCTGTGATTAATGGCTGACTGACAACAGCGGCTGGCCGGCTTCGACGGCGCTGGACGCCACCGTATCAATTTCCCGGTAGTCGTCGCTGTTGCTGATAATGATCGGGGTCGCCAGGTCGTAACCGGCATCCAGAATCGCCTGACGATCGAACTCGATCAGCAGATCGCCGGCCTGCACCCTGTCGCCCTCTTTGACATGTGCGGTAAACGGCACGCCGTCGAGTTTGACCGTGTCGATGCCGACGTGGATCAACAGCTCAATGCCGCTGTCGCTCTGCAGGCCGATGGCATGTTTAGTCTGAAACAGGGAAGCCACTTCGCCCGGGAACGGGGCAATCACTTGGCCCACCGCCGGGATAATGGCGACCCCTTTACCGAGCAGGCCGCTGGCGAAGGTGCTATCCGGCACCTGCTCGAGGGCGATAACGCTGCCGCTCATCGGCGCCAGAATATCGTTTGCCGAGGCCGGGGCTACCGTCACGGCGCCCGGTGCAGCGCTGGCGCGCGGCATGCCGGCGAAGAAGGTCAGCACGCAGGCAAGCACGAAAGCCACGCCGGTGCCGATAAGCCCGCCCCAGACGGTGGCGTCAATCCCGCCAGGCGGGATCATCTGCGCCGGGAAAAAGATATTCGGCACACCGAACGAGTAAGCATGGCTATTACTGAAGGCAGTGATCGCCCCGCCGATGGCGCCGGCGATACAGCCGAAGATAAACGGACGACGCAGCGGCAGGGTCAGACCGTAGATAGCCGGCTCGGTGATGCCAAACAGCCCGGCAGAGAAGGCGGAACCGGCCAGCATCCGCTGACGCGCATCGCGGGTGGCCAGCAAAATCCCCAGAACCGCCCCCACCTGGGCAATCACCGCCGGAAGAATAATCGGCAGCATGGAGTCGTGACCAAGTACCGTCATGTTGTTGATCATCAACGGCACCAGCCCCCAGTGCAGGCCAAAAATAACGCACACCTGCCACATGGCGCCCAGTACCGCGCCCGCCAGCCATGGGGCAAACGCATAAATGAACTGGTAGCCGTTGGCCAACAGATGGCTCAGCCAGGTGGCGACCGGGCCAATCACCAGGAAGGTGAGCGGGACCACCACCGCCAGGCAGATCGCCGGGGTGAAGAAGTTTTTCATTGATGACGGCAACAGCGCGTTGCTCTTGCGCTCCAGCCAGCAGCAGACCCACGAGGCGAGAATAATCGGGATCACTGACGAGCTGTAGTTGATAAAGGTCACCGGAATGCCGAGAAAGTGCTCCACCGCCGCGCCCGGCGCCTGGCTGGCCTCAAAGGCCTGAATCATCAGCGGGTGGGTTAACGCCCCGCCAATCACCATCGAGATAAACGGGTTGCCGCCAAACTTCTTCCCAGCGGTATAGCCAAGAAACAGCGGGAAGAAAAAGAACAGCGCGTCGCTGGCGGCAAACCAGATTTTATAAGTCCCCTGCTCCGGCGTAAGCCAGCCGCAGGTCACCGCCAGCGCCAGCAGGCCTTTCAGCAGACCGGTCGCCGCCATCACGCCGATAAACGGTGTAAAAATGCCGGAAATGATGTCGATAAGCTGGCTTAACACCGATCCTTTAGCCGCTTTTTCCCCGGTAACCGGTTCGCTGTCATCGCTTAACCCCGCCTCCTGGCGCACCGCCAGCCAGACGTCGTGAACGTGGTTGCCAATCACCACCTGAAACTGGCCACCGCTCTCCACCACCATAATGACGCCCGGATTGGCCTTCAGCCCTTCGGCATCGGCTTTGCCGTTATCTTTCAGTTTAAAACGCAGACGTGTCGCACAGTGAACCAGACTCACAATGTTCTCTTTGCCGCCGACGCGGTTGAGAATATCCTGCGCGAGTGCTTTATATTCCATGCTCTTTTCCTTACTGCCGCTGCCCGCAGACAACCGGCGACTGAGTAGTAAAAAATAAAAAAACCCGAGAACCACGCCGGTGGGCGTCGCGCTCAGGTTTTGCCTGCATCATGCAGTAACAATCCAGTTTTGTTGGGGGGAATTAACGCCCCTCTTTTCTTACCCGTTCGATATGAATGGCAAGAAACATAATCTCTTCGGTGGTCAGCGACCGCTGATACTGCTTTTGCAGATGCGTCGCCACCGTTTCCGCACACTTCCACGCTTTAGCGTAGTTATCTTTCACCGCGCTGTGCAGCGAGACGTCGTCATCTTCCACCACCGTGCGCGTCAGCATCCGCTGGGCGAAGAACTTGAGATGAGTGACAAAGCGCTGATAGCTCAATGACTCTTCGTCATAGTTAAGCTGCAGCTGATACTTCACCAGCTGCAGGATCTCCTGCATCACCCGGGTCACGTGCATGACCTCCGGCATTTCGCTGTTGAGCTGCGCCGTCACCAGATGCAGGGCGATAAATCCGGCTTCATCCTCCGCCAGCTCCACACCAAGCCTTTTGGCAATAATGGCCCTTGCCTCCTGACCCAGCGCGAACTCCTTCGGATACAGCCGCTTAATCTCCCACAGCAGCACGTTACGCAGTGCGATGCCCTTTTTCTGCCGCTCGATAGCAAAATGACAGTGATCCGTTAATGTGATGTACAAACTTTCCTGTAGCTTGCCCAGCCGCCCGCGTGCCAGGTCGATAATGCGATCGCAGGTGGTCATCACTTCTAACGGTATCTGACTGAGTAACTCACCTAAGCGGCCTACCAGTTCATCGCTCTGTAAGGCGAAGACTTTTTCAATTTTACTGTCGTCCAGCACGTCGCCCGGGCGTTTCTGAAAGGCCAGCCCTCGCCCCATCACCACCTGTTCGCGCCGGTGCTCGTCAAGAACCACCACCACATTGTTATTGAGTACTTTGGCGATTTGCATATAGACCCCAGAAACAAAAAAACCTGACCCCCGACGAAACGCCAGGTGATCAGGTTTTGCCTGCCGCAGCAGTTGCAATCCAACACCCGCACTGTAACAACTTCTGCTGCGCGCTCAACCTGACAAGTGAAAAAACGTGATTAAGATCGCGACTATCAGAAAGTCACCACCGTTTTCCACTCCACCACCCATGCGTCCTGGGTCTGCGCAACGCCGCCCGGACGGTGCCAGTACTGCAGGCCCGGCTGCAGCTCCAGCCAGGAAACCGGGCGGAAGCGATAATAGAGCTCGCCGTTCAGCGAATGACCGGCCACCGGCTGGTAAGCCGGATCGTTATAGTCGGTGGCGCCGCTGAGTTGATTCATATAGCGCTGGTTACGTGCGTAGTGGCTGCTCATGTCGATCCACGTCAGACCAAAGCCAATCCAGTCCTCCGGGCGGGCGTCAAACAGCCCGCGGTAGCGCATGGAGGCGGCGACGGCGGAGTGGATATAGTTGCTGCGCTGGTCGCTGAGGCTGCCGCTCAGCGAGACGCTCATCCCCCGCAGCGGGTCGTCGGCGTGGCGGGTGATCTGCTGGTTCAGACCAGCGTACATAAACCAGGTGCTGTCGTGCTCGGCGTAGCCTTGCGGATCGGTCGCCCCGGCGCCGCCGGATTTGCCGCTGTAGAGGTCGGTTTGCGGCGCGTTGGTCCAGACCACACCCAGGTTATAGGCTCCCGGCAGGCCATTCATCAGCGGACGGGTTTCGATCTCCATCGGCAGTAAAATGCCTTTGCTGCCCTTCGTCGACCCGCTCCAGGCGTGACTGCGCGCGGTAGCCTGCGGGTTTTGCTCCATCACCCCGCCTTTCAGGGTGACCGTCGGCGTCAGCTTGTACTCCAGGGTGGTGCCCCAGGTGTGGATGTTCCAGTTATTCCAGGTCAGCGAGTTGGCCGATTTCCCACCGCACTGGGTCAGTAGCTGAAAATCGCAGGGAATGATCTGGTCGAAAGTTTGCACCTTGTTCATCATACCGATGCGCCAGGTCAGGCGACGGTCGTCAAAGCTGCGGGCAAAGGTCAGCCAGCCGAGGCGGGTGATCGACCCGCCGCCCCAACTCTCCTGCGACAGATCGTTGAAACTCACCCGCGGATCCTGCAGCCGTTTCGTGGTGAGGTTATCATCGTGGTTACGGTTGACGATGTTGCCTTCGAGACGCGCATCCGGTATGCCGGTCCAGCGCTCCAGATCCTGGGTAAAGGTCAGCGCCACCTGGTCAATATAGGCCAGGTGTTTATCATGGTCGTAACCGCCGCTGGCGTTGTAGGCCATCTCGTTAAGATACCCGAGATTATAATGAAAGCCGTTCTCTTCGAGGATCGGACGAATGCCCAGCATATCGCCCAGCAGCCCCTGCTGCCCGGCTTCGAACCCCAGCACGCTGCCGTTCCACGCCGGAGTTTCCGCGGCGCTCACGGCAGGCACCATTGTCGCCAGCGCCGCGCCGATCAAAAGCTGATTTATTTTTTTGTTATGCATTGTGATATCCACCGTGACTGAATAAAAACAAAGGGGATCCCCAGGCTATTTATTTATCTGTTTTCTTTTTTAAAAAATGAATGGCAAAGGGCGTCCGCCGGTAATAAAACCGCGACGATGCCAGAGAAAACGTTAATTACAACCTATTGTTTTACATAACCATTTTTTCACCATTGAATTTTAGCCAAAAAAAAACCTAAGCACTTTCCGCCACGAATGACGAAAGTGCTTAGGTTTTGCCTGGGTTCAGTAGCAATCCTGAATTGATTGACCGCACATTATCACTTTATTCAACTCATGCCTACCAGCAATAGGCAGGCAAGTAATAATATGTGAAGCAAATAACAGTATGGTGTTTAATAGCGGGCGATGGCCGCCGCTATTTCAGCAGACGTTTGCAGGGCGCGAATTTCATTAAACAGAGTCAGCGCCTCACTATATTCCTTGCGTAAATAGCCTAACCATTGCTTAATTCTCGCCACATGATACAGACCGGTGTCGCCCTGCTTTTCCAGGCGGGTATATTTTTGCAACAGCTGAACCACCTGCGGCCACGGCATGCGCGGTTCGTTGTATTTGATCACCCGGCTGAGGTTCGGCACGTTGAGCGCCCCGCGGCCAATCATCACCGAATCGCAGCCGGTGACGGCCATACAATCCTGGGCGCTTTGCCAGTCCCAGATCTCGCCGTTGGCCACCACCGGAATGGTCAGACGCTGGCGGATCTCACCGATCGCCTGCCAGTTAATGCGTTCGGCTTTGTAGCCATCTTCTTTGGTGCGGCCGTGAACCACCAGCTCGCTGGCCCCGGCCTGCTGCACCGCATCGGCGATTTCGAAGCGCCGTTCGCCGCTGTCCCAGCCGAGTCGCACCTTGACGGTCACCGGCAGATGATCGGGAACCGCTTCGCGCATGGCTTTCGCACCGCGATAGATCAGCTCCGGATCTTTCAGCAGCGTCGCCCCGCCGCCGCTGCCGTTCACCAGCTTAGACGGACAGCCGCAGTTTAAATCCACCCCCCACGACCCCAGCTCCACCGCGCGGGCGGCGTTTTCCGCCAGCCACTCGGGATATTGTCCCAGCAGCTGGACGCGCACGCGGGTGCCGGACGGCGTGCGGCTCTGATGATGCAGTTCCGGGCACAGCCTGTAGAACGATTTTACCGGCAGCAGTTGATCCACCACGCGCAGAAATTCGGTGATGCACAGATCGTAATCGTTAACCTCGGTCAGCAGCTCGCGCACCAGCGAATCGAGCACGCCTTCCATCGGCGCCAGTAGAACACGCATATCGTTATCCGGAAAAAAAAGAGGCGCTATGGTAGCGCCTCCAGGCATTGGTGGAAAGCGCTCAATGCGTCCGGCCTGCCGTACGCCATTCCCCGTTCGGCGAATGCGGCAAAGCGAGGAGATAATCTCTATGCTTTACAGGAGTCTGCGGCGTCTCATGCCGCCTTTATTTGCCGCGCCTCGTTCAAAAAGGTAGCGTGGGACTCCATATACCCTAAGCTGCGAGCTGTCGGGTCCTGCCGGGAGAGGCTATTGTTCCCGTACGCTATCAGCGCTATGCGTAGAATTCATGATGTGATCGGTAGCACATTTTAGGGATTAATTGTATGATGAATGCACTTCATCAAGGGTTATTACCATGAGTAAATCGCTGACTATTATCTGGCAGTACCTGCGGGCCTTCGTCCTGATTTACGCCTGCTTATACGCCGGAATTTTTATCGCCGGACTGCTGCCCATCACTATCCCCGGCAGCATCATCGGCATGCTGATCCTCTTCGTGCTGCTGGCGCTGCAAATTATGCCGCCGCAGTGGGTCAATCCTGGCTGCAATATCCTGATCCGCTATATGGCGCTATTGTTCGTGCCCATCGGCGTCGGCGTGATGCAATACTGGGATCTGCTGCGCGCCCAGCTGGGGCCAGTCGTCATCTCCTGCGCCATCAGCACGCTGGTGGTGTTTGTGGTGGTGAGCTGGAGCTCTCACCTGGTGCATGGCGAACGTAAAGTGATTGGGCAAAAGGAAAAGAAAAATGATGCATGAAATCTGGTGGTCGCTGCCGCTAACCCTGATCGTCTTTTTTCTCGCCCGCAGGCTGGCCGCCCGCTTTAAGTTCCCGCTGCTCAACCCGCTGCTGGTGGCGATGGTAGTTATAATTCCGTTTCTGCTGCTGACCGGGATCTCCTATGAGCGTTATTTTGCCGGCAGCAAAGTCCTGAACGATCTGCTGCAGCCGGCGGTGGTCGCGCTGGCCTTTCCACTGTATGAGCAACTGCACCAGATCCGCGCGCGCTGGAAATCAATCATCACCATCTGCTTTATCGGCAGCTGCGTGGCGATGATCACCGGTACTACCGTCGCCCTGCTGATGGGCGCCACGCCGCAAATCGCCGCCTCTATTCTGCCTAAGTCGGTCACTACGCCAATTGCCATGGCGGTCAGCGGCAGCATCGGCGGTATTCCGGCCATCAGCGCCGTGTGCGTGATTTTTGTCGGCATCCTCGGCGCGGTATTCGGCCATACGCTGCTTAACCTGATGCGCATTCGCACCAAAGCGTCACGCGGCCTGTCAATGGGTACCGCCTCGCACGCCCTCGGCACCGCCCGCTGTGCGGAACTGGACTACCAGGAAGGGGCGTTTAGTTCGCTGGCGCTGGTGCTGTGCGGGATCATCACCTCGTTGATGGCACCGTTCTTATTTCCGCTGATCCTCGCGGTAGTGGGATAAATTGTGATTTAAATCACATTTTTTAATGCAACAAATCAAAGTTGCATAAACAATGAGATATTCGTCACATATGAGACTGCTGGACGCCCGTACACTGGCTTCCCATTACATTGTTATGAGGCAACGCTATGCACTCACGTTTTCAAGCTGCTTTGACGACTCTGGCAGCAGACCTGCAGGCGGCCATCGCCCCGATGCTCGCCGACCCGCACTTCCCGGCGCTGCTCGAAGCCGATCAGGTGGCGACGCTGCAGCAGGCGACAGGTCTGGACGAAGACGCGCTGGCCTTTGCGCTACTGCCGCTTGCTGCCGCCTGCGCGCGCGCCGACCTTTCTCATTTTAACGTCGGGGCGATCGCCCGCGGCGTCAGCGGCCGCTGGTACTTTGGCGGCAATATGGAATTTCTCGGGGCGACCATGCAGCAGACCGTTCACGCCGAGCAGAGCGCCATCAGCCACGCCTGGCTGCGCGGCGAGACCTCCCTGCGCGCTATTACGGTGAACTACACGCCGTGCGGCCATTGCCGTCAGTTTATGAACGAACTGAACAGCGGACTGGCGCTGCGCATTCATCTGCCGGGCCGCGAAGCGCATGCCCTGGAGCACTATCTGCCGGACGCCTTTGGTCCGAAAGATCTGGAGATAAAAACCCTGTTGATGGATGCACAGGACCATGGCTACCCGGTGAGCGGCGATGCCCTGACCCAGGCAGCCATTCAGGCCGCCAACCGCTGCCATGCGCCCTACAGCCACTCGCCCTCCGGCGTGGCGCTGGAGCTGAAAGACGGCACCATTTTCAGCGGCAGCTATGCGGAAAACGCGGCGTTCAATCCGACGCTGCCGCCACTGCAGGGGGCGCTGAATCTCCTGAGCCTCAACGGCTATGATTATCCCGCTATCCAGCGGGCAATCCTCGCGGAGAAAGCCGACGCGGCGCTGATCCAGTGGGATGCCACCGTCGCCACCCTGAAGGCGCTGGGCTGCCAGAATATCGAGCGCGTCCTGTTAGGTTGATCAGCCTGAGCAGATTGCCGGATGACGGTTTCGCCTTATCCGGCCGACCTGATATACCGTCGACCTGATATACCGAGATGTTGTCGGGTGGCGCTACGCTTACCCGACCTACGGTTCGCGCCATGGCGAGCTGAAGATCACTATGCCGGGTGTCGGCTCACGCCTTACCCGACCTGCGTTCGGCGATCTGTCTGTATTGCTGAAAATCCCCGCAATCAAACGCGGGTTTCTTGCGCTTACCCGGCGGGTAAAGTAGCCTGAAGACTCCGTTGTCTATTATTGAGCCAAGTTCATGTTAAAGCGTGTGTTCTACAGCCTGTTAGTCCTGCTCGGCCTGCTGCTGTTGACCGTGCTGGGCCTTGACCGCTGGATGAGCTGGAAAACCGCGCCCTATATCTATGATGAGCTGCAGGACCTGCCCTACCGTCAGGTCGGCGTGGTGCTGGGCACCGCCAAATATTACCGCACCGGCGTCATCAATCAGTATTACCGCTACCGCATCCAGGGCGCGCTGAACGCCTACAACAGCGGCAAGGTCAACTATCTGCTGCTGAGCGGCGATAATGCTCTGCAAAGCTACAATGAACCGATGACCATGCGTCGGGACCTGATTAAAGGCGGCGTCGATCCTGCCGATATCGTGCTGGACTATGCCGGCTTCCGTACGCTCGACTCGATTGTCCGCACCCGCAAAGTGTTCGATACCAACGACTTCATTATCATCACCCAGCGCTTCCACTGCGAACGGGCGCTGTTTATCGCCCTGCATATGGGGATCCAGGCCCAGTGCTACGCGGTGCCGTCGCCGAAGGATATGTGGAGCGTGCGGCTGCGCGAGTTCGGCGCCCGCTTTGGCGCGCTGGCGGACCTCTATATCTTCAAACGGGAACCGCGCTTTCTCGGCCCTCTCATCCCGATTCCGGCTCAACAGCATGACGTACCGGATGACGCCCAGTCCTACCCGGCAGTCACTCCGGAGCAGCTGCTGGAACTGCAGAAAAACACAAAACCCGCCAATGAGTGATATAAGATGCATTAATCATGCGATGCCAAAACAATGCGTATTATAAGTAACGTTAATTGCATGAATGCTCTTTAATGCGTAATATTTCACTCATCATCCTTTTTGGAGGGCGCGATGGAAACATTAACGGTACAAGCCTTTCTCAATGCGGAGTGGCAAGACATTGCGTTGATAAAATTCCCCGGTAGTGAGCAAGGGGACTGGTTTACAACACAAATCGACTATCTTACCGATTACGCCATCGACTTTCTGGAACGCGATGACTTTCACGCCGTGTCGCTCAACCATCCCGTTTCGCTTTATTTTGAGGATCACGGAAATCCTGGATGGTTAAGATTTATAGACGATATCATTCCAGGCGGCGCCAGCCGACGTTACTGGGTTAACTTTTTAGATATCAGTGAACTTCCTCAGGGCCAGCAGAATTTCATCTTGCTCAAATTCGGCACGATGTCGCCAGTGGGAAATTTACGCATTAAAGACTCGGTGCCGGACTGGGATAGTCTGGCAAGCAGTAAAACGTTCTCTGTCACTGATGTCATGAATCGTGCCAGTGATTTTCTCGACTATGACCAGGAACGAGGAGCCGCAGCAGGAGGGGCTACATTATCCCTCTCTCTGGTTGCCGCGATTTGATATCAGAAGAGACGGTGATGGCCGGATAATGAGATTGGGAATGGAGTCAGTCTATTCTCTGTTACAAAAAGCGCCAGCGACGATACTTGATCATGAAACCACGCTGCGGATCCTAATCGAAAAGATCACATCCAGTAATATGGTAAGAGTACAGAATTATCGCTTTGATGTTCAAGGATTTACCATCGATTGGGTACGTCGAGACTTATTAAACATTATTTTTGGCAATAGTGATAACCATGGACGTAATACTGCATTTATGAAAGCAGATAATGAAATTATCCTTGCGCCAATCTACGATTTTGCACCAATGAAAGCCGACCCGGAAGGTATACCGCGCACGATGAAGTGGTCATTAGCCTGCGAATCAGGAGGAGAATATAACTTTGGCGCCATCGCACAAGCTTTGGCTGAATGGATCGCCCCTGACACATTGCTTAATGCTTTAAGTGAAACCGCATCTCAACTCGTTGATTTACCATCCCGTCTTAAAGCACGCGGCGTTCCTGTTCAGATTCTGGAAATGCCATCAATTGGTTTTAAATTTATACCTGACAAACTCGCTCGCTGGGGGCTGTTATGAAGACCCTGAATAAAAAAGAAACAGAAATCCAAAATACCTTAGCCAGGCTGCGGGCGGATAACCCACCATCCCTACCCGCCACCGGGGTAACGGCTACGGAAAAAAAAGCTCGTTCAGAGATAAGCAGACAACGCGTCTCGGCTGGTTTAAAAAAAGTCAAAACGGTCGATCGTCAGGCGGTCATTCACGCCATTATCCATGACATCATGCTAGGCGCCATCAGCCAGGGAGAGGCCCTGAAAAAACTGAGAGTAGAAGTTCTGGGTTTACGCCAGGATGAATATGCCCGGCTAGTGGATGTCTCTCGTAAGACCTTATCTGATGTGGAAAATGATAAAGGCAATTATTCTGCCGAGATCATTAATAAAATCTATAAGCCGTTTGGCCTTGAAACAGGACTCGTCCCTATTTCTAAAACACTTATTTCTTCTCTATTTAAATAGTAAAAACCCGCGCCAGGCGCGGGTTTTTGATGCGTTCAATCTTATTTCTTACGGGCGTATTTCAGGGAGTCCAGCGCCACGGCGAAGATAATAATCGCCCCCTTAATAATGTACTGCCAGTAAGGGTTGACGCCGATATAGGTCAGGCCGTAGTTGATGACGGTGAAGATAATCACCCCTGTCACCACGCCGAATACGGTCCCTACCCCGCCGCTGAACGAAACGCCGCCCACTACGCAGGCGGCGATGGCGTCCAGTTCGTACATAAAGCCGAGGTTATTGGTCGCCGAGCCGATACGCCCGGCTTCCAGCAGGCCGCCGAAGGCGTAGAACACCCCGGAGAGGGCATAGATCATCAGCAGGTTCAACGCCACGTTAACCCCGGAGACTTTCGCCGCTTCCGGGTTACCGCCGATAGCGAAGATGTTTTTACCAAAGCGCGTCTTGTTCCACAGGATCCAGACAAAGAAGACGGCAATCAGCGCGTAGAAGGTAATGTAGGACAGGCGGAACGAGCCCAGCGCCACAAACCCCTGGGCAAAATGGGAGAAGTGGCTGTCAAAACCGGAGATCGGCGACGCGCCCACGAAGTCGTAGTACAGCGAGTTAATGCCGTACACGATGATCATAGTGCCGAGGGTGGTAATAAACGGCGTCACGTTCAGGTAGGCGATGACGATCCCGTTAATCAGGCCGATGACCGCCCCGATGGCGCACACCAGCAGGATCACCAACGGGATCGGCATGGTCGCCATATCCGGGAACACCTTGTTGGCATTATCCACCGCCTGCAGCATGGTGGCGGCAATCACCGCCGCCAGTCCCACCTGACGGCCGGCGGAGAGGTCGGTCCCCTGCGTGACGATAAGTCCGGCCACGCCCAGGGCAATAATAATACGCACCGAAGACTGAGTCAGGATATTACTCAGGTTGAGCAGACTTAAAAATGTCGGATCCTGGAAAATAATAATGGCCAACAGGACCAGAAGGACGACATATATCCCACCCTCTTTCAGGTAAGTGAGAAAACTCTTTTTATTTAACGCACTCATGTGAAGCCCCTGATCTTAAAGGTGCAATGACGCAAGACGCAGTATTTCGTTTTGCGTGGTGGTTTTAGTCTCTACAATGCCCGCGACAAGGCCATTGCTCATCACCAGAATGCGGTCGGTAATCCCCAGCAGTTCCGGCATTTCGGAAGAAATAATAATGATCCCTTTGTCTTTTTTAGCCAGCTCGGCAATCAGCTGGTAGATCTCGAATTTGGCGCCGACGTCGATACCGCGCGTTGGCTCATCCAGCATCAGGATCTCCGGCTGGGTCAGCAGCCAGCGGCCTATAATGACCTTTTGCTGGTTACCACCGGAAAGCGAACCGATCTGCGTATGCTGGCCGGGGGTTTTAACGCGCATCGAGTCAATAACCCACTGGGTGTCGCTCTTCATTCGCGAGTTATCCAGCAAGCCGATGCTGTTTTTATATTTCTTAATATTGGAGATCAGCGAGTTAAAACCGATATCCAGATAGGCATAAATCCCGGTGGAGCGCCGCTCCTCGGTCACCAGTGCAAAACCGTGGTTAATCGCCTCGTTGGCGCTGTGGTTGTTGATCTTCTTACCGTGCAGGGTGATGGTGCCGCTGGCCTTCTCACGGATCCCGAACAGGGTCTCCACGATGTCGGTGCGTTTAGCGCCTACCAGGCCGGCGATACCGAGAATTTCGCCCTTATGCAGATCAAAGGAGACATCGCGAATGGAGGGTTGACGCAGCGAGGTGAGATTGCGCACCTGGAGGATCACTTCTCCCGGGGTATTTTCGCGATCCGGAAAACGCTGGTTGAGCGAGCGCCCGACCATCATGGCGATAATCTTGTCCATATCCAGCCCTTCCAGCGGCTGGGTGGCGATCCACTGGCCGTCGCGCAGGATGGTTATTTCATCGCACAGCTGGAAAATTTCTTCCATTTTATGCGAGATATAGACGATACCGCAGCCGCGATCTTTCAGCTTGCGGATGATCTTAAACAGATGGTTGACCTCTTTTTCCGTCAGCGATGACGTCGGCTCGTCCATGATGACGATTTTGGCGTCATAGGAAAACGCCTTAGCGATCTCAATCATCTGCATCTGGGATACCGATAAGGTACCGACGCGGGCACGCGGGTCGATATCAATATCCAGCTCATCAAAAATGGCCTTGGTATCCCGGTACATTTTGTCCTGATCGACAAACATGCCTTTGGTGGGATAGCGTCCGAGCCACATGTTATCCATGACTGAACGCTGTAAAACCAGGTTTAATTCCTGATGCACCATCGATATACCGTTTTCCAGGGCTTCTTTCGCCGAATGGAAATCGATCTCTTTTCCCTGAAAAAGAATGCTACCGGAATCTTTTTGATAGATCCCAAAAAGGCATTTTAATAATGTCGATTTGCCGGCGCCGTTCTCACCCATTAACGCATGAATGGAGTGCGGACGAACCTTCAGGTTGACATTATCAAGAGCCTTGACGCCAGGAAACGATTTGTTGATGTTGGTCATTTCCAACAAATATTCGCCTGACCGTTCGCTATTATTGCTGACCATAGTTATACCTGGCTGCGTTCATGCACGCCCCGTCCGGCGCAATTACGCCAGCAGGAGTCTGGTTCTGTATCAGGAATAATCGGGCGTGGTTAAACCACGCCCGCAACTCACATCACGATTACTTGCCGGTAAACTGGCTCAGGTTGTCTTTATCGACGCCCACGTACGGTACGCGAACAATCTTGTTGTCAATTTTCCAGTTGGTGCCCGCCGCGGCTTCTTTACCTTCCGCGAGGTTTTTCGCCAGATCGAAGGTCGCTTTCGCCTGGTTGTTGGCATCGTTCAGCACGGTACCGGCCATCGCGCCGGATTTCACCAGCGCCAGCGCTTCTGGCAGGGCATCGACGCCAAACACCGGAATGCTGCTCTTGTTGTGCGCTTTCAGCGCTTCAACCGCGCCCATCGCCATGGCATCGTTGTTCGCGATCACTACTTCAATCTTGTTCGCATTCGGGCCGGAGAGCCAGGCGTCCATTTTGTCTTTCGCCTGCGCGGTATCCCACATGGCGGTATCCAGTTGCAGCTGCTGGGTCTTCAGACCTTTATCATTCAGCTCTTTGATAACGTAGGTGGTACGCGCTTCCGCATCCGGATGGCCCGGCTCGCCTTTCAGCAGGACGAACTGGATCTGACCGTCTTTATTCAGATCCCAGTTCGGGTTGGCTTTCCAGTGCTTGGCGATCAGATCGCCCTGAATAATCCCGGACTCTTTCGAATCGGTACCGACGTAATAAGCTTTGTCATAACTATCCAGCGCTTTGCGGGAAGGCTCTTTGTTGAAGAACACCACCGGAATATTCTGCCCGCGCGCTTTTTCAATCACCGTTCCCGCTGCCGCCGGGTCAACCAGGTTAATCGCCAGCGCCTTCACGCCTTTCGCCAACAGCACGTCAATCTGATCGTTTTGCTTCGACTGGTCGTTCTGCGAGTCATTCATCAGCAGCTGGACGTCAGGCGCGGATTTGCCATCTTTTTCAATCGCCTTACGCACCACCGACATAAAGTTGTCGTCATATTTATAAATCGTCACGCCGATACGGGTATCTGCTGCGTGTGCGGCGGCGCCAAATAACAGACCAGCCATTACAGCAGACAGGGTAAACACCTTCTTATTCATGGAATCTCCGGTTTTATTATGCAGGGTCATTATTGTGAAAAAGTGCGGGCGGGGTTTGTTGCATTAGTGTTACCGCACAACGCATTTCACGACGAAAATTCGGTCTTCCGTGTCGGGTAACGCTCCAGAAAGATACGGCTCTAAAACTCGTTTAACGCCTTGTTCCTACTTAAAAAAGTGAGGATAACCCATCACCTCGTGGTTCAGACTGGTAAACGCTGCCATCATAATCAGGCGAATGTTAATATACTGTGAATTTACTCACAAATTGAAAGCGGTTACATCCCATCACCGCTTCAGTTAGTGATCGGCCCCACAGTTTGCCGCTGGGCAACGGAATGACGGCGCACCAGCGTCGGCATAAAGCAGTGCGTTGCCTCGCGATCCAGCTTGCCGGCCGCCCCCAGCAGCGCCAGCTCGGTGGCCAGCTTTGCCATCGACATTACCGGATAGCGCACGGTAGTGAGTTGAGGATCGGTGTAACGGGAAATAGGAATATCATCAAAGCCAATTAGCGACAGATGCTGCGGCACGACAATGCCGTTGTCCTTCAGGGTCGTCAGCGCGCCGGCCGCCATGCTGTCGTTATAGGCGAATACCGCGGTGAGACCGAGATTACGCCCCAGCAGTTCGACCATCGCCGCCTCGCCGCCCTGCATATCCGGGGAGCCAGAACCGACCCAGCTGTCCGGGGCGATGATGCCCTGCTCCTGCAGCGCTTTGCTCCACCCTTCCCGGCGCATATCGTCATCTTCAATGCCGTGGTTTGAGGAGAGATAGCCGATGCGCTGGTGACCGTGATTGAGCAGCATGCGGGTGGCCATCAGCGCGCCGCTGACGTTGTCGAGCCCGACGCAGCGATGGGCAAAGCCTGGCACAATGCGGTTGATCAGCACCATTCCCGGGATATGTTGCATAAAGTCGCTCAGTTCATCATCGCTGAGCGCTTTCGAATGGACAATCAGCGCCGAGCAGCGCTGGCGGATCAGCACCTCGATGGCGTGGCGCTCTTTTTCCGCCTCGTGATAGCTGTTGCCGATCAGCACATACTTCTGATGCTGCTGGGCGACGGTATCCACCGCTTTCACCAGCGCGCCGAAGAAGGCGTCGGAGACGTCCATCACCACCACGCCGATGGTATCGCTCACCTGGGTGGCCAGCGCCTGGGCGTTGGCGTTGGGTCGGTAGCCCAGTTGGGTCACCGCTTTCATCACGGCGTCGCGCGTATCCGGACTCACCAGCGCGCTGTTGTTCAGCACCCGCGACACGGTGGCCACGGATACACCCGCCTGGCGGGCGACATCACGAATGGTGATCATACTCAGCGACCTTAAGAGAATTACAGCACGTCACATTCACCTCCTGTGCTCAGCAAGGAGGCTATTCTGGCAGCGACCCGCGGTCCGCTACGTGAGTGAGGTCACACGGCTGGAAACGTTTACATCCGTTTTGTTAATGATTGTGATCGAGATCGTTATCTGGATGTGTCTTTCAATGATGTGCCTGACGCACGCAGGGTTAACTGACGCCACAGCCATTCCACCGGCCCCTGGCGGAAGCGGCGCAGCCACAGCGATGAGACAAGGAGGTTAACGGCCCAGATGGGGGGAACAAAGGCCAGCAGCTGCAGACGATCGAAGCGCATAAACAGCCCGAGATGATAAAACAGGGTGGTGCAGATCAGGGTCTGCAACAGGTAGTTGGTCAGCGCCATGCGTCCGACGCAGGCGATAGCGCCCACCAGGCGGAAACGGCACAGCTGCGGCCAGTAGCCCCAGGCCAGCGAGGCATAGCCGATCGCCTGTAAGGGGGCGCTCAGTTCGCGCGGCGCCTGCAGCAAAAACGCGCACCAGCGATAGTCCCAGGCCAGATACCACTGGGCGAATATTGCCGGCAGATTTACCGCCATGCCGGCAACCACCAGCAGGGCACCCGTGCGCCGGTAGTGACGCAGACTGAACTGCCCTTTGAGCCAGCCGCTGCGCATTAGCGCCGCGCCCATCAGCATCATCCCCGCCAGCTGCCAGCCATACTGGGCGCCCAGCGCCAGCAGATTGTCCGATAGCATATCCGCCCGGTTGCTGACCGCCTCCATGCCGCCGTGCAGCTTCCAGTACTGCTCATACTGCAGGTTCGCCGCATCCGGCACCCAGGAGCGATTCGCCGCCGTCCCGGAGATGACTCCCAGCAGGACCAGCACCGCAATGCCGATGAGGTAGAGCACCACCCCGGTATTGAACAGCGATTTGACATGGTGCGCCTCACGCACCATGCGCCAGCTCACCAGCCCCACCAGGGCGTAGGCCAGCAGAATGTCGCCATCCCAGAAAAAAAGACCGTGAATGAAACCGAGCAGCGCCAGCAGCGTCAGCCGCGACTGGATCCAGCGCTTCCCTCGCGGGAGCAATAGCTGCAGACCGGCGCCAAACAGCAACGCGAACAGGGTGAGAAACTTCACCTGCGCCAGCAGGTCGAGGAGTGCCCACGTCCAGGCATCGCTGAGGGTCGCGCTTCCTGACCAGGCGGGATTGAGGTAAGCGGCCTTCGGCAAGCCGAAGGCGCTGATATTGAGAAGCAGGATACCGAGGATGGCGACGCCGCGGACAAAGTCCAGCGTGACATTTCTCTCCATGTACCCTGCTCCGTTTTAGTTGTGGTGACGTACTGCGCGCAGGAATTCCTGGCGGGTATTCTGGCTGGATTTAAACAGGCCGCCGAGAGAGGTGGTGGTGGTGGCGCTGGTCGCATCGCGAATGCCGCGCGCCTTCACGCAGTAATGCACCGCGTCAATGGATACCGCCACGTTGCTGGTGCCGAGCAGCGTCTGCAGCGCGATCAGGATCTGCTGGGTCAGACGCTCCTGGACCTGCGGACGCTGAGCGAAAAACTGCACGATGCGGTTGATTTTCGACAGCCCGATCACCGCATCTTTCGGGATATAGGCTACTGTCGCTTTACCATCGATGGTGACGAAATGGTGTTCGCAGGTGCTGGTCAGGGTGATATCGCGCACGGTCACCATTTCATCAACCTTCATTTTGTTTTCAATGACGGTGATTTTTGGGAAGCGGGAGTAATCCAGCCCGGAGAAGATCTCATCGACATACATTTTGGCGATGCGATGCGGGGTCTCCATCAGACTGTCATCACTCAGATCCAGATTCAGCAGTTGCATAATCTCGGTCATATGACCGGTAATCAAACGCTTGCGTGTTTCGTTATCAATTTCTTGTACTGGCGCACGCATCGGCGTCTCCAGCCCACGAGCGACCAGCGCTTCATGAACGAGGACGGCTTCTTTACTCAGTGATGACATTTGGGTTTCTCCTGCAGGTGTGGCGCTCTTTGCTTTTTCTGGGGGCAAAGTTTGTATTCATTGTGCGTGAGGTGGCGCACAGAATCCAGTAGCCGTAACGATAATTATTGAAATTGGCGCAGCCTTTTATTAGGGCCTGAAGCCGCGCCTCAGGCGCGGCGCCAAATCCTTATCGCCGAATCCGGAATGATCTAACCGCTGTACGCATCCATAAGCGCCATCGCTACACCGGTATGTTGGCTATAAGTTGCATTAATGATGCAGTAAGTTCTCAAAAGGAGAAAGTGAAAGTTACTCACCGGCTAATGAAATATCTGTATTATGAACGTTTACGCGCACCCCCCTTTCGAGGAGCCTTGCATGGAACTGCTTGAAGAGCATCGCTGTTTTGACGGTCGGCAACAACGCTGGCGTCATCACTCCCCTGTCCTGAACTGCGCCATGACGTTCAGCATTTTTTTACCGCCTGAGCGCGAAACGCCGCCGCCGGTACTGTACTGGCTGTCCGGGCTGACCTGTAACGACGAAAACTTTACCACCAAGGCGGGCGCCCAGCGCATTGCCGCTGAGCTGGGCATCGCGCTGGTGATGCCGGATACCAGCCCACGCGGTGATGAGGTCGCCAACGATGATGGATACGATCTGGGGCAAGGCGCCGGCTTCTACCTGAATGCCACCGAGGCGCCGTGGGCAGCGCACTATCGGATGTATGATTATCTGCGCGATGAACTGCCCGCGCTGATCCGTAGCGAGTTTAGCGTCGGCGAACGCTGCGCCATCAGCGGCCATTCGATGGGCGGTCACGGCGCGCTGGTAATGGCGCTCAAAAATCCGGGCCGCTACGCCAGCGTCTCCGCCTTTGCGCCGATCGTCAATCCCGGCCAGGTGCCGTGGGGCAAGAAAGCGTTTACCGCCTATCTGGGCGCGGATGAATCGACATGGCAGTCGTGGGACAGCTGCGCGCTGATGCAGGCCAGCCAGCCGGCTGACGCCGTGCCGACGCTGATCGACCAGGGCGATAACGATCCGTTCCTCGCCGGGCAATTACAGCCGGCCGTACTGGCGGAAACCGCCCGCCAGAAGGCCTGGCCGTTAACGCTGCGTATCCAGCCTGGCTACGACCACAGCTATTACTTCATTGCCTCGTTTATTGAAGACCATCTGCGCTTCCATGCGCAGCATCTCTTTGCCTAAACGCCACTGCGCCGCGAAGCAGCTTCGCGGCGCATGCTCAGGCCCGCAGGCCACGTTTTAGTGCCGACGATCAGAAGCGATAATCCACCGCCATAAAGTAGCGACGGCCCTCTTCGGTATAGCTGTAGTCGTCCCGGCTCAGATCTTTATCACCCACGTTCTGCACCCCGGAGCGCAGTTTCACGTTTTTGGTCACCTGCCATGCCGCGCCAACGTCAAACAGGGTGTAGCCGCCCGGCGTTTTGCCGGTGGCGCTTACCGCGCGTTGCTGGCCGGTATAGTTGGCCGTCACGTAGAAGGACCAGTCGTCCAGCGGTTTCCAGTCAAGCGTGCCGTTGGCGGTATGGAACGGCAGCGTCTGCAGCGGTTTGTCGCCGCCATTGCTCAGATCGCGGCCATCGTTATAGGTGTAGTTCATCGTCAGCTTCCACTCATCGCCAAACGGGATCTTCACCTCCGTCTCCACCCCTTTGATGCGGGCTTTGTTGACGTTGAAATAGCGGAAGATCGGCACGCGCTTGCCGTTGACGGTTTTCCAGCCGACAAAGTTCGGGTAGCCCGGCGCTTCGCTGGCGCTGGAGGTGCGCAGAACATCGATCATATCGTCGACATTATTCTGGAAGGTGGTGATGCTGCCTTCAACATCCTGCAGCCAGCCCTCTTCCCCACGGTAGTAGAGACCGAGCTCGAAACTTTCACTGGTTTCCGGTTTCAGGTCCGGGTTACCGATGATGCTGCACGACCCGCGGCAGGAGTTGGTGGTCCAGTCGGGGTTAAGCTGCAGCAGCGACGGGGCTTTAAACGCCGTCGCCCAGCCGCCTTTGACGGTGACGGTATCGGTGGCGTTATACACCAGATAGGCACGTGGGCTCCAGTGATCGCCATAGGTCTGATGGTCGTCCATACGAATGCCGGTGGTCAGCGCCAGCGGCTCGATGATGCGCCATTCGTCTTCGATAAACAGGGCGTACTGACTGGCGGAGGTCGACTGGCCGCCACTGCTCAGGTTGACCGGATCTTTGAGTTTATCGTGGCGCCATTCGCCGCCGAAGGTCACCAGCTGGTTAATCATGTCCAGCGGCAGGACATACTTGCCGTCGATGGCATTGCTTTCCGAGGTGATGGTCCCGTTCTGCCCCGGATTTTTGTTATCCACCTTTTCGCCGTAGAACTTGAGCTCGCTGTTACCCATATCCCAGCGGCCATTATGGCTCAGGGAGTAGTTCTCACGCTCAAGGCGGTTGCGGTCAAGGGAATCGGAATCACGATCCTGACGGTCAAAGCCATAGCCCGCCGTAAAATCATGGTTTTCGCCCGGCGTCCAGGCGAATTCAACATTGCCATCGCGGCTGGTGAAGCCCTCGATGCGCGGCGTCTCGCCGGTGGCGCTGCTGGAAGACTGCGGATCGTCCTTAGCGCGTTTTGCCAGGCTGCCGTAGGCCTTCATCCCGAGCACGCCGTCGATCAGCGGACCGCTGGTGAAGAACTGACCGTTCCAGGTATCGCCGCGATCGCGGTGTTCCTGAATGGTGGTATCGGCGCTCAGCGTCCCGGTCCATTTCTGGCCGATTTTTTTGGTAATAATGTTGACCACGCCGCCGAGCGCATCGGAACCGTAAAGGGAGGACATCGGGCCGCGCACCACCTCGATACGTTCGATGGCATCCACCGGGATCCAGTTCAGGTCGAAGTCATTGTGGCGGAAGACGGCGTTGCGGGAGTTGACGCGTTTCCCGTCGACGAGGATCAGGGTATAGCTGCTGCTCAGACCGCGAATGCTGACGCCCTTGCGGTTATCCCCTTCGTTAGTGAGCTGGACCCCAGGGACATCGCGCAGTACGTCTTTCAGGTTCTGGACGGGCTTACGTTGTAAATCCTGCTGGGTGATGACGCTGATGCTCGCCGGCGCGTCTTTGACGCTCTGTTCAGTGGCCGAGGCGGTCACCACCAGCGTTTCTTCATTTACATCGGCGAGAGCCGGAAACGCCAATGATACGACGGACGCAGACAATCCCGCCCGGATAAAAGGGTTTAACCTGAACATTCCAAATCTCCATGAGGTGTACAACCAAACAAAAAGGTGCTGCTCACACGCGCTGGCGGCCTGTCGCTCTGTCGGCGGCATGCTCGCGCTGTTTTCTCGTCGATGTGGCTGGTCGCCCGATGTCAGTCTGACCCAATGGCAGAGACGGGGAGTGGCTTCATCCGTAATGGGCGAAAATGATAAAGATAATGATTACGATTATCAATATAATTATGAAGAATTGTGTCAAGCTGTAACCGTGCGGACATAAAAAAAGCCCTCTTTTCAGAGGGCTTTTATCGCACAATTGCGAAGATTAACGCTTAAAGCGGTCCGGGAAGGTCATTTCGCTGTAGCGAACAAAGCGGGTGCCTTTCGCCAGCTTGTAACCAAACCAGATGACGAGGAACAGCGGAATACCGATGTAGGTCGCCGCCACGCCGCCCCAGTCAATGGTGTCCTTGAGGAACGCTTCGTAGTTCTGTCCGAGGGTGATGATCAGGCACAGCACGAAAGCGAAGATCGGCCCCAGCGGGAAGAACCCGGAACGATACGGCAGATTATTAATATCGTTACCCTGCATGACGTAGCCACGACGGAAACGATAGTGGCTGATCGCAATCCCCAGCCAGGCGATAAAGCCGGTCATCCCGGAGGTGTTCAGCAGCCACAGGTACACCGTCTGGTTGCCGAACATGGACGTCAGGAAGCACAGCGCCGCGATAACAGTGGTCGCGTACAGCGCGTTGCGCGGCACGCCGCCACGCGACAGCTTCGAGAAAATACGCGGCGCTTTGCCGTCGCAGGCCAGGGTGTACAGCATACGCGTGGAAGCGTACATCCCGGAGTTACCGGCCGACAGAACGGCAGTCAGAATAACCGCGTTCATGATCGCCGCCGCCGACAGCAGACCAGCATGCTGGAAGACCAGCGTGAACGGGCTGACGGAGATATCCTTCACATCGTTGCGCAGCAGGCTCGGGTCGGTGTACGGAATGATCAGGCTGATAATCAGAATGGCGAAAACGTAGAACAGCAGGATACGCCAGAAGACCTGGCGCACCGCGCGCGGGATGTTCTTCTCCGGATCCTCAGACTCACCGGCCGCGATGCCGATAAGCTCAGTGCCCTGGAAGGAGAAGCCGACAATCATCGCCACGCCGATCATCGCCGAGAAACCACCGGCGAATGGCGCATCCGCGATCCCCCAGTTGCTCCAGCCAGTGGGCTGCGACCCTTTGAAGATGCCGACAATCATCATCACGCCGACAATAATAAAGATAATGACGGTGGCGACTTTGATCAGCGAGAACCAGTATTCCGCCTCGCCAAAGCCGCGCACCGAGATCCAGTTCAGCAGGAACATAATGCCAAGGAACAAGGCGCTCCAGATCCAGCCCGGGGTATCAGGGAACCAGTAGCTCATCACCAGTTGCGAAGCCACGAGGTCAACGGCGATCGTCACCGCCCAGTTGTACCAGTAGTTCCAGCCCAGCGCGAAGCCGAAGCCTTCTTCAACATAATTCTGGCCGTAGGTGGCGAAGGAACCGGACACCGGCATAAACGCCGCCAGCTCGCCCAGGCTGGTCATCAGGAAATAGACCATCAAACCGATCAGAATATAAGACAGCAGCGCCCCGCCGGGACCTGCTTGCGAAATGGTTGCGCCAGAGGCAACAAAAAGACCCGTACCGATGGAACCGCCAATGGCGATCATGGTCAAGTGGCGCGCCTTCAGTTCACGACGTAGCGTGGGCGCTTCTGTGGTTTTAGTTTCCGAAACCATGTGATAATGCTATCCATCCAAAAAATGAGGCGCGATTGTAGCAGACGATCGGGGTTCCATCCGGTACAAATGCAAAGTTATAAGAGAGCTTCATGATCGCCCGCAAATTATTAGTAAAGCACTAACCTGCGGAATTGCCAGCGAATTCCCCCGTTATGAGGCGTAAAAACCGGGTGCTACACCTGGCAATATTGCAGAAAACGTTGTAATGCTTTGGAAATATGCTTCTGCCGATGATGGATGCGCCACAGCGTGCGCGTCAGCCGGGGCAATGGCACTTTCAGCTCCGCCAGCGTGCCCGAGGCCAGCTGTTCGGCAATCACCCGGCGCGATAAACAGCTGATGCCCAAGCCATGCCGGACGGCGTGCTTGATCGCCTCCGAATTGCCCAGCTCCATGCCCATATGAAACGCCGGCAGATGCGACAGCAGTACATAATCGACAATCTCCCGGGTACCGGACCCATGCTCGCGCAGGATCCACGGCGCCTCAGCCAGTTGCTGCAGGGTCACCTCCCCCGCCAGCAGCGGCGAATCAGGCGCAGCAAACACCACCAGCTCATCTTCCAGCCACGGCTCGGCAATGATGTCGGCGGCATGGCACGGCCCCTCAATCAGACCGAAATCCACCCGCAGGTCGGCGACGGCGTTGATCACATCCAGGCTGTTGCCGACGCTCAATTCCACCGGCAGTTCCGGGAAGTCATGGCGATAACGGGCGATGATCTCCGGCATAATATAGTTGCCGATGGTGCTGCTGGCGTAGACCCGGATCGCCCCGTTATCGCCGCGAAACAGCTGTTCGATCTCCAGCGCCCGCTCCAGCAGCGCCAGCGCACGCGGGTACAGCAGCCGTCCGTGCTCATTCACCACCAGTCGTTTACCGACGCGGTCAAACAGCTGCACGCCGAGCTGCCCTTCCAGATCGGTCAGCGCGGCGCTGACCGCAGATTGCGAAAGCGCCAGCATCTGTGACGCCTGAGTGGTTGACCCACTCTTATGGACTTCGGCGAACACTTCCAGCTGCCGCAGCGTAATATGCATAACCCACCCGTTTAGTAATCCAACCTGAATAACCTTCCTTACTATGGTGACACAAATCGAGGCGGCTGAAGGAAGGAAAATCCGCTTATGTCACAAAATCATCGTCTTGCCGGGAAACCACCCCGCTTTCGCCGCATCGCTCCCCTGCCCCCTTGTCAGCGACGATGCGGTCCTTAACCACTTATTACGATTGATTATAAACATATAATCAATTTTATATTTAACCGCGCGCGGCGTAACCTTTAGGCAGACAAAGGAGAAGGTTATGACAGCACTCACTTTACCCACCAAACATCGTTCCCTGTGGCATTTTGTCCCAGGCCTGGCGCTGACCGCCGCGCTGACCGGCGCCGCCCTGTGGGCCGGGAGTTTCCCGGCCATCGCCGGCGCAGGCTTTAGCGCCCTGACCCTCGCTATCCTGTTCGGGATGGTCGTCGGCAACACGGTCTACCCGAAAATCTGGCAGCCCTGCGACGGCGGGGTGATCTTCGCCAAGCAGCACCTGCTGCGCCTGGGGATCATCCTCTACGGCTTCCGCCTGACGTTCGCCCAGATTGCCGACGTCGGCGTGAGCGGTATTTTGATTGACGTTCTGACGCTCTCCAGTACCTTTTTCATCGCCTGCTTCCTTGGCCAGAAAGTGTTTGGTCTCGACAAACACACCAGCTGGCTGATCGGCGCCGGCAGCAGCATCTGCGGCGCGGCGGCTGTGCTCGCCACCGAACCGGTGGTCAAAGCCGAAGCCAGTAAAGTGACGGTCGCCGTCGCCACGGTGGTTATCTTCGGTACCATCGCCATCTTCCTCTACCCGGCGATGTACCCGCTGCTGGCGCACTGGTTTACTCCGGAGACCTACGGGATCTATATGGGTTCCACCATGCATGAAGTGGCGCAGGTGGTTGCCGCCGGCCATGCGGTCAGCCCGGACGCCGAGAACGCGGCGGTTATCGCCAAAATGCTGCGCGTCATGATGCTGGCTCCGTTCCTGCTGTTCCTGGCGGCGCGTGTTAAACAGCTGACCCCGGCAGGCAACGGCGAGAAAAGCAAAATCACCATTCCATGGTTCGCGATTATGTTCATCCTGGTGGCGGTGTTTAACTCCTTCCATCTGCTGCCGAAAGCCGTGGTGGATATGCTGGTGACGCTGGATACCGTTCTGCTGGCGATGGCAATGGCCGCCCTCGGGGTTACCACTCACGTCAGCGCGCTGAAAAAAGCCGGGGCGAAACCGCTGCTGATGGCGCTGATGCTGTTCGTCTGGTTGATTGTCGGCGGCGGGGTCATTAACGTCGCTATCCACAGCCTGATGGCATAAAGCACTACATCTTTCTCCAGTTAAGCCGCTATCATTACCCACCCCCCAGCGGCTTTAACTGGAGTTTTTTTATGAAATACGTAGGAGCGCACGTGAGCGCCTCAGGTGGACTGGCCAATGCCGCCATTCGCGCCGCCGAAATCGAAGCAACCGCCTTCGCCCTCTTCACCAAAAACCAGCGCCAGTGGCGCGCCGCGCCGCTCAGCGACGAAACCATCGCCGAATTCAAAGCCGCCTGCGAAAAGTATCACTTTGGCCCCGGGCAGATCCTGCCGCACGACAGCTACCTGATTAACCTCGGCCATCCGGTGGAAGAGGCGCTGGAAAAATCCCGTGATGCCTTCATTGATGAGATGACCCGCTGCCAGCAGCTGGGGCTGACGCTGCTCAACTTCCACCCCGGCAGTCATCTGCAGCAGATCCCGGAGGAGGCGTGCCTGGCGCGCATCGCCGAATCGATCAATATCGCGCTGGCGAAGACCGAAGGCGTTACTGCGGTTATCGAAAATACCGCCGGCCAGGGCAGCAACCTCGGCTTTAAGTTCGAGCACCTCGCGGCGATTATCGACGGCGTGGAAGATAAATCCCGCGTCGGCGTCTGCATCGATACCTGCCACGCGTTCGCCGCCGGCTATGACCTGCGCAGCGCCGAAGCCTGCGAGAAGACCTTTGCCGACTTCGAGCGTATCGTCGGCTTCCAGTATCTGCGCGGCATGCACCTGAATGATGCCAAGAGTACGTTTGGCAGCCGCGTTGACCGTCACCATAGCCTTGGCGAAGGCAACATTGGCCACGACTGCTTCCGCTGGATCATGCAGGACAGCCGCTTCGACGGCATTCCACTGATTCTGGAAACCATCAACCCGGATATCTGGGCGGAAGAGATTGCCTGGCTGCGGGCGCAGCAGATCGCCGAAGTGGCGTAAAACAGAGACAAAAAAGGGCCGAACAATCGGCCCTTTTTTATTACGGTAAGATTATGCCGCTTTTTCGACGTCCACTACCTGCGCTTCCGGGCGTTTCAGCACCGCGTAGGAGAGGCCCGCCACCAGCGTCCCGGCAACAATCGCCAGCAGGTAGCCCAGCACCGGCGTAATCGCTCCCGGGATCAGCAGGACAAACAGACCGCCGTGCGGCGCCATCAGTTTCGCGCCAATCGCCATCGAGATTGCGCCGGTTACCGCGCCGCCGACGATGCAGCAAGGCAGCACGCGCATCGGGTCACGGGCGGCAAAAGGAATTGCCCCTTCAGAGATAAAGCACAGGCCGAGAACCAACGCGGCTTTCCCCCCTTCACGCTGCCCTTTGTCGAACTTATTGCGGGCAACCAGCGTCGCGATACCCATCGCCAGCGGAGGCACCATACCGGCCGCCATGATCGCCGCCATCGGCGCGTAGGTCTGGGTACTCAGCAGGCCCACGCCAAAGGCATAAGCCGCTTTATTCACTGGCCCGCCCATGTCGGTACACATCATCGCGCCGAGGATTGCGCCTAACAGAACCGCGTTCGCGGTGCCCATGGTTTGCAGCCAGTGGGTCAGCCAGGCGAGAATACCGGCTACCGGTTTACCGATCAGGTAGATCATCGCCAGACCCACGATCAGGCTGGAGACCAGCGGAATGATCAGGATTGGCTTCAACGCTTCCATACTCTGCGGCAGTTTCAGCTTCGTGCTGATGGCTTTCGCCACGTAACCGGCAAGGAAACCAGCAATGATCCCGCCAATAAAGCCGGAGCCGCCGCTGACCGCCAGCATACCGCCGATAAGACCCGGGGTCAGGCCCGGACGGTCGGCAATGGAGAAGGCGATAAAGCCTGCCAGCACCGGTACCATCAGCGCGAAGGCCGAGCCGCCGCCGATCTGCATCAGCGCCGCCGCCAGGGTGTCTTTCACTTCAAACGCTTTGATCCCGAAGGCAAAGGAGAGCGCAATACACAGGCCCCCGGCCACCACCATCGGCAGCATGTAGGAGACGCCGGTCAGCAGGTGGCGGTAGGCGCCCGCCGACTCTTTTTTCCCTTCGCCAGCAGCCTGAGGTTTACCGGACGGCTGGTACGGTTTGGCTTCGGCCACCGCTTTATCCAGCTCCTGGGCGGTTTTCTTCAGCGCCAGACCGGTGGTGGTGCGATACATTGGCTTACCGGCGAATTTCGCCAGGTCCACCTCGATATCGGCAGCGACGATCACCAGATCCGCCTCGGCCACCTCTTCCGGGGTGATGGCATTGCCAGCCCCGACGGAGCCGCGGGTTTCCACCTTCACCCACCAGCCGCGTTTTTTGGCTTCGGTTTCGATGGCTTCTGCCGCCATAAAGGTATGAGCAACGCCGGTCGGGCAGGCCGTGACCGCGACAATACGTTTCGGTCCGCCGGTAGCCGCCGGGACTGCCGCAGCGGCAGGGGCCGCGTACGGCGTTGCGTGACCTTTGGCTTCGCTGAGGAACAGCTCCGGGTGCGCCACGGCGCGATTAATATCGCCGAGGTAGACCTGTTTGCCGTTCAGCGCGCTGTCGGTGGGCAGCGCCGCGCCCAGCACAATCACCAGTTCGGCGTCGTTCGGGTTATCAATCAGTTCAAGGTGCGCTTTAGGCGCTGCCGCTCCCAGCAGGGTTTTCGCCATATAGGCGCGCGCCTGTCCGAGTCCGGCATCAATAATCAGCAGCGTTTTCATTATGCCTCTCCTGCTGTCAATTAAAGGGTTGTAAGTCGACGCGCGCCATCATCGCGGCCAACTGGGTACGGTCGGTAATACCCACGTTGCTCTGGCTGACGGCCAGGGCAGCGACGGCAGTCGCCAGGCGCAGGGTATGCTCGCTGGATTCACGCATCAGCAGGCCGTAAATCAGGCCGCCAACCATCGAATCGCCGGCGCCGACGGTGCTGACCACTTCCACTGAAGGCGGTTTGGCAATCCACTCACCGGAGGCGTTCACCCACAGCGCGCCCTCTTCACCCAGGGAAATCACCACGTGGGCGATACCCTGCTCGCGCAGCGCATGGGCGGCTTCGATAACATCTTTCATCTCCGGCAGCTTACGCCCGGCCCAGATTTCCAGCTCGCGACGGTTCGGTTTCACCAGCCACGGCGCCGCTTTCAGTCCGGCAACCAGCGCTTCGCGGCTGCTGTCGAAAATAATGCATGGGCACTGGCTGCGCAGACGGGTCATCCAGTCGGTGAAGGCCTCCGGGCTGACGCCGGACGGCAGGCTGCCGCTGACGCAGACCATATCGAACTGCCCGAGCCAGCTCAGGGAGTCGTTGACGAAGCGTTCCCAGTCGCCCGGGGTGACTTCAAAGCCGGAGAAGTTGAAATCCGTCACTTCGCCATCTTTTTCCGTCAGCTTAACGTTGATGCGGGTCCGGCCCTGCACCACCTGGAAACGGTTGGCGATCCCCAGCTCGCTGAACAGCTGCTGAAAGCCATCCTGGTTGTCTTTGCCCAGGAAGCCGCCGACGGTGACATCAATGCCGAGATCTTTCAGCACTTTCGCCACGTTGATGCCTTTCCCGGCGGCATGCAGGCCGGTGGTGCGCACCAGGTTCACTTCACCGCGTTCAATCTCCGGGGTGAACCCCACCAGATCGTACGCCGGGTTTAACGTAATCGTTGCTACACGTCTGCTCATTTATGCGCCCTCCCCAAGGCCTGCGGCGATCGCTTCGCCAATCGCATCCAGCGCTTGTTGCGCATCCTCACCCTGCGCGGTGAAACGCAGACGGTGACCTTTTTTCACACCCAGCGCCACGACCTTCATCAGGCTGCGACCGTTGGCCGGCTTGCCGGAACCGTCGAGGTTGGTGACGGTGATGTCGCTGGAGAATTGTTTAATCGTATTGACCAGCATGGTGCCCGGTCGGGCATGCAGGCCGTGCTCATTGCGCACCACGAATTCGGCGCTCAGCACGTCTTCCGCAATGGCATCGTCGCTGGTCAGCAGCGCCAGCACGGTGGCGGCGTCGGCTTTCAGCAAACGGTCAGCTTTCTTATCCAGCAGCAGCTTGCTCAGGCGGTTCAGCACCGCAGTCGGCTGCTCATCGGCCATCGCCACCGTGACCAGCAGGGAAACCGGCTGATCGTCGCGGGTAAAGGCATTAGCCGCGCGGCTGACCGCTACGGCGCTGCGCAGATTGCCTTCCGCACTGTCGTTCAGCCAGACGCCCTGACCGAGGTTCAGCGGCGTATCGTTGATAGCGTGGCTTACGAATGCCGTGTCAGCGGCACCCACTTCTTTCAGTCGCGCCGCGTTCAGCGCCTGCAGGGTCAGCAGATCGCTGGCCGCCACGTCGAGGCTGAGGGTCTCGTTGTCCAGCTTCAGCGCTTCGCTCTGTTTTTCCCCCATCAGCAGCGCACGCAGCTCTTCCGCGGTGGTGGCGGACTGCAGCTGCGCGGCTACCGCGTCATCGCTTAGCACATGGGTCAGCTGACGCAGCAGGCCAAGGTGTTCATCTGAGCTGGCGGCAATCCCGATCGCCACATAGGCGGTCTGCCCTTCGCCCCAGGTGACGCCCTGCGGGAACTGAAATACCTGGACGCCGGTCTTCAGCACCTGGTCACGGGTGTCCGTCGTGCCGTGCGGGATCGCAATCCCGTTGCCGAGGAAGGTCGAGGTCTGCTGCTCGCGAGCCAGCATACCGTTCACGTAGCCATCAGCCACGTTGCCGGCGCTGACCAGCGCGGCGGCGACCTGCCGGATGGCCTCTTCTTTATTACCGGCCTGCTGGCCGGGATGAATATCCTGCACAGATAACTGGAACATGGTTCTCCTCTCCTGCTGAATTGAATCGTTTCAGCTAACTTGAGAAAAAAGGCGCCATCTGACGGGGAACGGATTGTCGAATGACGCTGAAACGTTTCAAGAATTTTGTACCTTTCTTGCTCAACGCGCAAGGTACGTCAGCGACTTGATTGCAGAACTTAGAGGTACTGCACACTTTTGCTGAAGCCTTTGCTATCGACCACCGCAAATGTCAGCTTTTTGCTGAACCTTATATTTTGAAACGCCTTTTTAATTATTCGTGCCATACTACTGTTTATTTTCAGCCAGCAGGCGTAAACTCCGCGCCGTCTCCTGAAACTACAGAAAACCGAACATGCAAAACCGTAGCGCCGCTCTTCCCCGACGCGGGTTCGATGTAACCTCTTCAGCATTCTTGATCGTCGCCTTTCTGACAGGCATTGCCGGGGCGTTGCAAACCCCAACCCTGAGCCTCTTTTTGACCAACGAAGTGCACGTCCGCCCGGCGATGGTCGGCTTCTTTTTTACCGGTAGCGCCGTCATTGGCATTCTGGTCAGCCAGTTCCTCGCTGGCCGCTCCGACCGCCGGGGCGATCGCAAACAGCTGATTGTCGTCTGCTGCCTGCTGGGGGTGCTGGCCTGCCTGCTGTTTGCCTGGAACCGGAACTACTTCATTTTGCTGTTTATCGGCGTCTTCCTTAGTAGCTTTGGCTCGACCGCCAACCCGCAGATGTTCGCCCTCGCGCGCGAGCACGCCGACAAGACCGGTCGCGAAGCGGTGATGTTCAGCTCCATTTTGCGCGCCCAGGTCTCCCTGGCATGGGTGATTGGTCCCCCGCTGGCCTACGCCCTGGCGATGGGGTTTGGTTTTACCGCAATGTATCTCAGCGCTGCGGCGGCGTTTATCGTCTGCGGGATCATGGTCTGGCTGTTCTTACCCAGCATGCATAAAGCGGCGGCGGTGGCGACGGGCCGGCTGGAAGCCCCGCGCACGCACCGCCGCGATGCGCTGCTGCTGTTTAGCATCTGCACGCTGATGTGGGGCACCAACAGCCTGTACATCATTAATATGCCGCTGTTTATCATTAATGAGCTGCATCTGCCGGAGAAGCTGGCCGGGCTGATGATGGGCACCGCGGCCGGACTGGAAATTCCTACCATGCTGATTGCCGGTTATTATGCCCGGCGCTTTGGTAAACGCTTTCTGATGCGCCTTTCGGCAGTGGCCGGTGTGTTGTTTTACGTGGGCATGTTGACGGTGCATACGCCGGCGCTGCTGCTGGCGATGCAGGTGCTGAACGCCGTCTATATCGGGATCCTCGCCGGGATCGGCATGCTCTATTTCCAGGATCTGATGCCGGGGCAAGCGGGCGCGGCCACTACCCTCTACACCAATACCACCCGCGTCGGCTGGATCATCGCCGGTTCACTGGCGGGGGTAGTAGCGGAGATCTGGAGCTATCACGCAGTGTTCTGGATAGCGCTGGTCATGGGTATCACCGCTCAGGTCTGCCTGTGGCGGATCAGGGACGTGTAGGCAAGACGGCCCGGCCTCGACCGGGCCATCCTGATTAATGATCCAGATAGAGGTAATGCAGCCAGCTGGTCATTCGTAGCAGGACTTTGCGCATAATCGACACATGGGCAAAATAATCGGTATAAACCGCCGCCTGCGCACTGACCCCGTCCGGTAAATGTTCCACTTCCGGGTGGGGATCGAGGTCGATCAGCACATAGATGCCCTCTTTTCCTGCCCCGGCGCTCAGCCCCTGCAGCGCACCGCTGGCCTGATAGCTGCCATTCGGGATCGCCGGCAGCACCCGCGATACCTTACCGCTATAGACGCTGCCCGGCAGACCATTAAACACCACCTCCGCGCTATCCCCGGCCGTCAGACGCAGAACCGAGTTCTGGCGGAATACCGCCACCACCTGGCGCTTTTGCTGGGGAATAAACACCAGCACCGGCTTGAAGGGCAGACGTACCGCGGTCATCCCCGGCCGCGCCAATAGCTGGGTAACGTAGCCATCGCTCGGCGCACGAACCACAGTTTGCGCCAGATTATACTCCGCCTCGAGGATCTGCGATTTCAGACTGGCAATGTTGGCATCAAGCCCGTTATAGCGGCCAGACACCTGCTCTCTGGCGTTTTGTAATTGCGCTTTCGCCGCCTGCAATACCGCCGTCTGGATCTGCACCTGCTGCCTGGCGTGAGTCACATCCTGTTCCGAGAAAGGATTGACCGGCATGGCCGCCCCCTGTGCATAACGCTGGTAGTCACGGGTAACACGATCGTACTCGGCCTGCGCCTGCTGCACTCTGGCGCTGGCATCGTCAATGGTCGCCTGCTTCGCCCGCAGCGTCGCCTCCTCGGCCGCCAGATCGGCCTGCAGTTTGTTCAACCGCGCGCGGTAGCGGGTGTCATCGATGCGGAACAGCAGTTCGCCCTTCTTCATTAACACGTTGGTTTTAGTCGTAACCTCAACCACCTCGCCTGAGACCTGAGGCACCATCGGAATAGAAACGACAATTTTTTGCGCCCGCAGCGTATAGGGATGGTTATAGTTCATCGTTAATATTAACGCGCCTACGACCACTATTCCGCCTAATATGGCAGTGGGTATTGTCCATTTATTTACTGGAATGCGAAATATCTTAAAAACACCCCAGGCGATGGCGACATAGCAAAGGATAATTAACAGATCCATATTATTTATCTTTATTCCCCGCTGACGCCTGCTGGCTGTTTTTTAACGCCGCTTCGAGTAATGCGATACGTTGCTCCAGTTCCTCGCGTTGCAGACTATCCTCGGTCTGCGAAGCCATCCCCCACCCGCGGTCAGGGCGGTACAAGGTGGCCCAGATCCACAGAAAAGGCCAGATAGCATGCAGGGTAAACAGGCTTATCCAGCCCGCCACATGAATCGCGTCCTGATGGGGGTGCTGCCGTTTTTGCGCGATATGATAGGGAATATCGTGGATAATAATCACTCCATAAAATAATATGAGAAAAACCAGTATTAATACAAACAAAGCAAAATAATTAAGCAGCATGGTGCATATACACTCAGTAAGCCAGCGGGAAGATCGTTATTTTTAATGACGTCGAGGACCACAAAAGAAGCGATAAAACGCACAATTTTCCTTAAACAACGGACTGTTCAACGCAAAGGTCATCATACGTTTAGCTGATCAATAAATCACATGGCAATTCCGCCAAACTGGTATATCATTTTTGATATACCACAGATATCAGGCAGCGATAAGATGTTGAAAGACTTTAAAATGGATGAGCTGAGGATCATCTGCGCTATCGCCGAAACCGCCAGCGTCAGCCGGGCGGCCCAGCGCCTGAATATGCCCCAGTCTAACGTTTCGCGGACGCTGACCAGCGTGGAGCGGAAAGTCGGTCTGGCCATTTTCCTGCGCGCCGCCCGAGAACTGGTGCGCACCGAGTTCGGCGAGCAGTTTATTCACGCCAGCCGCGCCGTCCTTGAGCAACATGAGCAGCTTATCAACCTCGCCGACCGTTATAAGAACACGCTGCAGGGCGTGGTCACCCTTGGGGCGCCCATTGGCATCCACCAGTTTCTCGGGCGCTATATTCTGCCGGCACTGAGAAAAACCCTGCCAGAGCTACAGATCAATCTGGTCACCCGCAACGCCAGCGAGCGGGAACAGAAATACGGCGCCATCTTCAATAGCGACTGCGATCTGCTGATAAGCCCCTTTAAGCCACAGAATGAAAATCTCATCGCCCGCCCCTTTACCCGCTTTCGCACCGGCGTCTTCGCCTCTCCGGACTATCTGGCGCAACATCCTATCGCCGAGCCGGAGGCGCTGGTGGATCATGAGTGCATTACCCTGCGCATGTTGGGCGGCAGCGACAATGTCTGGACCTTCAAAAGCAAAAACGGCGAACCGCTTAATCTCACGGTAAAGGGGGGATTCGTTTGCGATAACACGCTACCGGCGGTGGAGCTGGCGAAGCTGGGGATGGGGATCGTCTATGCGCCCTACTATTCACTTGCCACCGAGCTGGCGGCGGGACAGCTGGTTCCCTGCCTGAAAAAGGAGCGCTGTATCGACCTGCAGGCCTGGCTTATCTTCCAGCGGCGGGACATTCTCCCCCTGCGCGTACAGGCGCTACTCGACGGCCTCAGCGCCCATATCAAAAACCTGTCTCATCTGCTGCTTTAAGCTCAGGGCGCGGTGGCCAGCTCAAGATCCAGCAGCCAGGTGATGGCGTCATCGCGGTGGGTGAAGCACATCTCGGGCGAGGGCTGCAGGCTGGCGCACACCTTCGGGCGCAGAGGGGAGCCGAAAATCAGGCACAAGTTGTGCTCGGAAAGCTGAATACAGCGGGTATTGGCGGGCTTGCCCTGCGGCATTCCGGGTATTGGCGATGATATAGAGGGAGCGATGCAACATGCGCCACAATCGGTACGACATTCCACAACCCAGCTCCCAAACGCTCATTTTGTGCCACAGCCTAAACGTTTTGCCAGAAGATAGCAAAACTCGCGAATTCCGCTTGCCTGAAGGCGCGGGCGCGAGTAGTTTTACGCGATATTTTTGACTCGTTAAGTGACAGGATTACTGCAATGCCAAGAGCGAATGAAATTAAAAAAGGTATGGTGCTGAATTACAACGGCAAGCTGCTGATTGTGAAAAATATTGATATTCAGTCACCCAGCGCCCGTGGTGCTGCGACACTGTATAAAATGCGCTTCTCCGATGTGCGTACCGGCCTGAAAGTGGAAGAGCGCTTCAAAGGTGACGATATCGTCGATACCGTGACCCTGACCCGCCGTTTCGTTGACTTCTCCTATGTCGATGGCAACGAATAC
Source organism: Klebsiella sp. HMSC25G12 (assembly GCF_001807705.1). Lineage (NCBI taxonomy): Bacteria > Pseudomonadati > Pseudomonadota > Gammaproteobacteria > Enterobacterales > Enterobacteriaceae > Klebsiella > Klebsiella sp. HMSC25G12. The sequence continues at coordinate 130,631 of NZ_KV789804.1, read as the reverse complement.
GTGTTCATGGATAAAGAAGACTATACCCCTTACACCTTTACCAAAGAGCAGATCGAAGAAGAGCTGCAGTTTATTCCGGAAGGCGGGATGCCGGATATGCAGGTGCTGACCTGGGACGGCCAGCTGCTGGCCCTGGAGCTGCCGCAGACTGTTGACCTGGAAATTATCGAAACCGCGCCGGGTATTAAAGGGGCGTCCGCCAGCTCCCGCACCAAGCCAGCCACCATGAGCACCGGCCTGGTGATTCAGGTGCCGGAATACCTGACTACCGGTGAGAAAATTCGCATTCATATCGAAGAGTGCCGCTATATGGGCCGCGCGGATTAATCCTCTGTGACGCCCCGACAGTAAAAAGGGACAGCCGCTGGCTGTCCCTTTTATTATCCCTGTTACCGCGATTACAGCAGTTCAGGGTATTTGGTCATTTTCAGCGCCAGCTCGACGCCACGCACTTCCGCCATCCCCTTGAGACGGCCAATCGCCGAATAGCCTGGGTTGGTTTTCTTGCGCAGATCGTCAAGCATCTGATGACCATGATCCGGACGGAACGGGATCGGGCGCAGATCGCCAGCCTGCTTACGCCGCTGCTCTTCACGCAGAATCGCATCCACCACCGCCACCATATTGACGTCGCCGCTAAGGTGCGCCGCCTCGTGGAAGGTTTTCGGGTTCGCTTCACGACAGGTAGATCGCAGATGGGTGAAATGGATGCGATCGCCAAAGGTCTCCACCATCTTCACCAGATCGTTATCGGCGCGGACGCCATACGATCCCGTACACATGGTGAAGCCATTATTGATGCTGTCCACTGTCTCTTTCAGCCACTGCATATCTTCGATGGTCGACACGATACGCGGCAGGCCAAGGATCGGCCGCGGCGGATCGTCCGGATGCACCGCCAGGCGGATGCCTACCTCTTCGCACACCGGCACGATAGCCCGCAGGAAGTAGGCCATATTCTCGCGCAGCTGCGCTTTATCAATGTGGTCATATTCCGCCAGGCGCGCGCGGAACTGGTCAAGAGTGTAACCCTCTTCCGCTCCCGGCAGGCCGGCGATGATATTGCGGGTCAGTTTCTCGATGTCCGCTTCGCTCATCGCCTTGAAATAAACCTCAGCCTGACGCTGCTCTTCTTCGCTGTAATCTCCTTCCGCGCCCGGGCGTTTGAGGATATGCAGTTCAAAGGCGGCGAAGGCGATCTGATCGAAACGCAGCGCCCGGGAACCGTCCGGCAGCTCATATTCCAGATCGGTGCGCGTCCAGTCGAGGATCGGCATAAAGTTGTAGCATACGGTATCGATGCCGCAGGCCGCGAGGTTGCGGATACTCTGCTGATAGTTGGCAATCCAGGTCGCATACTGCCCGCTATGGGTTTTAATATCCTCATGCACCGGAATGCTCTCGACGACCGACCAGGTCAGCCCTTTTGCCGCTAACAGCGCCTGACGCGCTTTAATCTCCTCTACCGGCCAGACCTGACCGTTTGCAATATGGTGCAGCGCAGTCACGACGCCGGTCGCCCCTGCCTGCCGTACATCATCAAGCGATACCGGATCGTTCGGCCCATACCACCGCCAGGTTTGTTCCATCGCTATGCCCTCACAAAAGTTGTTATACCAATAATGGCGACACTCATGACGACTACCATACATGTTTCTTCTCAGGCTGCAAACAGTGCCGGCGCATTGATTGATCCAGCTCACAGTCAGCGGATAATTTCGGCTTACCAATTTAATTTCCTGTCATATAACTTTAGACTGGCATTGTTAATAAGCAGTTAAACAGGTGTGTAAAGAATGACAACAATTGCAACCGCTACGCTACCGGAAAACGTGCAACGTCCTCAGTACGATCGCAGCCAGCTCCGCTCGCGTATTGTCCATTTCGGCTTTGGCGCGTTTCATCGCGCGCACCAGGCGCTGCTGACCGATCGCGTGCTGAATAACGTCGGCGGCGACTGGGGGATCTGCGAAATCAGTCTGTTCAGCGGCGATACGCTGATGAGCCAGCTTCGCGAACAGGACCACCTGTTTACCGTGCTGGAAAAAGGCGCCGACGGTAACCAGCCCATCGTGATCGGCGCAGTGCACGAATGCCTGAACGCCAGGCTCGATTCGCTGGCGGCAATTATCGAAAAATTTTGCGAGCCGCAGGTGGCGATTGTCTCGCTGACCATCACCGAAAAAGGCTATTGCATCGATCCGGCGACCGGCAAGCTGGATCCGACGCATCCGCGTATCGTTCACGATCTGGAAAATCCGACGCTACCGCAGTCGGCTCCCGGTATTTTAGTGGAAGCGCTGGCCCGCCGCCGGGAACGGGGCCTGCCGCCCTTTACCGTGCTCTCCTGCGATAACATTCCCGACAACGGCCACGTGGTGAAAAATGCCGTCCTCGGTATGGCGGAAAAACGCAGCCCGGCGCTGGCGAACTGGATCGCCGATAATGTCAGCTTCCCGGGCACCATGGTGGATCGCATTGTTCCTGCGGCCACCGCCGAGTCGCTGGCGGAAATCGCCGCCGTGCTGGGGGTCGACGATCCCTGCGCCATCAGCTGCGAACCCTTCATTCAGTGGGTGGTCGAAGACCACTTCGTCGCCGGACGACCGGCCTGGGAGACGGCCGGCGTGCAGATGACCGACGACGTGCTGCCCTGGGAGCAAATGAAGCTGCGGATGCTCAACGGCAGCCACTCTTTTCTCGCCTGGCTTGGCTATCTGGCAGGTCATGCGCACGTCAGCGACTGCATGCAGGATAACGTTTTCCGCCGCGCCGCTCGCCAGCTGATGCTTGACGAACAGGCTCCGACGCTGACCATTACCGGCGTCGATCTCGAGGCCTATGCCGACAGCCTCATCGACCGCTTCAGTAATCCGGCGCTCAAACACCGCACCTGGCAAATCGCCATGGACGGCAGCCAGAAACTGCCCCAGCGCATGCTCGACGGCATCCGCGTACATCTTGAGCGCGGCAGCCGCTGGCCGCTGCTGGCCCTCGGCGTTGCCGGCTGGATGCGCTACGTCAGTGGTACGGACGACGCGGGTCAGACGATCGACGTGCGCGATCCGCTGGTCGACAAGATCCAGCAGCGGGTGGCGCAGAGCGATGAGCAGCAGCGCGTCGATGCGCTACTGGGTCTGGAGGTAATATTTGGCCGCGACCTGCCGCACAACGCGCAGTTTGTCGCCGGGATCCGCGCCGCCTGGCAGCAACTGGCGACGCACGGTGCCCGCGAGGCCGTGGCCCGCGCGCTAAATTCTTAACAATATTTGCGCTTATGCGGACAGAATCTTCTTCTGTCCGCCTCAGGACTTCTCTTTTCCCCCTTTTTTCGTCAGGATAGGCGTAACTGTTACAACATTACATTTATCCTGGAGAAAAGAGTGACCAGAACCAATTTGATCACCGGCTTTCTCGGCAGCGGTAAGACGACCTCAATTCTTCATCTGCTGGCGCAGAAGCCTGCGGATGAAAAATGGGCCGTACTGGTGAATGAGTTTGGCGAAGTCGGGATAGACGGCGCGCTGCTGGCCGACAGCGGCGCCCTGCTCAAAGAGATCCCCGGCGGCTGCATGTGCTGCGTTAACGGCCTGCCGATGCAGGTTGGGCTGAATACCCTGCTGCGCCAGGGTAAACCCGATCGCCTGCTGATCGAACCCACCGGCCTTGGCCATCCGAAGCAGATCCTCGATATCCTCACCGCAGCGGTGTATGAACCCTGGATCGATCTACGCGCTACGGTGTGCATCCTCGATCCCCGTCAGCTGCTGGATGAAAAAGTCGTCAATAACGACAATTTCCGCGATCAGCTGGCCGCGGCGGACATCATTGTGGCCAATAAAAACGATCGGGAAACGCCCGAAAGCGCCCAGGCGTTGGCCGACTGGTGGCAGCGCTGGGGCGGCGATCGTCGCAAGGTGTCGACAACCCAGGGTAATATCGACCTCGCCCTGCTCGATGAGCCGCGCCGCAACACCGCCCCGTTGCCGGCGAGCGCGGAGCATGTTCACCACTCTCGCCCGACCAGCGGTCTCGCCGCACTCAGCCTGCCCGAGCACCAGCGCTGGCGCCGCCACCTCAACAACGGCCAGGGCTATCAGGCCTGCGGCTGGATTTTCGACGCGGAAACGGTCTTTGAGACCATCGGCCTGCTCGAATGGGCACGGCTGGCGCCCGTGGCGCGCGTCAAAGGCGTGATGCGCATTGCCGAAGGGGCCGTGAGGATCAACCGCCAGGGCGAGGATTGGCATATCGAGACTCTGAGCGTCCCCCCACCCGATAGCCGAATCGAGCTTATCTCGGCGAACGAAGCCGACTGGAACGCGCTCCAGACCTCACTGTTGAGGCTTCGTTTAAGTTGAGGCGGCTAAGGTTGCCGCCGACTGTCACAAAATCGCAATGGCTATGATGAAAAACCGAATTCCTTTAATTCTGCTGCTTAACATCGCGGGTGTGGCGCTATTTTGCTCCTGGTATCTGCCGGTCAACCACGGCGCCTGGTCGCCGGTCGACTCCGCGATCTTCCATTTCTTTAACCATGGCGTCAGCCTCAGCCACGCCTATGCCTGGCTGCTGGCGATCATCAACAATCGCGCCTTCGACGCCTGTTCGCTGCTGGCGATGGGCTGCCTGATGCTCCGCTACTGGCTTAAAGCGCCGCCAGCAGGCCGTCGCCAGATTGCCATCATGGGCCTGGTGATGCTGCTGGCCGCGGTGATCATTAACCAGCTGGCGCAGCACCTGATGCCGGTACAGCGCGCCAGCCCGTCGCTGTTTTTCCACGATGTCACCCGCGTCAGCGATGTCGTCAATTTCCCCACCAAAGACGCCTCCAAGGACAGCTTCCCTGGCGATCATGGGATGATGCTGCTGATCTTCGCGAGCTTTATGTGGCGCTATTTCGGCCGCCGCGCGCTAACCGTGGCGCTGGTGATATTTGTGGTCTTTGCTTTCCCGCGCGTCATGATTGGCGCTCACTGGTTCAGCGATATTGCCGTCGGCTCCCTGACCGCCGTGCTGATTGGCGCGCCGTGGGTATTGATGACACCGCTGAGCGATAAATTGATCGCCCTTTTCGATCGCTCTCTGCCCGGCGGAATATCGGCCAAATAATGTCGTGGTCGCCGTCTGGCGTCATTATCTATAAGGGGACCTTTTGGGTCCCCTTTTTCAATTGCGCTTTTTTTCAACATGATGTTCATCTTCTTGTCACATTAATCCCGTGACAAATGAAGGAATTGTCTGTTTTTTACCCGATACTGGCGCTATTTTGTCCTTTCCCGATGATTCACTTTTTGTCACCAAAATACTTATAAGAAATCGCGCAAAACCGCTCGCCATGCGGCGTTTGATAGGGTAATCTCGTTCTCGTTTTGCCTTTTCCGCAACATTAATTCAGGGCATGAATAAATTTGTGCGTGACTGCACAAATTTAAGCTTAAGGAATTGTCTCATTGCGGATGGGTATTTAGGCTCTAACACGTTTGGCATTTTTTATAACGACATTGTCGTTAAGGACAACAAGGGAAAATAAACAGCATGGTCAAATCTCAGCCGATTTTGAGATACATCTTGCGGGTAGCCCCCGCGATTGCAGTAGCGGTTCTGCTTTCCGCGTGTAGTTCAACAAGTACCGCCAGGAATATGCATTCTGAGACGCATGCTGTGGGTAGTGGCGATTTATCATCACTGCAAGCCTCTCAGGATGAATTTGAAACGATGGTCCGTAACCTGGACGTGAAGTCCCGTTTAATGGATCAGTATGCCAGCTGGAAAGGCGTGCGTTACCGCCTCGGCGGCAGCACCCGTAAAGGTATCGACTGCTCAGCGTTTGTGCAGCGCACCTTCCGCGAACAATTTGGTCTGGAACTGCCGCGTTCAACCTCTGAACAGCAGGAAACCGGAAAATCGATTTCCCGTACCCAGCTGCGTACTGGCGATCTGGTTCTGTTCCGCGCCGGCTCTACCGGCCGCCACGTCGGGATCTATCTCGGCAACAACCAGTTCGTTCACGCCTCCACCAGCAGCGGGGTGACCATCTCCAGCATGGATGAACCGTACTGGAAAAAGCGCTACAACGAAGCGCGTCGAGTTCTGAGCCGCTCGTAAACTGTCCTCTACCGCCGCCGGTTATCCCTTGGCTGGAGGCGGGATAAAAAAACACTGCCCCGGCAGTGTTTTTTTTTGCCACCTGATTCTGAACGCCGCAAAATAAGCTATGTCTTTTAAGTGGGAATGAGAAAAACGACGACCGACAAACCGTTGATGGGATTCAATAACACGGAAAGACTATAGCTATGCTTACTCGCTACTTTTCACCCCAGCGTAAAATCTGGTTAACCAGCCTGTGCGTGGGGATTATCGTCGCGCTGCTGGCCGGCTGCATTCAGTTTATGGTGATTTACCATAACCGGGCAGAGCGTTTCGACGCCATTCTCAACAACGTTGACACTTACCTGAAAAGCTATTTTCACGATCTCCGTGAAACCATTGATGGCCTGCAGCCGCTGGTGGATCAGCCCTGCGAGAATATCGACTCCGGACTCACCTCCCATGCCGCTTTCAGCCCCAACGTTCGCGCGTTTCTGCTGGTTAAAAACGGCGTCGTCTTTTGCTCCTCGGCGACAGGGGCCATGAATACGCCCCTTACTCAGCTTATCCCGGCGATCGATATTCGCAAACCCGTTGATATGGCGATTTTGCCGGGTACGCCGATGATGCCGAAAAGCGCAGCGCTGGCGTTATGGGTCAGCAAACCCGATGATGCAAACAGCGGCATTTTCGTATCGATCAACGCCAATCTCACGCCGTACATCCTCTATTCCGCACGACAAAATGATTTCAGCGGTATTGCGCTGGCCATCGGTCACACCGCCATCTCCACCTTCAGTAATCGGCTGGTGGATCCGCAAACCCTGCATAACGAACCGATCCGCCAGGTACAGATCGACGGTTTACCGCTGAAGGTCTACCTGTATGCCAACAGCTGGCTGGCGGAAAATACACAGTTTGCCCTGTTGCTCGGGGTAGTGTGCGGCCTGCTGGCGGGGTTGCTCTGTTATTACGTGCTGACGATCAAATCCGATCCGCGAAAATCGATACTGCTGGGGATCAAAAATAACCAGTTCTACGTCGTCTATCAGCCGGTCGTGAATGCCCAGACCCTGCGTATCAGCGGCGTGGAGGTGCTCATGCGCTGGCGCCATCCGGTGGTGGGTGAAATCCCGCCCGACGTCTTTATTAATCTGGCGGAAACCCAGCAGATGATCGTGCCGCTGACCCATCACCTGCTGGCGCTGATCGCCAGCGATGGTCAAGTGCTTAAACGGATCCTGCCGCGCGGCGTCAAGCTGGGGCTGAATATTTCCCCTGCCCATCTGCAGGCTGACAGCTTCCGCGACGATATGCTGCGCTTTGCCGCCGCGCTGCCCGCCGACCATTTTCACGTGGTGCTGGAGGTGACCGAGCGGGCCATGATTGATAAAGAAAAATCGATCGCTAACTTCGCCTGGCTCCACCAGCAGGGTTTTGAAATCGCGATAGATGATTTTGGTACCGGGCATAGCGCGCTGATTTATCTCGAACGCTATAACTTCGATTATCTGAAGATCGATCGCGGCTTTGTGCAGGCGATTGGCACCGAAACCGTGACCTCGCCGGTGCTGGATGCGGTACTGACCCTCAGCCGCCGGCTGAAATTAATGACCGTCGCTGAAGGAGTGGAGACCCAGGAACAGGCGGAGTGGCTTCGTGCCCAGGGCGTCAATTTCCTGCAAGGGTACTGGATAAGCCGTCCGCTATCGCTGGAGGCGCTGGTCGCCGCGCATGATGAACCTGCGAATTATTTCACAACGCGCTAAGTCTCACATATGATGCGGGAACAGAGGTCGGCTATGGGGGCCGACCGTGACAAGGTATTCTGCCGCCTATGTATGCGCGCCTCTTTTTAATTCTGCTTGCTCTGTTTAGCCTTAGCGCTAAGGCGCAAACAATAAAAGAAAGCGTCGCCTTTGCGATTATCGGTGAACCCAAATACGCCGCCAGCTTCAGCCATTTTGATTATGTCAATCCTGAGGCGCCGAAAGGCGGCACCCTCACCCTGGCGGCGATCGGCACCTTTGATAACTTCAACCGCTACGCACTGCGCGGCAATCCCGCCGTGCGCACTGAGGCGCTCTACGATACCCTGTTCACCACCTCGGATGATGAGCCCGGCAGCTACTACCCGCTGATTGCCGAGCGGGCGCGCTATGCCGAGGACTATTCCTGGATGGAGATCGCTCTCAACCCGCACGCCCGCTTCCATGACGGCACGCCAATCACCGCCCGGGACGTTGCATTTACCTTCAACAAGTTTATGACCGAAGGGGTGCCACAGTTCCGTTTGTTTTATAAAGGCACCACCGTTAAGGCCATCGCCCCGTTGACCGTACGAATCGACCTCGGCCAGCCCGGCAAAGAGAACATGCTGAGTCTGCTGAGCCTGCCGGTGATGCCTGAGTCGTTCTGGCGCCAGCACAAACTCAGCGACCCGCTGTCGAAGCCGCCGCTGGCCAGCGGGCCATACCGCATCAGCGCCTGGCGAATGGGGCAATACATTACTTATTCACGCGTCGCCGACTACTGGGCGGCCGACCTGCCGGTCAACCGGGGTCGCTGGAATTTCGATACGCTGCGCTATGACTATTATCTCGACGACAATGTCGCTTTCGAAGCCTTTAAAGCGGGAGCCGTCGATCGCCGGGAAGAGACCGTCGCCAAAAACTGGGCTACCCGCTACGTCGGTCGCAACTTCAGCCGCGGCTACATTATTAAAGATGAGCATACAAATACCTCGGCGCAGGATACCCAGTGGCTGGCGTTCAATATTCAGCGCCCGGTTTTTGCCGATCGCCGGGTGCGGGAGGCCATTACCCTGGCGTTCGATTTTGAATGGATGAACAAGGCGCTGTTTTACAGCGCCTATCAGCGCGCCAACAGCTATTTCCAGAACACCGAATATGCCGCCCGCAGCCTGCCCGACGCCGCCGAGCTGGCCCTGCTGACGCCGATGAAAAACGAACTGCCCCCGGAGGTCTTCAGCCAGGTTTACCAGCCGCCGGTCTCCCGCGGCGATGGCTTCGACCGCGACAACTTACTCAAAGCCGATGCCCTGCTCAATGCGACGGGTTGGACGGTAAAAAACCAGCGCCGGGTCAACGCCGCCACCGGCAAGCCGCTGCGCTTCGAACTGCTGATGCCAGCCGGTGGCAATGACCGCTGGGTGCTGCCGTTTCAGCACAACCTGCAGCGCCTGGGGATCGTCATGGATATTCGTCAGGTTGATAACTCGCAGTACAGCAACCGTCGCCGCAGCCGTGATTACGACATGATGCCGAGCCTGTGGCGTGCCATGCCCTGGCCCGGCACCGACCTGCAAATCTCCTGGGCCTCAGACTATATTCACTCCAGCTATAACGCACCGGGGGTGCAAAGCCCGGTAGTGGATAAGCTGATTGCGCAGATCCTGCAGTGGCAGGGCAATAAGCAGAAACTGATCCCCCTCGGTCGGGCGCTGGACCGCGTGCTCACCTGGAATAACTACATGCTGCCGATGTGGTATATGGCGCAGGACCGCACCGCGTGGTGGAATAAGTTCTCTTTCCCCGAGACCCGCCCCATTTATTCCTCCGGGCTCGATACCTGGTGGTACGACGTGAACAAAGCGGCCACCCTCCCCGCGGACAGACGTTAAGGACATCCCATGGGCAGCTACCTGATCCGCCGTTTGCTGTTAGTGATCCCCACCCTGTGGGCCATCATCACCATTAACTTTTTTATTGTGCAAATCGCACCCGGCGGCCCGGTCGATCAGGCCATCGCCGCCATCGAATTTGGTCAGCACGGCGGGATGCCGGGTGCCGGCGACGGCGGGATGGGCGCCAGCCATGCCCGCACCGGCGCAGGGAACATCAGCGAGGGGCACTATCGCGGTGGGCGGGGCCTTGATCCGGAAGTCATCGCCGAGATCACCCACCGCTACGGCTTTGACAAGCCGCTGCACGAGCGTTACCTGAAGATGCTGGGCGATTATCTGCGCTTTGATTTTGGCGACAGCCTGTTTCGCAGCGCCTCAGTACTGCAGCTGATTAAAGACAGCCTGCCGGTCTCGGTGAGCCTCGGACTGTGGAGTACGCTGATTATCTACCTGGTTTCCATTCCGCTGGGTATTCGCAAAGCGGTCAGCAACGGCAGCCGCTTTGATATCTGGAGCAGTACGCTGATTATTATTGGCTATGCGATCCCCGCCTTTCTGTTCGCCATCCTGCTGATCGTGATTTTTGCCGGCGGCAGCTATTTCGACCTCTTCCCGCTGCGCGGTTTGGTCTCACCGAACTTCGACACCCTTCCCTGGTATCAGAAAATCCTCGACTACCTGTGGCACATCACCCTGCCGGTGCTGGCGACGGTGATCGGCGGCTTTGCCGCCCTGACCATGCTGACCAAAAACAGCTTCCTCGACGAGATCCGCAAACAGTATGTGGTCACCGCCCGCGCCAAAGGCGTCGGTGAGAAACAGATCCTCTGGGGACATGTGTTCCGCAACGCCATGCTGCTGGTGATCGCCGGCTTCCCGGCCACCTTTATTAGTATGTTCTTTACCGGTTCGCTGCTGATCGAAGTGATGTTCTCGCTGAACGGCCTGGGTCTGCTGGGCTATGAAGCGACGGTCTCCCGCGACTATCCGGTGATGTTCGGCACGCTCTATATTTTCACTCTGATTGGCCTGCTGCTGAATATCGTCAGCGATATCAGCTATACGCTGGTCGACCCGCGCATTGATTTTGAGGGCCGCTAATGTCTTTCTTCAGTCCCGTTAATCAGGCCCGCTGGGCGCGCTTTCGTCACAACCGTCGCGGCTACTGGTCGCTGTGGCTGTTTTTAATTCTCTTCTTCTGCAGCCTCGGCGCCGAGCTGCTGGCCAACGATCGCCCGCTGCTGGTGCAGTACCGGGGCCAGCTGTATGTGCCGGTGTTAAAAAACTACACCGAGCAAACCTTTGGCGGCGCATTTGCCACCGCCGCCGACTATCAGGATCCCTGGCTACAGCACCAGCTGGCCACCCACGGCTGGGCGCTATGGCCGCCGGTGCGCTTCGGCGCCACGACTATTAATTTTGCCAGCACCGTCCCCTTTCCATCACCGCCCTCGGCCAGCAACTGGCTTGGCACCGACGCCAACGGCGGCGATGTGCTGGCGCGGATCCTCTATGGTACGCGCATCTCGGTGCTCTTCGGTCTGCTGCTGACGCTGTTCTCCAGCGTGCTGGGAGTGCTGGCCGGGGCGATACAGGGTTACTATGGCGGCAAAATCGACCTCTGGGGCCAGCGCTTTATCGAAGTCTGGTCCGGGATGCCGACCCTGTTTCTGATCATCCTGCTCTCCAGCGTCGTGCAGCCGGGCTTCTGGTGGTTGCTGGCGATCACCGTCCTTTTTGGCTGGATGACGCTGGTGGGCGTGGTGCGCGCTGAATTTCTTCGCACCCGCAACTACGACTACATCCGGGCGGCGCAGGCGCTCGGGGTCAGCGACCGGCAGATCATCCTGCGGCATATGTTGCCTAACGCAATGGTGGCGACCCTCACCTTCCTGCCTTTTATCCTGTGCAGCTCCATTACCACCCTGACGTCGCTGGATTTTCTCGGCTTCGGTCTGCCGCTCGGCTCCCCCTCTCTCGGCGAGCTGCTGCTGCAGGGAAAAAACAACCTGCAGGCGCCCTGGCTGGGCATTGCCGCGTTTCTCTCCGTCGCCGTACTGCTGACGCTACTGATTTTTATCGGTGAAGCGGTTCGCGACGCCTTTGATCCGAGTAAGGCGGTGTAATATGACCCACCCGCTGTTAGCTATCGACAATCTCTCTATTGCCTTTCGCCAGCAGGGCGAGACGCAGACCGTGGTGCACAATCTGTCGCTCGAGGTGGCAGTCGGTGAGACGCTGGCGCTGGTAGGCGAATCCGGCTCAGGAAAAAGCATCTCCGCGCTGTCGGTGCTGCGGCTGCTCCCCACCCCGCCGGCCAGCTACCCCAGCGGCGATATCCGCTTTCATGGCCAGTCGCTGCTGCATGCGGATGAGTCGACCCTGCGCGGCGTGCGCGGCAACCGGATCGCGATGATCTTTCAGGAGCCAATGGTGTCGCTCAACCCCCTGCATACCCTGGAAAAACAGCTCTATGAGGTGCTGTCGTTACACCGGGGAATGCGCAAAGAGGCGGCGCGCGGGGAGATCCTCGACTGCCTGGAGCGCGTCGGGATCCGTCAGGCGCCGCGGCGTCTGGCGGACTATCCGCATCAGCTCTCCGGCGGCGAGCGCCAGCGGGTGATGATCGCCATGGCGCTGCTGACGCGCCCGGAGTTGCTGATCGCCGACGAACCGACCACCGCCCTGGACGTGTCAGTGCAGGCGCAGATCCTGCAGCTGCTGCGCGAGCTAAAGCGGGAGCTGAACATGGGGTTGCTGTTTATCACCCATAACCTGAGCATTGTCCGTCAGCTGGCTGACCGGGTAGCGGTGATGCAGAACGGCCGCTGTGTGGAACAAAATGACTGTCGGGCGCTGTTCAGCGCGCCGGCGCATCCCTACACCCAACGCCTGCTGGATAGCGAACCAGACGGTGAGCCGGTGCCGCTGGCCGTTGATGCCCCGGTGCTGCTGCAGGCGGACGATTTAAACGTGGCATTTCCTGTTCGCAAAGGGATCCTGCGCCGGGTGGTCGATCACCATCGGGTGGTCAACAGCCTCAGTTTTCAGCTACGCGCCGGCGAGACGCTGGGGCTGGTGGGCGAATCGGGATCGGGAAAAAGCACCACCGGTCTGGCGCTGCTGCGCCTGATCTCATCCGAGGGCAGGATAACCTTTGCCGGCCAGCCGATTCAGGGGCGTAACCGCCGACAGCTGCTGCCGCTGCGCCGACAAATGCAGGTGGTTTTTCAGGATCCGAACTCGTCGCTCAATCCGCGCCTGACGGCGCAGCAGATCATTGAGGAAGGCTTGCGCGTCCACCAGCCGACGCTGACGGCAGCCGAACGCGAACAGGCAGTGATCCTCGCCATGCAGGAGGTCGGCCTCGATCCGGCCAGCCGCCAGCGCTACCCGGCAGCCTTCTCCGGTGGTCAGCGCCAGCGTATCGCCATCGCCAGAGCGTTGATCGTCAAGCCGCAGCTGCTCGTCCTCGACGAGCCGACCTCATCACTGGATAAAACCGTTCAGGCGCAGATCCTGCACCTGCTGAAAGCGTTACAGCAAAAGCATCAGCTGGCCTATATTTTTATCAGTCATGATTTACGCGTAGTGCGGGCGCTGTGTCATCAGGTGATGGTGCTGCGTCAGGGAGAGGTGGTTGAACAGGGCGAGTGCCAGTCCGTCTTCAGCGCACCCCGGCACGAATATACCCGCCAGCTGCTGGCGCTGAGCTGACGGTCAGAAGGGGTTGTTGCCGGAGAAGGGCTCGGCGATGGCCACACCAAAATTTTTCAGACGACAGGTGGCGGCGAATTCATCCTGCAGGTTAACGAACAGGCAGGGTTCGCCTTCGCACTCAAGGACGGAACAGTCGACTTCGATGTCGCTTAACGCCTGGCTGAGCTTATGCATAACCGGCCAGGCTTTTTCACCGTCCGGACTCAGCAGTTTCAGGGCAACGAGACTGTTCTCGTTCTGCGCGCCGTTTTGCGGAATCGGTTCAACTCTGGAACCCGCAAAACCGGCCAGCCAGCGATAGCTCTGCGGCAGACGGTGTACGATAGAGAGTTGTTGTGTATTCACGTGGTTTCCCCGGAAGCAAAAGGCTTCACAATAAATTTACATCAATATTAACACACTGTTGACAAATAGTCCTGCCTTGACGCAGAAAACGTTTACAGCCGCGGCGGGCCAGGGCTAAGCACTTATAATCCAGCGCGTTATTTTTATACCCGGCGAGCCGATTGGCGCTATATGTACCCGTTTCTGTGATCCAAAACAACTTTTTTATCGCAACAATGCGACTTTTTACACTAATTGATTTTACATAAAGGAAACAAATCGCAGAACCCTGAAGCTCATTCTGGTTGACATGTATCAAGAAAGGGGCGATTTCGCCCCTGAAAATGTGACCTAGTGTGCGATTTTTCGCCGACGGGAAGCGTAAAGCGAGAAGAAAATAGAACAGGTTGCGCAGAAGGCAATAGAGATCAGCATTGGCCAGGCGGTGGTAAACGTCGCCATCGACAGCAGCGCGCCAATGATCGCCCCGATACCAAAACGAAACGTTCCGGCCAGTGACGAAGCGGTGCCGGCCATATGCGGAAACTCATCGAGGATCACCGCCATGGCGTTAGACGACACCATCGATACGCAGCCGACAAAGGCCGCCACGCCGATCACCAGCGACCAGAAGCCGACGTCCAGCAGCGCGCAAACCACCATCCATACCGCCATGGCAAACTGGATCCACAGCCCGGCCCGGAACATGCGCAACGCCCCCACCCGCCGCACAAACCGGCTGTTGAACATGGTCATCAGGAACAGGAAAACAATGTTCAGCGCAAAATAGTAGCCAAAGTGCTGAGGCGCGACGTGGTTAATATTGATGTAAACAAAAGGCCCGGCGCTGAGAAACGAGAACATCCCCGCGAAGCTAAAACCGCTCGCCAGCATATAGCTCAGAACCCGCTTGTGACGGAACAGAGTGGCAAAATTACCCAGCGTGGTGCGCAGATGGAACGGCTGACGCCTGTCAGCTGGCAGCGTTTCGCGGATAAACAGGCCGATCATCAGCGAGGCCAGCAGGGCCACCAGCGCGAGGATCCAGAAGATGGCATGCCAGCTAAACCAGACCAGCACCGCCCCGCCAACCATCGGCGCCACCAGCGGCGCAATGGTCGTCACCAGCATGACAAACGACATCATCCGTGAAAACTCATCTTTCGGATAGATATCGCGCATCAGGGCGTTGATCACCACGCTGGCGGCCGCGGCCGCCAGACCGTGGAAGAAACGCATGACAATGAGCATATCGATGGTCTGCGAAAGGGCGCAGGCCACCGCCGCCGCGGCGAACACCAGCGTCCCGCCGAGGATCACCGGCTTGCGACCAAGGCTGTCTGCCATCGGCCCGTACAGCAGCTGACCCAGCGCAAAGCCCAGGATATAGGTGCTGAGCGTCATCTGCGCGCTGCCGTCCGGGACGTTGTACTGGGCGGCGATCACCGGCAGCGCCGGAAGATACATATCGATCGACAGCGGCATCAGCATGGCCAGCAGGCCGAGGATAAACACAATTCCCAGAGAAGAATTCTGCTTCACTGTCACGTTTTACTCCGTGCCTGCGGGGCGCCTACGCTGGCGATTTCCGCTTCCGTCAGCGGACGATATTCACCCGGCGCCAGCGCGTCATCCAGCAGGATATCGCCGATGCGCTCCCGGTGCAGGCCAACCACATGGTTGCCCACGGCGGCGAACATGCGTTTCACCTGATGGTAGCGCCCTTCGCTGATGGTCAGGCGCACTTCGGTCGGGGTGATCACTTCCAGCACTGCCGGCTTAGTGAGATCTTTTTCATTGTGCAACTGGACGCCTTTGGCAAACAGCTCTGCGGTCCCTTCCGCCAGCGGGCTTTCCAGCTCCACCAGGTAGGTTTTTTCACAATGGTGGCGCGGCGAGGTAATGCGGTGCGACCACTGGCCGTCATCGGTCATCAGCACCAGCCCGGTGGTGTCGATATCCAGGCGCCCGGCGGCGTGCAGCTTGTGCGCCACCGGCTCATCGAGGAAATAAAGGATAGTCGGATGATCGGGATCGTCGGTGGAACAGACGTAACCCTGCGGCTTGTTCAGCATAAAATAACGGGGGCCGTTCTGCTGGGTCAGCGTATTGCCATCATATTCCACCTCGTGCTCTGGCTGGAGCTTAAAAGAGGCATCTTTCACAATGTCGCCGTCCACGGTAACACGGCTGCCGCGGATTTCACGCCCGGCAATAGCCCGGCTGACGCCAAGCTGCTGAGCGATAAACTTATCAAGTCGCATGAATTTTTTTAGCCTGTAATAGTGCTGGAGCGGGCAACTCGCCCGAAAAAGAAGAATTTCACTGGCTAGTATAACGGGCTCTTAACACCACTCAAGGGAAAAGATTCATGGCATACTATTCGCGAGTTAATTAGCCCCGTGAATTCATGACTTTTACATTACGCCCCTACCAACAAGAAGCCGTCGATGCCACCCTCGCCTGGTTTCGTCGCCATACCGAGCCATCGACCATTGTCCTGCCCACCGGCGCGGGCAAAAGCCTGGTGATTGCCGAGCTTGCCCGGCTGGCCCGCGGCCGCGTGCTGGTGCTGGCCCACGTCAAAGAGCTGGTGGCGCAGAACCATGCGAAATACTGCGCCCTTGGCCTCGAGGCGGATATCTTTGCCGCTGGTCTGCAGCGTAAAGAAAGCCACGGCAAAGTGGTGTTCGGCAGCGTGCAGTCGGTGGCGCGCAACCTCGATCAGTTTCACAGTGAATTTTCGCTGCTCATCGTCGATGAATGCCACCGTATTAGCGATGACGACGACAGCCAGTATCAACAGATCATAAGCCACCTGCGGCAGGTGAATCCTCAGCTCCGGCTGCTCGGCCTGACGGCTACCCCGTTCCGCCTCGGCAAGGGTTGGATCTATCAGTTTCACTACCACGGCATGGTACGTGGCGATGAGAAAGCACTGTTTCGCGACTGCATCTATGAGCTGCCGCTGCGCTATATGATTAAGCACGGCTACCTGACGCCACCGGAACGCCTTGATATGCCGGTGGTGCAGTACGATTTCAGCCGTCTGCAGGCGCAAAGCAACGGCCTGTTCAGCGAAGCCGATCTTAACCACGAACTGAAAAAACAGCAGCGCATAACACCGCATATCGTCAGCCAGATCGTGGAGTTCGCCGAAAGCCGTAAAGGGGTGATGATCTTCGCCGCCACCGTGGAACACGCCCGGGAAGTGACCGGTCTGCTGCCGGCGGCGCAAGCCGCGCTGATCACCGGGGAAACGCCTGGACCAGAGCGGGATCGCATTATCGAGGCGTTTAAAGCGCAGGAGTATCGCTATCTGGTGAACGTCGCGGTGTTGACCACCGGCTTCGACGCCCCGCACGTTGACCTGATCGCCATCCTCCGCCCCACCGAGTCGGTGAGTCTTTACCAACAGATCGTTGGCCGCGGCCTGCGCCTGGCGCCGGGCAAAACCGACTGCCTGATCCTCGACTACGCCGGCAACCCGCATGACCTGTACGCCCCGGAAGTGGGGACGCCGAAGGGGAAAAGCGACAACGTACCGGTGCAGGTCTTCTGCCCGGCCTGCGGTTTCGCCAACACCTTCTGGGGCAAAACCACCGCCGACGGCACCTTGATTGAGCATTTTGGCCGCCGCTGCCAGGGCTGGTTTGAAGATGATGACGGCCACCGCGAACAGTGCGACTTCCGCTTTCGCTTCAAAAACTGCCCGCAGTGCAACGCGGAAAACGATATCGCCGCCCGCCGCTGCCGCGAGTGCGACACGATTTTGGTCGACCCGGACGATATGCTGAAGGCGGCGCTGAAGCTAAAGGACGCGCTGGTGCTGCGCTGCAGCGGCATGGCTATGCAGCACGGTAGCGACGAGAAAGGCCCGTGGCTGAAAATCACCTACTATGATGAGGACGGCGCCGACGTGAGTGAGCGCTTCCGTCTGCAAACGCCCGCCCAGCGTACCGCCTTTGAGCAGTTGTTTATCCGCCCGCATACCCGTACGCCGGGCGTGCCGTTACGCTGGATAACCCCGGCGGATATCATTGCCCAGCAGGCGCTGCTGCGCCATCCTGACTTTGTCGTCGCCCGAATGAAGGGGCAATACTGGCAGGTGCGGGAAAAAGTATTCGATTATCAGGGCCGTTTCCGTCGCGCCAATGAGCTGCGTTAATCCGCCAAAAACTGAGGTTTTGATTGCCGCTGTGCCGATTGGCGGCTATAATGCCGCCCGCTTTTGCATTCGCAAAGCAGATAATCTGCCTGCAGCTGGGTCGCCTGTTGCAGGCTTTATATATAGAGAGACATCAATGTTTACTATCAACGCAGAAGTACGTAAAGAGCAGGGTAAGGGTGCGAGCCGCCGCCTGCGCGCAGCTAACAAGTTCCCGGCAATCATCTACGGTGGCGAAGCTGCTCCGGTTGCTATCGAACTGGATCACGACAAACTGTGGAACATGCAGGATAAAGCTGAATTTTACGGCGAAGTTGTGACCCTCGTTATCGATGGCAAAGAAGAGAAAGTTAAAGTTCAGGCTGTTCAGCGTCACGCGTTCAAGCCGAAACTGACCCACATCGACTTCGTTCGCGCGTAATCGCCGATAGCAAGTTGTATGGCAAACGCCCTGGTGTCTTCTGACCCGGGGCGTTTTGTTATCGGCGCCGCCAAAGTTCCGGCGCCTCGTCCACGAGGTCGCTCAGCATCCGGTGCTTATTCATGCCGGGCAGCCAGAGCATCACCATGGTCACGTTCAGTCCCTGACTGCCGACCTCGGTAGCTATTTCAGCAACCCCCTGCCACTCGCCTGGCCGTAAATGTTCCGGTAAAAACCCCCAGCCCATCCCCTGCTCCATCGCATGGCGCAGCAGCGCGATTTCATTCATATACAGCGTATGGCCGGATATCTGTAGCCGGCGGGCGATCTGATCGTCACTGCGCCGGTGCATCACCAGCTGTGGCGTTAGCGATAAATTCAGCAATGTCAGCGGCCGTGCGGCGTCAGTAAACAATCCTTGCGCGGCGTAAAAACGTAAATCAACGGTGCCCAGCGCCCGCCACTCCATTTCGCTGCCCAGCGTACGATTATTAGCCTGGCAAATGGCCATATCCGCGATGCCCTCGCTCAGCGCCTGCTCGGCTTCGCGCCGCGAGGCGCTCCAGCAGCTTAAACGGATCTGCCGCCGGGCAAGCGTATCAGCCAGCAAACAGAGAAATTCACGCGGCACGAAGGGATCGTACACCAGACGTAACGCCTGCCAGGCCGTTTGCGGCAGCGTTTGCGCAAAAGACTCGAAAGCCTGCGCCTGACGCAACAGCAGGTGTGCCTGGCGAAAAAGCTGCTCGCCTTCGGCGGTTAGCGTCAGGCTACGCCCTTCACGGCTGAACAGCCGGTAGCCCAGCGCATCTTCCAGATAGTCCAGCAGATCGCGAAGCGTGGTCCGGTCTTTAGCTAAACGAATGGCCGCCTGCGACAGGCTGCCAGTTTCGGCGATGGTGGCGAAGGCCTCAATCTGTGCGAAAGAATACTGCAGGGTTTTCATCCCTCTCTCCCTTGCGGGGGAAAATCCCCCCTATGCTGATTTTAGCCTTCGCGAGCCGATTTATATACTGCGCAGCGAATCTATGGCAAACGAGGAAATAAAAATGATAAAAAAACCACTGGCTCTGGCGTTAATTTTGGCGGCGCTGCCGGCAGCGGCGATGGCGCAAAACTGCGGCGACCTGACGCTGGATGTCTGCCCCACCCCTTACGACCAAACGCTACCCGCGGCCAAAGACATGCTCACCTGGGATCAGGCGTCACGCGTCGTTGGCTTTCGTAACGACTATCGCAATTATGCCGGAGACGTCTTCCGCCACGGCGCAGCGGTCCCGCTGGAGCGTGCTGAAAAGCCACTGACCCACGCCAGCTATACCCTCAACGGCCACACCTGGACGCTACAGGATTACCTGAAGCGCGAGAACGTCAGCGGCATGCTGGTGCTGAAAGATGGCAAAGTCGCCTGGAAATACCTTGGCAACGGCAACACCGATACCACGCTGTGGACCTCTCGCTCGGTGGGGAAATCGGTGGTTTCGACGCTGGTGGGCATCGCCATTCAGCAGGGGAAAATCCACTCCCTCGATGACCTGATTACCGTTTATGAACCCGAACTAAAAGGCACCGCCTGGGACGGTGTAACGCTCAGGCAACTCATTCAACATACCAGCGGCGTGGACTGGAATGAAGATTACACCAATCCGCAGTCGCACTTTGCCCGCCTGACCCAGTGTGAAGCGCAGCCCGGCGCCTATGATTGCGTACGTAAAATTGTGTCGACGCTGTCGCGTAAACACCCGGCAGGCGAGCAGTGGTCCTACTCTTCCGGCGGCGCCTGGTTGCTGGGCGATGTGCTGGAACGCGCGACCGGTATGTCGCTGGCCGCCTGGCTTGAGCAGTCGCTGTGGCAGCCTGCGGGTATGGCCCACGATGGCGTATGGCATGCTTATCAGCAAGGGAAGCATGATGTTGGCGCCCACGGCTTTAACGCCACCCTCGAAGACTGGGGCCGCTTTGGCGAGTTTGTCGCCCGCGATGGTCGGTTAAGCAACGGCAAACAGCTGGTGCCCGCAGGTTGGTTCGACCAGGCCGCAAGCTGGACAAAAGCGCTGAACTCGGTTTCAGCAGCGCATCCGCAAGGTATCTACGGCTATCAGTGGTGGAACAACGCCATTCCGGCCAATGCGCAACACGTACAGCCGACGCCGCAGGAAGGACTGCAGGGCTCGCTGTGGGCGCTGGGGATCTATGGCCAGGTGATCATGGTGAACCGCGCGGAACATCTGGTGATCGTCCAGTGGTCGACCTGGCCGCAGGCGGAACCGTCCTTCAACGCCCAGCCGCTGGAAGCGGCGCTGATGTACAGCGCCATTGCCCGCGAATTGCGCTAATCTCCCCTGCTCCTTGCCGCTTAGCCGGCGAGGAGCGTATCGGCATTCAGCGCCAGATGCTGCAACAGCATTATCGTTTTCGCATCCATGATCTCGCCATCGCGAATAGCCTGCAGCGCCCGCGCCAGCGGCCACTCCAGCACTTCAATATCCTCACCTTCTGCCGCCAACCCGCCGCCGTCGCCCCGACGGTCATCGGCCTGATATTCCGCGATAAAAAAGTAGAGCTTCTCGGTCACGGAGCCTGGACTCATAAAGACAGTGAAGACGGGTTCGACACGCGTCACGCGAAAGCCGGTCTCCTCTTCCGCTTCGGCAACGATCCGCGCCTCCGGAGAGGCGTTATCCAGCAGCCCGGCGGCAGCCTCAATCAGATACCCATCGTGACCGTGGATAAATACCGGAAATCGGAACTGGCGCGTCAGGACCACCGTCCGCTTCTCACGGTTATAGAGTAAAATGACCGCGCCGTTGCCGCGATCATAGGCTTCCCGGCTCTGCTCCTGCCAGCAACCGTCCCGGCGCAGCAGTTCAAAAGTATATTTTTTCAGGGTGTACCAGTTGTCAGAGAGCAGCGTCTCGCGAACGTGGCGGACGTGCGGTGCGTGAGTTTGCATGTTATATCCCCTTTGAGATGACAGCCGGCACCATAACATGCATAATCAGGCACAAACAAGATCATTCGTGAAGGAAAAATCATGCTCGCCAGTCAGAGAAAACAGCAGATCCTCCAGATCCTCACCGAGGAAAAACAGGTGATGTCCGGGGAGCTAAGCCAGCGGTTCAACGTCTCCGAGGACTCCATTCGCCGCGATCTGCGCGAGCTGGCGGCGGAAGGAAAACTGCAGCGGGTCCACGGCGGCGCACTGCCGGTTTCTGCCGCTATTGCGCCTATTGAAACGCGCAAAAGCGTGCAGATCGCCTCCAAGCAGGCGGTCGCCCGCGCCGCCGCCGCGCTGATCCAGCCAGGACAGGTGGTGATTGTCGATGGCGGCACCACCACTGCGGCAATGATCGGCTTTTTACCTGCGGAACTGAACTGTACGGTGGTCACCCACAGCCCCGGCATCGCCGTGGCGCTGGTGGACCACCCGAGAATCGAGGTGATCCTGCTCGGGGGCAAAGTGTTTAAACATTCGGTCGTCGCTGTGGGCGCCGAGACGCTGGCGGGTATGGCGCGGATCAATGCCGATCTGTTCTTTATGGGGGTGACCGGCATCCACCCGCGGGCAGGTTTCACTACCGGTGATTATGAAGAAGCGGGCATCAAACGCGCACTGGCGGCCAGAGCGGCGGAAACCGTGGTGATGGCGTCCCGGGAGAAGCTCAACGCCGCGTCAGCCTTTGCCATCGGCGAACTGAACCTCGCCAGTACGCTTATCGTCGACGGTGAACCCGACGCCGCGCTGCGCCAGCAGCTGGTGCAGTGCGGCGTGGAGATCATCCCCGTTCAGCGATAGCGCCGACAGGGCATGGGGTTTAATTGCCGCCGGACGTCCGGCGCTGCAGCTGGTCGCGCAGGTTCGGCGGGGTGCCCTTAATGGTCAGGGTATCGGTGGCGGGATCCCAGAATACGCGTTCACCTAACAGCATGGCGTCGAAGTTAATGGTCAATCCGCCGCCGCTGCCGGCAAACTTGGTCAGCTGGCGTAAGGTGCTGCGATCCGCCGGGAAGCTCTCTTCCAGCTCATAGCCCTGCGCGGCAGTGAATTCCTGGAAGCTCTTTTCGCTGACGCCGGCGAGCTCTTTGGACAGCGACTCCAGCTCAATCTCTTCCCCGGCCTGCAGCTGTTCGTTACAGTACGCGTAGACCTGCTGACGCACATTCTGTCGCTCGGATTTATCAAGCTGAGCATCGGCGGCGAAGTCATCCACCGCCTGCAGCAGGCCGCGGTTCTGCGCTTTGGCGTTAAGCCCTTCGCTGGCGCCGAGGAAATCCATAAAGAAATCGGCCACTTTGCGCCCTACCCGCCCTTTCAGGAAGGTCAGATAGCGGGTCGACTCCGGGTTGGTTTCCCACTCGGTTAAATCGATGCGCGCGACAATATCAGCATGGTTAATATCCAGGTAATGGGTCGAGCGGATATCCAGCTCCTCGTTGACGCGCATACTGCTCAGGTTATTGAGCACCGCCACCAGCAGATACTCGACCGCCAGGTAACGATACTGGCAGAAGAGGACAATGCCCCCTTCGGCGAACGGGTATTTCGCCAGTTCATCGCGCAGACGACCAGTCGCCGCGCGGCTGAACGCCAGAAACTCTTCTTCCCCCTGACGCTGCAGACGCAGCGCCTGCGCCAGTTCACTCTCTTCATTGAACAGGCCATAGGCTTTGCTTTTGGCGCTATAGACCCGGTGCAGTTCAGCCATCATCTCGACGACCGTCGCATTCGGCTCCAGCAGTGACTCGCGCAGCACCAGCTCCAGATTTTGTTCATCACGTTTGATTAACTGATGCAGGGCAATCTGGTCGATATCCAGACTCATGTTAAACTCTCCTTTTAGACCGGGCGGTATTCAACCACCGCCGGGTTGCCGACGCAACTGGCGCCACACATTTCGACGTTGTTACCGACGATCGGTGCGCTTTTGCGTCGCGGCGAAAAAATGCGGAAAAAAAGCTGCTGCTACGGTAATATGTTGCCCTTTCACGAACAAACAGATTTTGAGTTTATGCCGCAAATTTCCCGCTATAGCGATCAACAGGTCGAACAGTTGCTCAGTGAGCTGACGAACGTCCTGGAATCACACAAAGCCCCGGTTGACCTTTCACTGATGGTGTTAGGCAATATGGTGACCAACCTGATCAACAGTAGCGTCGCGCCGGCGCAGCGTCAGGCCATCGCCCGTTCTTTCGCGCAGGCTTTGCAGTCTTCCATTAACGACGATCCGGCGCATTAAGGATAACAGCAACAGTATATGGTGACTCTACGTCAGCCCTACCGAGAAAAAGTCTCCCAGATGGTCAGCTGGGGGCACTGGTTCGCCCTGTTCAACATGTTGTTGGCCATGGTGCTCGGCAGCCGCTATCTTTTTGTCGCCGACTGGCCGACGACGCTTGCCGGACGGCTTTTTTCGTACGTCAGTCTCGTCGGACACTTCAGCTTCCTGGTGTTTACCAGCTATGTGCTGATCCTCTTCCCGTTGACCTTTATCGTGGTCTCGCAGCGCCTGATGCGCTTCCTGTCGGTGATCCTTGCCACCGCCGGGATGACGCTGCTGCTGATAGATAGCGAGGTCTTCACCCGCTTCCATCTTCACTTAAACCCGGTCGTCTGGGAGCTGGTCATCAACCCTGACCAGAATGAGATGGCGCGCGACTGGCAGCTGATGTTTATCAGCGTCCCGGTCATCTTTTTGATTGAAATGCTCTTCGCCACCTGGAGCTGGCAGAAACTGCGCAGCCTGACGCGCCGCCGTCATTACGCCCGCCCGGTCGCCTGGTTCTTCTTTCTGTCGTTTATCAGCAGCCACCTGGTCTATATCTGGGCGGATGCCAACTTCTATCGCCCGATCACGATGCAGCGAGCGAATCTGCCGCTCTCTTATCCGATGACCGCCCGCCGTTTCCTCGAGAAACATGGCCTGCTCGACGCCCAGGATTATCAGCGTCGTCTGGTGGAGCAAGGGGCGCCGGAGGCGGTATCGGTCCAGTATCCGCTCAGCAACCTGCGCTACCGTGATCTCGGCGCGGGCTACAACGTGCTGCTGATCACCGTCGACAACCTGAACTATTCGCGGTTTGAAAAGACCATGCCGGCGCTGGCGGCGTTCGCCAAAGAGAACGTCAATTTTACCCAGCATATGAGTTCGGGTAATACCGCCGACAGCGGCCTGTTTGGCCTGTTTTACGGTATTTCACCAGGCTATATGGACGGTGTCCTCTCGGCGCGTATTCCCGCCGCGTTGATCACCGCCCTCAACCAGCAGGGCTATCAGCTGGGCCTGTTCTCCTCCGATGGGTTTAGCAGCCCGCTTTATCGCCAGGCGCTGCTCTCCGACTTCTCGCTACCGAGCGCGAAGACTCAGAGCGACGAGCAGACGGCCAATCAGTGGATCGGCTGGCTGGACCGTTACGCGCAGGATGAGAATCGCTGGTTCTCGTGGATCTCGCTCAACGGTACGACCCTCGACGACACGCAGCAACAGGGCTTTGTCCGCCGTTACAGCAAGGCGGCAGGTGATGTTGACGCCCAGATTGATCGGGTGCTGACCGCGCTACGCGCAGCCGGCAAGCTCGACAACACGGTGGTGATTATCACTGGCGGCCACGGCAAGCCGCTTAACGTCAAACACGACTCGTTCGACTGGTCGCGCGAGCAGTTGCAGGTGCCGCTGGTTATTCACTGGCCGGGCACGCCGGCGCAGGAAATTGCCACGCTGACCGATAACAAAGATGTGATGACCACGCTGATGCAGCGCCTGCTCCATGTTTCGACGCCAGCCAATGAGTACTCGCAGGGTGAAGATCTGTTCAGCGCCGCACGACGTCGGAACTGGGTCACCGCGGCCAACGGCGATACGCTGGCCATTACCACCCCGACCATCACCGTGGTCCTCAACCATAACGGCACCTATACCACCTGGAGCCGCGACGGCGAGAAAATTAAAGATCAGAAACCGCAGCTCAGCCTGTTGCTGCAGGTCCTGACTGACGAAAAACGCTTTATCGCTAACTGATTGATTAATTATGAATCAATCGCGCGCGACCCGCTTGCATTCGCTCGGGGAACGGGTAATATTGTTCCCCACGCGTCGGCACGTAGCGCAGCCTGGTAGCGCACCGTCATGGGGTGTCGGGGGTCGGAGGTTCAAATCCTCTCGTGCCGACCAAATCATTCACCGGTAAGTTTTGTTAACGACCGGTAACCCTACAGAAACCCGCACTCTCTCCGAGTTTGCGGGTTTTTTGTTGCCTGTTTTCCGTCGAATTTAAACGGGATCTTCAGGCATATTCCCCCTGGCATGTCGAATGACCAATGCCTGAACTTGTCCTGCTCCCCGTGGATTAATAGACGACGTTAGCGATCCGGCTGGGCGACCGTTCTCATGCAGCCTTAAGCCGTGCCTTTAAGCGCATCGCCGGAAAAGCGCCGGGTGCTGCACGGCCAGTGGCGGGAAGAAGGGGTTTAGCGCTGTCCCAGTTCACGGGTACGCCTGACCGCCGCCAGTACGCTGCGCTGAAGGCCTGCGGCAAAGTCACTGTTGTTCAGCTCATACAGAGCGTGGATCCCGACTCCCGCCGGTGAATTATTGATATCCAGAAGCTGACGCGGATGCTTCTGGCTTTGGCGCAGCATCTTGACCGCGCCGAGGAGGTTCTCCAGCACCACCTCCGTCGCCTGAGGCCGCGACAGCCCCGCCAGTACGCCGGCATCGGTAAGGGTCTCAATAAAGTAGTAAATATAGTTAGGCCCCGCGACGCCAAAACCGGTAAAGACATCGATCAACCGCTCTGGCAGATACAGCACTTTGCCAAAACCGCGCAGAAACGGCTCGATCTCAGCCGCGCTGGCGTGGGCGTTTAAGGTCACGCCGCTATAGCCAAATCCGGTATCGGTCAGAGTATTGGGGATCGTCCTGGCAATCGGCGTTGTCTCACCAAACAGGGAGGCCAGCGTTTCCAGGGTCACTCCCGCGATCAGAGAAACCACCGTCGTTGAGCCGTTTAGCTGGGCGCGCACGCGGCTCGCCACCGCCGCCAGATCGTCCTGCGGACGGATCCCCAGCACCAATAAAGAGGCCTCGCTTAAGCCACCGTCGCCCGACAACCGATAGCGGGAGTGCAGAGCCTCGATTCGCGTGCTGTCGATATCCTCCAGCGAGATCGCGTCCGCCCGCAGCGTACCGTTGCTTAATGATGCGCGAATAATCGCCTCCGTCATCTGTCCGGCACCAATAAAATGGACCTTTGCCATAGTTTTACTCCTTATTCAAAACGCTATTCGTCGTGACCAACACCGAAGCGCCGGCCTTGTCGCGCCGGGTCGGCAACACGAATCCCCGTTCCGTCAGTGGGATAAATCCGTCCGTCAACGTCGCCGTCAACCGTGGTGAGCTTTTGCCCGCTCAGTGCCTGAATCGCCGCTTCTGGCTGATTAATAAACTGGTTGCGTGGCCCCCACTTAAGGTTGCCATTCCGCCTCATGCGACTCTGACTGATAAAAACGCAGCCGACAGGCGACATCACCGCGAGCCAGCGCGGTCTGCACCTCTAAACGCAGCCCCGGAAACGCGTCAGTTAACGCATGATCCCCTTCCATGCAGATATCGCATAGCGTCTCAATTTCGCTGGCGCCCCGCCCCTGCTGCCGCCAGCAGTTGACGTAAGGACAGTAGTGAAACAGGACGATAAATTCGGCCCGGCTGGCGCTAACGGGCTCCATCTCATAAACCTGAGATTCCAGACCGCGGGTAAACAGCCCGGCAAACTCCTGCAAATCCTGGCGATCGCGCATTTGCTCACGCAGCTTATGCCCGATATCGCGGCCATAGTGGCGTATGGCTTCACGCGCAAAATCATCCGCGATATGTCGTTGTCGGCTTTCGTCCAACAGGTAACCGATGGTAGCCGCGCGTTTTTCAGTAATGGCGCGCAGCGCCAGGGTCACCTCATCGTTTAAGGTGGCGGCGTTATGCGCCGGTTCCGAGCTTATTTGCGTCATGCGTTTATTCCCAGTCGGTATTCACTTTGACGTCGCTGGCGCCCGGCAGGGCATACACATCTTCGGCGTACCATTTCCGTGAGAGCTCAGCGAGCGTGCCGTCCTTTTTCAGGGCAACCAACTGCGCATCAATCGCTTTGATCAACTGCGGGTCGGTATTTTTTTTATACAAATAGACGTTAGGAAACAGGCCGACGGAATCCGAAGCTTTCAGATTGAGATTTAGCGCCTTATTTAACGCCAGTAGCGCACCAATGGGATAAATCGCCGCATCGTATTCCCCGGAAGCGACCGCTTTAAAGATATCGGCGGCGGACTGCTCGCCGTTGGGCTGCAGGTTAATTTGTTGGCCTGGATGTTTTTTGTTGTAGTTTTCAATCACCGTATAACGGGCGTCGGAGGTATGAATCGGCACCAGCTTTTTCTTACCGCTGGCGAGATCGCCAAGGTTATGAATATCGTTCTCATCGTTACGTACAATCAGGCGTAAATCGCTGATCCCGGTCGGCTCGCCGGAGTGGTCATATTTTTCCGCCCGCTCTTTGGTGAGATAAAAGTGATCCGCCGCAAGGGTATACGCGCCGGTCGACAGGCCGACGATCATCGCGTCGCGCGAGACCGCATTAAAATGAAACGTATAGTCGGTTAACCGCTGGTCCAGCACCTTTAACAGATCGCCATCGTAGCCGGTAATATTGTTGTTATCGTCAACAAAGCTAAAGGGAAAACCGTTAGCGTTAACGACAACCTCAATCGTCTTCGCGTGCGGACTTTTTTCAACCGCCTGTGCGGCGTTAATTCCCATTGCCAACGTCAGCGCACTCACCAGTAAAATTTTATTTTTCAAAATACCTTCCCCAAAATGATAACCGTGGAACACTCTTTTTTACGTTTCCTTGCCAGCGGGCGCTCAGAAACCGTTCTACACTGCGCAATGCTCTGGCAATTGCCAGGCACAGCACGATATAAATCACCAGCACGACGCAATAGGCTTCGACAAAATGAAACCCGCGCGCGGCGGCGATATTGGCTTTCGCCATCAGATCAATAACGGTGATGGTGTAAACCAGCGAGGTGTCTTTAATCAGATCGATCAGCACGCTGGTGAAGTTCGGCAGTGCGGATACTGCCGCCTGCGGAAAAATAATGCGTCGGAACTGCGTGAACCCGCTTAGCCCAATTGACCATGCGGCCTCGCGCTGCCCCTTATCAACCGCGTTCCAACCTGCGCGAAAGGTTTCGGCGAAATACGCGCTGAAAATCAGCGATAGCGCGGTGACCGCCGCCACCAGTGGCGAGAGTTTATAGTGGTACATATTATCCTGCGGGCCGCCAAACAGCCCGGCGGCTATCCACGGCCAGACGTAAAAAAAGAAATACAGCATCACCAGTACCGGGACCGAACGGCTAAAGGAGAGAAATACCTTCGCCCCCCATTGAACCCCGGGAACCTGACGAATAATCACCCACGCCAGCGCCGCGCCCAGCAGAGTGGAAAAGAGTAAGGACAATAACGTTATCACCAGGGTAACCGGCAGCGCGCTTAAAATAAACGTAAAATTGTCCCGAATGAACGCCAGGCTAAACATGTTAATCTATCACTCCAGCAGGAACTGATACTTCTTTTCAATACGAGTGGTAAAATAGAGAATAATACTATTCAGCACCCAGTAAACGATAATAACACTAATAAACGCCGCAACCTGTTTAGCCCCATAGCTATTTTGCGAAATCTTTTGTGCACGGCCAAAAATATCTACAATACCAATAATATTGACCAGTGAGGTCATCTTCACGAGGTTAATTAAAAGATTACCAAAAACGGGAATGGCAATAATGAGCCCCTGGGGAAAAATAATCCGCAGCATTCCCTTATGCCAGGGAATATTGAGGCTGATGATGGCCTCTTTCTGGCCGGTATCCACCGCACGCCACGCGGAGCGCATCATTTCTGCAAAATAGGGACTGATGCTGACCGAAATAGACAACACCGCAAAGGTGGTATCGCTAATCCATAGCGGCGGCAGCGCCAGCGCAGTCAAAATTAATTTCCCGCCGAAGAAAAACAGCAGGATCAGCAGCGCCAGGGGGGCGCCACGCAGAATGTCGATATACCCGTTTGCCACCGCGCTGAGCGGCTTAAAGCGACTAAACTGCAGCAGCACAATCAGCAGCGCGATCGTCAAACCAAGCAGCAGCGATGCCAGCGTTATCCCGAGGGTCACGGGTAAATTTTCCAGCAGTTTCGGCAATATTCCGGCGATATCCTGCCAGTTAAAGAGCGGGTTATTGTTCATCATTAGCCTCAGGCATGATAGTGCAGTTGCGCCAGAAACGCCCGGGTTCGCCCCTGCTGTGCTGCGCCAAATATCTGTTCCGCCGGGCCCTGCTCAACGATTTCGCCGTTTTCCATAAATACCACCCGGGAAGCGACCTGGCGGGCGAACGCCATTTCATGGGTCACGATAATCATCGTCTGACCCGCAGCGGCAATCGTCTGAATAAGCTCCAGCACTTCACCAACTTTTTCCGGATCCAGCGCGGAAGTCGGCTCATCCAGCAGCAGAACGGCGGGGTTAATTGCCAGCGCCCGCGCAATCCCGATACGCTGCTTTTGGCCGCCGGAGAGACTGTGCGGATAGCTGTCTTTTTTATGCAATAACCCCACCTGCTTTAAGAGTTGTTCAGCAATATCCTGCGCCTCCTGACGCGGGCGCTTTTGAGCGTAAATCAGGCCTTCGGTAATATTCTGCAGTGCGGTCAGATTATGAAAGAGATTCCACGATTGAAAAACCATGGCGGTTTTCGCCCGTAGCTTTTCAATCTCCTTTTTGCCCGCTTTTGCGCAATCCAGCGCCACATCATCTATTCTTATTTGCCCGCTATCGGCAGGCTCCAGGAAATTAAGCGTACGTAATAGCGTGGTTTTCCCTGAGCCGCTGGGGCCAATAATGCAAATAATCTCGCCGGAATGAATACTGAGCGAGACCTCTTTTAGCACTCTTTCACCGGAGAAGCTTTTACTGATCTTATTAATAGTTATCATAATTAAATATTCGTGGATAATTTTTATTTGCCGCACGCCGGCGCTTATTGCTGCCTAAAAACTATATTGCTGCAGTTCAGATGATAGCAAACAAGAAAATCATCTATCGAAAGTTAAAAAATAACTTTTTATATATTTGTTATGACAATGAGGCTGAATTGTAATTTAGCTTTCTTAACAAAACTGGATGGCGATACTTGACAATAATTATTCAAATTTACTGAACAATGAGAGCAAATTGTTTCGATTTTAATCATCCGACCGTCAGCCTATCATTTATCACATCGGGGCAACAACGCTCCAACACTGACAAAACACTTAAGGAATACGACCATGAAATCCATCAAAACTTTCGTTGCAGTTGCCGCACTCTCTATGATCTCTTTCGGTACTTTTGCTCAGAGCATCAGCGCCAGCGCTTCCACCCTGGACCGCGCAGAAGCCAAAATTGCCGCGCAGGCCGCAGAGCAAGGCGCGTCTTACAAAATCACCAGCGCTCAATTCAATAACCGCGTACATATGACCGCTGAGCTGACGAAATAAAATCGCCACATTGCCGGGCCGCCGGAAGAAACAGGCGACAGCGACAGCACGATGAAATAAGGAACTGAACATGAAAAATATCGGCGTAGTCACCGCACTGCTGTTGGCCGCTACACTTTCGTCCGGCGTGATGGCCGCAGAGAAGAGCCAGACGCATCCGGAGGCGGGTTCCAATATCGATACATCGATGCATCAGAATCATATTGATGTCAGCCATGCCTTTGATAAAGAGAGCCTGACCGCAGGCAATCTTCAGTAAGACACTGCATAAGGCGCGCGTGGAAATATCCGCTGCGCGCTTTTTTTCTGCCCGTTTGACCATGGATTATCCGCCATAACCTCCGCTTTTGCCGTATCGATATACTGCGCTTCTACACCTCGTTGCTTCCTGACAGCACATTTTGCAGATAACACTGCTTTCATCATGCGTACCGGACAGGCATTGAAAGCAGAAGTTGTCTGTTTTACTCAATAGCGTCCGCAGGGTTTTCTGCCAGGGTTTTTATCCACTTTTTCCCCTCTGTTATAGAGTACGACTATCCTGATGGTAAATTACGTCGTAGCATCTATCATTCGACTGTATAACTCATAAGCAGGAGCGGATGACATGAGAGTTAATGGACTTACCAAAGGATTTTTCATCCTTATCGTCTTTATTGTAACCCTGGCCTTTTTTGATGTTCTCTCACCCTATTATTCCGCCATCCTCTGGGCCGCGATCCTTGCGGTGATTTTTAATCCGGTCAAAAACAAGATTCGCACTCGCCTCGGCGAGCGCAATGGCCTCGCGGCGCTGCTGACCATCGTCATCATCTGCCTTATCGTTTTTACGCCGCTGGCGATCATCCTCTCGTCGCTGGCCTACGAGCTGAACGTGGTGTATAGCAAACTTCAGCATAACGACACTCAGTTCCCGACGGTGGTCGCCAGTCTGTTTGCTCACCTCCCCGGCTGGGCCAGAGGTTTCCTTGCCGAGCACAACCTCGATAGCGCGCAGCAGATCCAGCAGCAGCTCTCCGATGTTGCGCTGAAAAGCGGCCAGTATCTGGCCGGCAGCGCGTTTCTGATTGGTAAAGGCACCTTTGGCTTTACCGTCAGCTTCGGCATTATGCTGTACCTGCTGTTCTTCCTGCTAAAGGATGGGCCTTACCTGGTGCTGTTGACTCTCGAATCTCTGCCGTTATCGAGCTATGTGAAGCAGCACCTGTTCGCTAAATTCGCCGCGGTCGCCCGCGCCACGGTAAAAGGCACCGTGGCCGTGGCGCTGGCGCAGGGGGCGCTCGGCGGCTTTGCCTTCTGGGTTGCCGGTCTGGACGGCAGCATTCTGTGGGGTGCGCTGATGGCGTTCCTGTCGCTTATCCCGGCGGTAGGCTCGGCCATTATCTGGGTGCCGGCGGCGATTTACCTCTTCGCCACCGGGCAGCTGTGGCAGGGCGCCTTTATCGTCGGCTTCTTTGTGATTGTGATTGGCCTGGTGGATAACATTCTGCGTCCGCTGCTGGTGGGCAAGGATACCAAAATGCCGGACTACCTGATCCTTATCGCCACGCTGGGCGGCATGGAGATCTACGGTATCAACGGATTCGTTATCGGGCCGCTGATTGCCGCCTTGTTTATCGCTTGCTGGAACCTGCTGTCGGGACGAGAGCATGCCGGTAATACCGATGAAATAGATGAAGAGTTCATTGAGGAAGCGAAAAATAGTCGTAATGAATAATTTCACCGGCAGGCCTCTGCCGGCCTGCCAGCGCCCCTGTTGCGCTCTGCGCGGCCGACATCTTACCAGTAGATAACACTATTCATTTTGCAAAAATTGGTAAATAAATCTTAACATTTAGCCAGGTGATGATAGGCTATCTCTGTCAGGAACGAAAATAAAGGATGATCAACCGTGAAAAAAATCACTACGCTAGCCGTTTCTCTGCTGACCGCCGCCTGCATGTCCGCTGGCGCCCAGGCCGCAGAACAGCCGCTGGAAAAAGTCGCGCCGTTCCCGAAAGCGGAAAAAGGCATGAAGCGTCAGGTTATTCAGCTGCCGCAGCAGCAGGATGAGTCAGCGCTGAAGGTTGAGCTGATAATCGGCCAGACGCTGGAAGTTGACTGCAACCACCATCGTTTAGGCGGGAAGCTGGAAAGCAAAACCCTGGAAGGCTGGGGCTATGACTACTATGTCTTTGATAAGCTGAGCGGCCCGGTCTCTACCATGATGGCCTGCCCGGATGGCAAGAAAGAGAAGAAATTTGTCACTGCCGGTCTCGGCGATGATGCCATGCTGCGCTACAACAGCAAGCTGCCGATTGTCGTGTACGCGCCGACCAATGTCGATGTGAAATATCGCATCTGGCGCGCCGACGAAACCATCGGTAACGCCGCCGTCCGCTAAGTCGACCCATCAAACCGACAAAAAAAACGGCAGCCCGCAGGCTGCCGTTTTTGTCAGAGCGTTTGTCAGAGCGCGATATCCGCCATCGGCTTACCACCGCTCAGCGGCTTCAGCTCCGCCTGCGGGGCTTCATCCGCCACCGCGGCCGGCTCATATTTCAGCTCCAGCACTTCACTGGTCCACGCCAGCGCTTTCTCAATCTCCGCCGGGTTGCCGTCAAGGCGAATACCGTAGGTCGGGATGATGGCCTTCAGCCTGGCCTGCCATTCCGGCGAATTGACTTTGTCTTTAAACACTTTTTCCATTAGCTGCAGCATGATAGGCGCCGCGGTGGAGGCGCCTGGCGATGCGCCGAGCAGCGCCGCGACAGTGCCTTCGTCATCGCTCACCACTTCAGTACCGAGGCGCAGTACCCCGCCCTTCTTCGCATCGCGCTTGATAATCTGCACGCGCTGACCGGCCTGCCACAACCGCCAGTCCTCTTTCCGCGCTTCCGGATAGTACTCGCACAGCGCCGCCAGGCGATCTTTATCTTTCTGCATCACCTGGCTAATCAGGTATTTCACCAGATCGAAGTTGTCCAGACCGACGTTGAGCATCGGCAGAATATTCGAGGTATTCGTCGAGGCCAGCAGATCCCACAATGAACCGTTCTTCAGGAAGCGGGTCGAGAAGGTGGCGAACGGCCCGAACAGCACCACGCGTTTACCGTCGATAATACGGGTATCAATGTGCGGCACCGACATCGGCGGCGCGCCCACTTCGGCCTGGCCGTAAACCTTCGCCAGATGGTGGTTCACCACCTCCGGATTTTCGCAGACCAGGAACTGGCCGCCGACCGGGAAGCCCGCATACTCTTTGGCCTGTGGAATGCCGGTTTCCTGCAGCAGCGTCAACGCCGCGCCGCCGGCGCCGATAAAGATGAATTTCGCTTTAATGACCCGCTTCTGACGACGGTTGTCGGCATCCGCGAGAGTGACCGTCCAGCTCTTGTCGGCGTTGCGCTTGAAGCGACGCACCACGGTACCCAACTGCAGGGAGAAATTATCATGCTTTTGCAGGCCGGCGATCAGCTGGCGGGTAATTTCGCCATAGTTGACGTCGGTTCCCACTTCAGTACGGGTGGCGGCCACCTTTTGCTGCGGATCGCGGCCTTCCATTACCAGCGGCGCCCAGGCTTTGATCTGCTGATGGTCTTCAGAATAGCGAATACCGCGGAACAGTTCGCTCTGCTGCAGCGCCGCATAGCGCGCGCGCAGGAAGTTGACGTTATCTTCGCCCCACACAAAGCTCATGTGCGGCACGCTGTTAATGAAAGATTTTGGTTTGTTCAGGACGCCGCGCGTCACCTGATGCGCCCAGAACTGACGCGAGATATGGAAGGCTTCGTTGATGTCGACCGCTTTGTCGATATTGATGCCGTTGGCGGTCTGCGGCGTGTAGTTCAGCTCCATTAGCGCCGCGTGGCCGGTACCCGCATTGTTCCACCCGTTTGAGCTCTCTTCCGCCACGCTGGACATCTGCTCAACCATGGTAATAGACCAGTCTGGCTCAAGCTCCTGCAGCCAGGTTCCCAGTGTGGCGCTCATAATGCCGCCGCCAATCAACAATACATCTGTCTCTTGCTCATGGCGGGTGTTGGTCCGAGTGCTGTTGGGACCAACCGCCTGTGAGCGTGGTACGGCCATCTTTTTATTCATCGGATTTGAGCCTTACTTTACTCGCTGTTTTTATTTAGCGCAGGTGATACGATTCTCACCACTCACGTTACCACCGAAGCTCAAAAATTTAAATATTGTTTAAATTTTAAGTTCTGTTTTGAGATCCGTTATAAAAATGTTTAATAAATGTATACACCAAATCACTTTTTGTACTGGTAGCCTTGGGGATTCCGCGCTATCATCCTCGGTTTTGTGACAGACCGCACGGAAGCAGGGCCTGCCACCGCTCCCTCTTTTTTATAAGCTGCGAACTTTTTTTATGCCCCCAGTTTCTGACCCCGCCGCTTCCGGCAATCTGCGCCCCATCCTCCGCTCCCCGTCGTTACTGACGCGCGAAGTGCTGGCCGGCGTGCTTACCGCCCTGGCGTTAATCCCTGAAGTTATTTCGTTTTCGGTCATTGCCGGTGTTGACCCGCAGGTCAGCCTGGTTGCCTCGGTGGTGCTTTGCCTGGCGATGTCGGTCCTCGGCGGGCGCCCGGCAATGGTGACGGCTGCTGCCGGGTCGGTGGCGCTGGTCATTGGCCCAATGGTGCATCAGTACGGCGTGGGCTACATTCTGCCGGCGGTCATTCTGGCGGGTATGATTCAAATTTTGTTTGGTCTGTGCGGCATGGCGCGCCTGATGCGTTTTATTCCCCCGGCAGTGATGACCGGGTTCGTCAATGCCCTCGGGATCCTGATTTTCTTTGCTCAGGTACCGCACTTCTGGAGTCGCCAGCCGCTGATCGTCGGCCTGTTCGTCCTGACGCTGCTTATCGTCCTCTGGGCGCCGCGCTTCATTAAGGCCGTCCCGGCGCCACTGATCGCCATTGTCGCGCTCACTCTCTATACCGTCACCACTGGCCAGCAGTTGCCCACCGTCGGCGATGAAGGCTCGATGAGCGGCGGCCTGCCGGGATTCACTGCCCTGACCGTCCCCCTGAACCTGGCGACACTGCAGATTATCTGGCCGTGCGCCCTCAGTATCGCCTTTGTCGGTCTGATGGAGTCCCTGCTGACGGCTAAGCTGGTGGACGATCTCACCCATACTCCGTCGAACAAATCGCGGGAAAGCGCCGGGCTGGGTATCGCTAATATCCTTGCCGGCTGTTATGGCGGTATCGCCGGCTGCGCGATGATCGGCCAGACCATCGTTAACGTGGAGATGGGCAGAGCCCGCAGCCGTCTCTCAACGGTGATCGCCGGTCTGGTGCTGCTCCTGCTGGTGACAGCGCTCAGCCAGGTGATGGCGCAGATCCCGATGGCGGTGCTGGCAGGGGTGATGGTGATTGTGGCGGTGAAAACCTTTAGCTGGCATAGTATTCGCCCGGGCGAACTGGTGCGTAATCCGTGGCCGGAAACGCTGGTGATGCTGGTGACCGTCGCCGCAACGGTGGGAACCAGCAATCTGGCGATCGGCGTGCTGGCGGGGATCGTCGCCATGGCGCTCATCCCCCGCCGCCTGCGCACGAAGGCGCAGGCTACATCAGAAACAGCGTCGCCAGACCAAGGAAAATAAAGAAGCCGCCGGTGTCGGTGATAGCGGTGATCATCACGCTGGAGCCGACCGCCGGGTCGCGCCCCAGCTTCACCATAACCATCGGGATTATCACGCCCATCATCGCCGCCATCAGCAGGTTGAGCATCATGGCCAGCGTCATCACCCCACCGAGCTGCGGATCGTCATACAGCCACCAGGTAATGGCCCCCATAATCCCGCCCCATACCAGGCCGTTAATCAGGGCGACGCCCATTTCACGCAGGATCAGGAAGGTAAAGCTGCCGGGCTGGATCTGCTGTAGCGCCATCGCCCGGACGATCATGGTGATCGTCTGGTTGCCGGTATTGCCGCCGATCCCGGCGACGATCGGCATCAGCGAGGCCAGCGCCACCAGCTGTGAAATGGTGTGTTCGAAGCCGTCGATGACCCTGGAAGCGATAAACGCCGTACACAGGTTGACCGCCAGCCACGCCCAGCGCGTTTTCACCGCCTTGCTGACCGGGGCGAAGACATCCTCTTCATCGCTCAGGCCCCCCATCCGGCGCAGATCGTTATCGGTTTCTTCATAGACCACATCGACGATCTCATCGATGGTCAGTCGCCCGATCAGCTTACCATCGGCATCAATGACGGCGGCGCTGAGCAAGTCATCACGTTCGAAGGTGCGCGCCACCTTCTCCGCCTCTTCGTGCGGCTGAAAGGTGACCGGATCGCCCTCCATCACCTCCCCTACCCGCTTCTGCGCATCGTTGAGCAGAATGGTCTGCAGCTCCAGCTCGCCGAGCAGCAGCTTGTTACGGGTGGTGACGAACAGCTTATCGGTGTTTTCCGGCATTTTACCCAGACGCCGCAGATAGCGCTGCACCGCTGCCAGCGTGGCCTCCGGTCGCACCGTAATGACCTCAAACTCCATGATCGACCCGACGCTGTTGTCGGCGTAGCGCATAATCTGGCGAATACGGGCACGCTTCTCGGCCGGCAGGGTCGCCAGCAGCCGTCCGGTCAGGTTGCGCGGCAGATGCTGCAGCAGGTAAACCTGTTCATCGATATCCAGCGGCTGCATCGCCTGCAGCAGCTCGGGGTCGCTCATCTTGTCGATCAGGTCGCCCCAGACGTTTTCTGAGGCTTCCAGCAGCACTTCGCCACGTTTATCGTCAGGCACCAGGCACCACAGCGCGGTGCGGGCGTCATAGGGGAGCGCTTCCAGCGCATCGGCGAGATCCGGCGGCGGCAGATGCGAGACCAGGATCTCGACTTCCGCCAGGTCATCGGCCAGCGTGCCTTCATCATAGCGTTCGGCCAGCGTCAGTTTGCCCAGCAGCGCGGAGGTCACTGCTTTATCGGTGCTCAAGAGCCAAATCAGACGGGCGCGCTCTTCGTCACGTAAGCGGGCGCTTTTTTTATGCAAAACGGACATCGATCGGGCAATCCTTTTGAGAATAGTGAGCCGGCCTGCGGGCCGGAAGCCTTAAGCATAGCGCGAGGAGGGGGAAATAATAACCGCCAGCAATGTAGTCGCTGAAAATTTCAGCGGCGCGGCACCCGGCTTTTCCCCCGGGCTCGCGGCGAGCATCAGGCCGTACGGGCCACCGCATCGCGGGAAGCCTGCGCCCGCTCCTCCCCGGTGAGCTCGGACAGCTGGCCGGCACGCATCTCCAGCAGGCGATCGGCGTGCTGGAAATAGTGATCGTCATGGCTGATGGCGAACACGGTTTTCCCCATCTGCTGCATCAGCGGCAGCAGCACCTGATAGAACTCGCGGCGGAAATGCGGATCCTGATCCGCCGCCCATTCATCCAGCAGAATGATGTCCCGGGACTCGGCCAGCGCCAGCAGGAGCGCCACGCGCTTCTTCTGCCCTTTCGACAGCCGGAGGTCGGCGATTTTCCCGTTCTCCAGCTGCAGCTTGTGGGCCATTTGCAGGCGCTCCAGCCACGTTGCCACCAGCGCCGGATCGGCCTCCTCTCCCTGCGGCCCGAGCAGGCGGTCAAACAGCCAGACGTCGGTAAACACCGCGGAGAACAGTTTGCGATACTCCTCCGGTTTATCCGCCGCCAGCGGCTGGCCGTCCACGAGGATCTGACCGGAAACCGGCTGATACAGGCCGGTCAGGAGCATCGCCAGGGTTGACTTGCCGCTGCCGTTGCCGCCGATCAGAAACACCAGCTCGCCGCGTTTCAGCGTCAGGTTAAGCGGCCCTACCGCAAAGCGCTGGTCCGGATAATGGAAAGTGACATCGCGCAACTCCAGCGTCTGCCAGTCAGGATGCGCCTGCAGCCGGGGAAATTCGGCTTGATATGGGGCGAGAGAGAACTGGCGCAGCTTGTTAAACGCCACCTGGGCGCTGAGCAAGGTGGGCAGCGCGCCGACGGCGGAGAGCAGCGGCGTGCGCAGAAACAGCAGCGTCAGGGAATAGGTCGCCGCCACGGCGGTATCGGCCCAGCCGAGGCTGTTGGCCATCCAGAACACCAGCCCGATGGCGCCAAGCATCATAATATTCGACCAGTTAACCGCGCTGAGATGGAAGGTATCGGCGCGAACGATATGGTGCCGATACTCCCGGGCGTCCGGGAGGTAGAGCTGATTAAACACATACTCCGCGCGTTCGCGATTGAGGGTCAGCTCTTTGCGCCCCTCCAGCACCGTCTGGTAGTCGTGATACAGCTTATCTTCCGTTTCGCGCAGGCTGGCCATATGTTTGTACACCCGCGACACCAGCACAAAACCGCCCCAGATGGTGAGCGCCATCCACAGCGCCGTCACCAGCATCATTTTGCCTGACAGCCAGGCCAGATAGGCGGCAGAGCCGAAGGTCAGAATGATCCCCTGCACCAGCTCCGGCAGGCGCACAAAGGCGATGGTGATGTTACGGATATCGCTGGTCAGCCCGGCAAGCAGCGACGCGCTGCCGATCTTCTCCACCTGTTCAATCTGAGTATCGAGGATGCGTTTAACAAATTCGCCGCGCAGGCGATAAACAAAATGGTGGCCGAGGGTGGTCAGCGCCAGCTGGGAGCCCAGCGTCACCGCCATCAGCAGCCCCAGCAGGCCAAGAAACTCCGGCAGGACCCGCAGCGAGGTATCGACAGCGGTAATCAGGCGCAGATTAATGAAGGCGATTAAGCCGATACCCAGCGCGGCGCTGAGCAGACTGAGGGCAATCACGCCGAGAAACGGCCAACGATACTGACGCCAGACGAGAGAGAGAAGTTCCATAACAGGCTATCCGGAAAAGCAAAACAGCCAGCAGTTTAAACGGCTCGCCGATGACATCAAGAATAATTCTTATTTTAATACTGGCGACTGCCCGCCTGCCGAAAAGTGAGGTTGTAACGACAGTCGCCCGTTTCGGGGTGATGACCCGCTTTCAGCGGCTGAATACCATGATAAAACAGACGCGACTCGCCGCCCCAGACCACCACATCGCCATGCTCCAGCAGCAGCCGCTGTAGCGGGTCGCTGCGTTGCAACCCGCCAAACTGAAAGATGGCCGGCAGACCCAGCGAGACCGAGACGATCGGCGCCCGCAGATCCTGTTCATCTTTATCCTGATGCAACGACAGTTTTGCGCCCGGCTGATAGCGGTTAATCAGACAGGCGTCGGGGGAAAAGTTCGGATAGCCGCCGGCCGCGGCTGCCGCCAGCGCCAGTTCGCGGAATACGGCAGGCATCGGCGGCCAGGTTTGATCGGTTAACGGGTCGACCGGGTCGTACAGGTAGCCGTGGCGATCGGTGGTCCAGCCCAGCGCGCCGCAGTTGGTCATGGCGACCGACATGGTGTATCCGCCCGGCGTGACCATCTGGCGAAATGGCGACTGGCGGGCGACATCGGCAATCGCCTGCAGCAGCGCCGGGGCGCGCTCGCGGGCGAAGCGTCGGAGCACCACCGCACCGGGTGCCAGCGGCTCCTGCCACGGTGGCGTATCGCTAAACAGATCGAGCATTATTCCTCCTCGTATTGGGCCTCGCGCGCCAGCAGCTGCGCTTTCCGCGCCGTTCCCCAGCGATAACCGGACAGCGCGCCGCCCTCCCGTACCACCCGATGGCAGGGAACGATCACCGCCAGCGAATTCGCCGCGCAGGCGCCAGCCACCGCTCTTGCTGCTCGTGGCAGACCAATATGCTCTGCCACCTGGCGGTAGCTGCGGGTCTCGCCCGCCGGGATCTGCCGCAGCGCCTGCCAGACCTGCAACTGAAAGGCGGTGCCCTGCAGATCCAGCGGCAGCGATACCGGCCGCCGGCTGTCGTCGAGGTGGGCGAAAACCTCGGCCATTTGGCGACGGAACTCAGGGGTGCCCTGGCGCAACTCGGCGTTGGGAAAGCGCTGGCGCAGGTCGTCGAGCAATGCCGTATCGTTATCGCCCGGCAGAACGGCGCAAACGCCACGCTCACTCTGCGCCACCAGACAGCGGCCCAGCGCGCAGTCGCCCGTGGTCCAGGTCACCACGGTGGCGGCGCCGCCACGGCGAAACTGACGGGCGGTCATACCTAATGCCGCATCGGCCTGACGATAATAGCTGCTGCTGTCGGGAAAACCGGCCGCCAGCGCGGCGCGGGTCACCGTGTTCCCCTGCTCCAGCGCTTCCCGCAGACGTCGGGCGCGCCACGCCTGTTGCCACGCTTTGGGGGTCATACCGGTGACGGATTTAAACAAACGGTGGAAATGAAACGGGCTGACCGCCAGCTCACGAGCCAGCGCCTCAAGGGTCAGGGGCGCGTCCTGCTCCAGCAACCGGCAGGCCTGCGCCACTTTGTCGACCCTTTGCTGCTGCGGATCGTCTTTATCCGGCTGGCAGCGTTTGCAGGGGCGGAACCCCGCCGCCACGGCAGCGGCGACGTCGGCAAAAAAGCGCACGTTTTCCCGCCGCGCACGACGCGAGCGGCAGGAAGGGCGGCAGCAGATACCGGTGGTCAGTACCGCAAAGACAAACTGACCATCGGCCCGGGTATCACGTTCGCAGACCGCCTGCCAGCGGCGGTCATCGGTATCGGCAACTATCGGTTTCATGACGAGGCTCCTGCTGTAAGTGTATCCTCAGTCTGCGGCGACGCCCGCAGCAAAAAACCCGCAATCTTGCTTTTTAATTTTTCTCGCCGACGAGGAAGGTGCGAAACTGTGGCGACATCCAGGTTTTAAACCCCTCGCCCTCTTTGACGATCATATAGACTGCCAGCCCCTGCTCGCGCACCACCTGCTGCGCTTTTTCCGGCCCGAGGACCATCAGTCCGGTATCCCAGCCATCCGCCTCCAGCGCCGTTGGCGCAATGACGGTGACGGAGACCAGCTTATGGCTTATCGGCTGCCCGGTCTGCGGATCGATGACGTGCGAGATACGTTTGCCGTCGAGTTCATAGTAGTTGCGATAGCTGCCGGAGGTGCTGATGCCGTGACCATTGATGTCGACAATCGCCTGGACGGCGTTTTCCCGGTCAGTCGGTTTCTGGATCGCCACCCGCCAGGGCTTGCCTTCGCCGTTCATCCCGCGGCTCACCAGCGCCCCGCCTACCGACACCAGATAGCGGGAGATCCCCTCCTGCTCCATCAATCGCGCGAGGTGATCGGCAGCATAGCCCTCCCCCACCGTGGAGAGATCGACAAACAGATCGGGGATATCTTTTTGCAGGAATTGCCTGCCGCTCTGATTGATAACCTGCAGATGCTGCAGGCCGGTGCGCGCCTTCGCCGCGGCTATCGCCTGGGCATCCGGGGTGGTGACCGGCTGTTTATCCGGGCCAAAGCCCCACAGATTGACCAGCGGCCCCACGGTAATATCCATCGCGCCGTGCGTTTTGGCGCCAATCCGCAGCGACAGCGTCACGATGTCCGCCATCGCTTCGCTCACTGGCCAGGGCCGGGTATCCGCCGCGTGGTTGAAACGCATCAGCGCCGAGTCGTTTTTCCAGGTCGAGAGCAGGCGATCGTCGGCGTCCAGCTGGGCCTGAACCTTGGCGCGCAACGCCTCAGCCTTTGCCTCATCCACGCCAATGACGCTGACCCGCCAGAAGGTGCCCATGGTTTTGCCATCCAGCACGGTGGCCGTCGAAGCTGGGGTCGCAGGGGTGGTGGCTGAATCGCAGCCAGAGAGCAGTACGCAGGCGCCCAGCAG
The DNA here is from genome assembly GCF_001807705.1 of Klebsiella sp. HMSC25G12. Classification (NCBI taxonomy): domain Bacteria; kingdom Pseudomonadati; phylum Pseudomonadota; class Gammaproteobacteria; order Enterobacterales; family Enterobacteriaceae; genus Klebsiella; species Klebsiella sp. HMSC25G12. Next base: position 87,981 of record NZ_KV789804.1, on the reverse strand, counting down.
TGCGGCGCGAAAGAAAGTCATGTCCATTAGTCGAGGCTCCTCTTACCAGGGCGACAAGAGTATACCAGCGAGGTTAAACCAGACATAAAAAAAGGCGCCAGAGGCGCCTTTTTCTTGTGCAGCTTGCGACTTAGAACTGGTAAACCAGGCCCAGTGCAACCACGTCGTCGGTAGAAACACCGGCGTTACGGGTGAAGCTGTTGTCGTCCAGCAGGTTGATTTTGTAGTCAACATAGGTGGACATGTTTTTGTTGAAGTAGTAGGTCGCGCCAACATCAACATATTTCAGGAGGTCCTGGTCGCCGTAGCCTTCCAGATCCTTACCTTTAGACTGCAGGTAAGCCACGGACGGACGCAGACCGAAGTCGAACTGGTACTGAGCAACCACTTCGAAGTTCTGTGCTTTGTTAGCAAAGCCCAGGGAACCGGCGCGGGTCGCGTTGTAGGTCTGGGTGTACTGAGTGGCCAGGTAGATGTTGTTCGCGTCGTATTTCAGACCACCGGTGTAGGTTTCAGCGTTGTCGCCGTTACCCAGAACCAGGTTGTTCTGATCGTCGGTACGTTTAGAGTGAGAGTACGCGAAACCAGCGCTGATGCCATCAAAGATGTCATAAGTTACAGAAGTACCGTAGCCGTCGCCGTTCTGTTTCTGCGCGCCACGACCGTTGTTGGTCGCGCCTTCGCCGCTGACGCTGCCGTTTTTACCCTGGTACTGCAGAGCAAAGTTCAGGCCGTCAACCAGACCGAAGAAGTCAGAGTTACGGTAGGTTGCAACGCCGTTAGCACGGGACTGCAGGAAGTTGTCAGAACCGTAGGTGTCGCCGCCGAATTCCGGCAGAACGTCGGTCCAGGACGTTACGTCGTATACCACGCCGTAGTTACGACCGTAGTCGAAAGAACCCGCGTCGCCAAATTTCAGACCGGCGAATGCCAGACGAGTCCATGCCTGATCGCTGGAGCTTTCAGTGTTGTTCGCCTGAACGTTGTATTCCCACTGGCCGTAACCAGTCAGCTGGTCGTTGATCTGAGTTTCGCCTTTAACGCCTACACGCATGTAGGTCTGGTCGCCGTCTACGCTCTTGTCGTCAGAGAAGTAGTGCAGACCATCGATTTTACCGTACAGGTCTAATTTGTTGCCATCTTTGTTATAAATTTCAGCCGCATTTGCTGCGCCTGCTACCAGCAGAGCCGGTACCAGGAGGGACAGTACTTTAACTTTCATGTTATTAACCCTCTGTTTGTTATATGCCTTTTATTATGCCACTGCTTACTGATTACCCTTCTAATCAGTCGGCTATTTCATTGTGCTGCAAAATGCAGAATAATCCAACAAGAATATGATACTAAAACTTCTAAGATGTTTCAAAATGCCCACAAGATGTTTCAATTTGTAAAAATGGCGGAACTTTTTGCACCACAAAATGGTCTGGGAAATACGCACTAATAATCAAAAAAATATTTATTGATTCACAATCAATCACATACACACAAATAACTCTATAGCACTGAATGGTAAAACAAAACTATCATTGGTGACTAAAATAACAGTCGCTATCATCATTAACTTTATTTATTACCGTCATTCAGTTCTGAATGTCTGTTTACCCCTATTTCAACCGGATGCCTCGCATCCGGTTTTTTTTACCCTTCTTTACACAACTTTAATTTATCTGTGCTACGGCAAAAAATTCCCTAACGACTATTAATCAATCAATTAGCCTGTCAATTGCCCTTATTCAGCCAATGTCTTGTTATTTCGTGCGATTCTTCCGCCTGTACTTTGTCAATATCGCGACTGGTCAGCGTTGTTGGCGCGGTTTCATTGGCGCTTCGATTCTAAGATAATTCCTGGAGAGTATCGCGCCGCTGGCACCATTCTGTAGTATGGATTTACGCCATTAGCCTTTATACTGCCTGCAGCATCTGCTTTGTTGCCAGTTACTCTGGCGCTACATCCTGTTTACAAACAATGATGAGTCGTTCAGCCACAAGATGACCCCGAAAAAATTCTCCCTGATCCCCGGCAACATCAGCCGCTTCTTCATTTTGATGGTTATTGTCCTGCTGGCGACGATGGGGGTGATGATTCAAAGTGCCGTCAATGCCTGGCTGAAAGAGAAGAGCTATCAGGTGGTTGATGTCTCCCACGCCTTGCACCAGCGCATTGACACCTGGCGCTATGCCACCTGGCAGATCTACGACAATATCGCCGCGACCTCGGCTAACGCTGCGAGCGGTGGCTTGCAGGAGACGCGTTTAAAACAGGACGTCTACTACCTTGAGAAGCCCCGGCGTAAAACCGAAGCGCTGATTTTTGGCTCCCACGATAGCTCGACCCTCGAGATGACGCAGAAAATGTCCGATTATCTCGATATTTTGTGGGGTGCGGAAACCATCCCATGGTCGATGTACTATCTCAATGGTCTGGACAATAGCCTGATTTTGGTCTCAACCCTGCCGTTGAAGGACCTCTCCTCAAGCTTTAAAGAGTCAACGATCAGTAGCGTCGTGGAATCCCGGCGCGCGGAGATGCTGCTGCAGGCCAATACCCTTGATGAGCGCGAGACCTTCTCGCCGCTGCGCCATCTCGCCTGGCAGAACGCGCACTACTTTACGTTACGCACCACCTTCAACCAGCCTGGACATCTGGCCACGGTGGTCGCTTTCGACCTGCCGATTAACGATCTGATCCCGCCAGGCATGGCGTTGGACAGCTTCCGTATCGAGCCAGACCCGTCGCAAAACATTGCCACCAATCCTGACAAAGAGACGACCGACCATATCGGGATCACCTTTAACGGCATGCAGATCGACATCGCCACCGATATCAGCACTACCGGTATGCAGTTGCTCTGGACGGTACCGCTGAGCAGCATGCTGCTGGCCGCCCTGCAGAATATTCTTCTGCCGCTGCTGCTCAACATTGGCCTGCTGGCGCTAGCGCTGTTTGGTTTTACCACCTTTCGTCACTTTAAAGGACGCAGCAATCCGTCTGGCGCCGGGCTCCCTTCCGCCGCCAACAGCGAACTGCGTCTGCTACGCGCTATAAATGAAGAAATTGTTTCTTTGCTGCCGCTGGGGCTGCTGGTTCACGATCAGGAAGCCAACCGAACCCTTATCAGCAACCCTATTGCCGACCATCTGCTTCCGCACCTGAATCTGCAGAACATCACCAATATGGCGGACCAGCATCAGGGGGTGATTCAGGCCACCGTCAATAATGAGCAGTATGAAATCCGCCAGTATCGCAGCCAGGTAGCCCCGCGCACGCAGATCCTGATTATCCGAGACCAGGACCGCGAAGTGCTGGTCAATAAAAAGCTCAAGCAGGCCCAGCGCTTGTATGAGAAAAACCAGCAGGGGCGGGCGGCCTTTATGCAGCATATTGGCAGCGCCCTGAAGCAGCCCGCGCTGAACCTGGCGGCAGAGGCGGCGGCGCTCAGCAGTACAGAGAACCGAACGCTGGCGCAGCATGCCGATGAGCTGGTCAAACTGATCGATGACATTCAGCTCGCCAATCTGCTGGAAAGCGACACCTGGAAAACCAGCCAGGCGCTGTTCTCGGTTCAGGAACTGATCGATGACGTTGTACCGGAAGTTCTGCCGGCGATGAAGCGCAAGGGTCTGCAGCTGCTGATCAATAACGCACTTCCTGCCGGTGAGCAGCGCTACGGTGACCGTGAAGCCCTGCGACGCACACTGGTACTGTTAATCCAGTATTCCATCACCACCACGCCTATCGGCAAGATCACCCTCGACGTTTGCCAGGACGAGTCGGCCAGCGATCGTTTGACCTTCCGTATTCTGGATACTGGCAACGGCGTCTCGGCAAACGAGATCGACAATTTGCACTTCCCGTATCTCAACGAGACCCAGAGCGATCTGTACGGCAAGGCGAACGCCCTCACCTTCTGGCTGTGCGACCGCATGACGCGCAAACTGGGTGGGCAGTTGACCATCAAAGCGCGGGAGTCGCTGGGAACGCGTTATACCCTGCACCTGAAAATGCCGGCCAGCGAAGAGGCGCCAGAGGCGGGCGAACATCTGCTGGATGACGTTATCGTCCTGCTGGATGTGACTTCCAGTGAAGTGCGGCGGATTGTCACACGCCAGCTGGAGAGCTGGGGGGCGTCCTGCATCACGCCGGACGATCGGGCGACAAGTCAAGCGTTCGATCTGTATTTAACGGATAATCCGTCTAATCTTACTGCTTCGGGCTTGCTTTTAAGCGATGATGAGGTCGGGATACGCAAGATCGGCCCGGGACAACTGCGGGTCAACTTTAATATTAGCACGGCGATGCAGGAGGCTATCCTGCAGCTTATTGAGCAGCAGCTGGCGGAGGAGGCGGTTCAGCCCGCCACCTCAGGAAACGAGAGTAACGCCGAACTCCATGCCAGCGGCTATTACGCACTGTTTGCCGATACGGTACCGGATGATGTTCAGAGATTGTATACTGAAATCGAAGCGGGCGATTTTGCTGCTCTGGCGCAAACCGCCCACCGCCTCAAAGGGGCATTTGCTATGCTTAATCTGATACCCGGCAAGCAGTTATGTGAAACGCTTGAGCATCTGATTCGCGAAAAGGATGCGCAAGGCATAGAAAAATATATCAGCGACATTGACGCTTACGTCAAGAGCTTGCTGTAGAAGGTAGCCTTATACATGAACACTATGAACGTAATTATTGCCGATGACCATCCGATCGTACTGTTCGGTATTCGTAAGTCACTTGAGCAAATTGAGTGGGTGAACGTCGTTGGCGAGTTTGAAGACTCCACGGCCCTTATCAACAATCTTCCGAAGCTGGACGCCCATGTGCTGATCACCGATCTGTCCATGCCCGGTGATAAATACGGCGACGGGATCACGCTGATTAAATACATCAAGCGCCACTTCCCGGATCTGTCGATCATTGTTCTGACCATGAACAACAACCCGGCGATCCTCAGCGCGGTGCTGGATTTGGATATCGAAGGGATCGTTCTCAAGCAAGGAGCGCCGACCGACCTGCCAAAAGCGCTGGCCGCGCTGCAGAAAGGGAAGAAATTCACACCGGAAAGCGTCTCTCGTCTGCTGGAAAAAATCAGCGCCAGCGGCTATGGCGATAAACGCCTGTCGCCGAAAGAGAGCGAAGTGCTGCGTCTGTTCGCTGAAGGCTTCCTGGTGACCGAGATCGCTAAAAAGCTCAACCGCAGCATCAAAACCATCAGTAGCCAGAAGAAGTCGGCAATGATGAAGCTGGGCGTGGAAAACGACATTGCGCTGCTGAACTACCTCTCCTCCGTCTCGCTAAGTTCGACGGATAAAGAGTAATCCCTTTGTTTTCTCCGTCTCGCCCCGGCGAGACGGAGCTCCCCGTTATTCCCGCCCGTTACGTACCCGCGCCGCATACACCGTCAGCGTTTGCTTCAGCACGTCGAGGGTGACCGGCTTGGACAGGCAGCTGTCCATCCCCGATTCAAGACAGCGCTGCTTCTCTTCCGCCAGGGCATTGGCGGTGACGCCGATCACCGGCAGCGTCAGGCCAAGCTGACGAATGCGCTGCGTCAGACGATAACCATCCATATTGGGCATGTTGACGTCGCTGAGCACGATATCGATATGCTGTTTGCTAAGCACGTTGAGCGCGTCGACCCCGTCGTTAGCGGTCACGCACTGGTAGCCGAGCGATCCCAGCTGATCCGCCAGCAGACGGCGGTTAATCGGGTGATCGTCGACCACGAGGATCATCATGTCGTCGTTATTACCGATCTGCGCGTCCGGCGCCATCAGCGCCCGGCTATTCTCCGCGCTGGCGAGGGCGACGTGGAAAATACGCCCCAGCAGCGGCAGCAGTTCATGCGGCGTCGTCACGCTATGCAGCCACTCTCCGGCCGCTCGCTCCTGCGGGATGCCGATATGGCGGCGGCAGAAGATGACCATCGCACTCCCCTGCCAGCCCCTCTGCGCTTCATCGTCAGTCAGTAAGACATCGTCGGCGTCCGGCGTTTCTCCGGCATGGCGGCGTACCGTCAGGCCGTGATAGCTGAGCAGCGACGTGACGAACATCGCCAGCGAGGTATTATGGATTGCCAGCCAGCAGGTCTTGCCTGCGAAACCGTCCGCCGTCACCTGCGGTGTGTTCTGCACGCCATACAGCGGGATACGGATGGTGAAACGGCTGCCCATCCCCGGCTCCGTTTCCACGGCGATATCGCCATCCATCATGCTGATCAGCTTTTCACAGATCGCCAGGCCAAGGCCGGTGCCCTGGAAGTTTCGCTGCACGCCGGTCCCCACCTGGAAGAAGGGGTCGAACAGGCGCAACACCTCTTTCGCCGGGATCCCCTCCCCGGTATCGCGGACGCTGATCTGCAGATAATCCCCCGCACACTGGACGTGCAGGATAATACAGCCGGTGTCGGTGAACTTAATCGCATTGCTCAGCAGGTTAGAGATCACCTGCTGCAGGCGCATCGGGTCGCCGGACATCTGCTCCGGGACATCCGGCTCGATAAAACAGTACAGACCCAGCTGCTTGCGTACCACCAGCGGCAGATAGTTAGCAGAGATATGGTTCATCACTTCGCGCGGGGAAAACTCCCGCGGCTCGATCTTCAACTGCTCAGACTCGATTTTCGAGAAATCGAGAATATCGCTGATGATTTTCAGCAGCAGGCTGGAAGAGTTGTTCATCGCCGTCACCAGGCGATCAACGCCCTTCGGCAGGGCCTTAGTCTGCAGCAGATCGAGGTTACCGATGATGCCGTATAGCGGGGTACGCAGCTCATGGCTGACGGTCGCAAGGAACATCGATTTCGACTGGCTGGCCTGTTCAGCCGCCTGGGCCATCTCCTGCAGCGACTCCTCCATTTTCACGCGGGCGGAAACGTCCACCAGCACGCAAATGGCGACGTTTTCATTGCGATAACGCGAATGGACAAAGCTAATCTGCAGGTTGGTATGGTTGCTGGTCAGCACATCGACAAAGTTGACCTGCTGGCCGCAGATAATCTGCGTCAGCCGCTGGCGATCCTCATGGGTCAGCATATTCAGGTAGTTGTGCGCCAGCTCGTTACTGAGAATATTGGTCCCGTCGACGGTGCGCAGAATACAGATCCCCACCGGGGCTGAGGCCACGATTTTGCGGTTGAACTGTTCATGCTCTTCCAGTCGCTGCGCATCATTTTCCGCCGGGATAAAAATGCGCCGCTCATACATTCGCGCCAGCGCAAACAGCATTGCTCCGGTCAGAATATTGAGAATGATGGCGTTGATGATGAGCATGCGGATCCGCTCCAGCACCTGGTCCACCGAAACGGAATAGACGATACTTAAGGAGGACGGCGCCAGGCTTTTTTTCAGCACCAGCTCGCGAAAGCCTGCGCTGTAGCCAAACCACATCCGCTCCTGCATCCACTTCGCTTCGCTCTGGATTTTGCCTTCCGCGCCGGCCAGCGAGATCAGCGGCTGGCCGTTATCGTCAAAAATCGTCACGCTCATCGGCAAACTGCCTGGCGTGAAGAAGCTCTCCATACGGATGGTCTGCTCCACGCCGAGCATCGCCTGCAGACGGTTGGCCATATAGACCGGGGTCAGGGCATAAAAGTAGCCCACGCCGGGGCGCACGCCCTGGCTTATCCAGAACAGGTTGTTGCCGCGCTCGTTTTGCGGCGCGTTGCGATATTGCTCAATGCGCTGATGCAGGACTTTCAGCGCCTGATCGCGCTCAATCGGCACGTCCCGTAGGCCAAAGTTGGCCATGCAAAGGTTATCGCTGCCAATGAGAAAGATGCGGTTAAGGTCGTAGGCAGCGGTAAAATTATCCCGCCAGTAGCGCATAAACCACGCCAGTGATTGCAGCGAATTACGCCAGGTGCTGCTCATCGCGCTGCAGTCGGAATCTGGGTACAGGGGTTCAAAGTTGGGCACCGCGATATCGCCGTTTTGCCCTTGCGCTACCGCGTCCCCTGCCGACAAGCGGTTACCGGCGACGTACTTCAGCTCTTTAATCACGTCCGCCGTACGCTGAATATAGCGCTGGGCCTGATCGGCGTTGAGATTGAGCTCCTGATGGATCTCGGCTTCCCGCTCGTGCAGGGCATTGACGATATAGAACACAGAGACAAACGCAATCAGCAGCCACAGTAATACCGCCAGCGCTCTGAACAGATAACGTGAAACCTTCAGGGTTGTATGAAACGAGGCAAGATATTTCAATGTGGCGATGCTCGGCCGTCAGGGACTCAACAGAATGGGGTTAAAGTAGCGGTAAACCGGCTTTGCCGCAATCTTAATGCAAAAAGGGCCGGGAGAATACCCGGCCCTTTCAGAACATTTACCTGGGACGATTACTCTTCGTCTTCGGCGATGTCGTCATCGGTATCCGCTTCCGGGGCGATATCGTCATCGCCTTCCGCTACGCTACCGTCGATGGCATCCAGTTCTTCGTCGTCCACCGGCTCTGCCACGCGCTGCAGACCCACCACGTTTTCATCTTCCGCGGTGCGGATGAGGATCACACCCTGGGTGTTACGGCCCACGATGCTCACTTCGGAAACGCGGGTACGAACCAGCGTCCCGGCGTCGGTGATCATCATGATCTGATCGCAGTCATCCACCTGCACGGCGCCCACAACGGAGCCGTTACGCTCGGTGACTTTGATCGAGATAACGCCCTGAGTGGCACGCGATTTGGTCGGATACTCCGCCGCTGCGGTACGTTTACCGTAACCGTTTTGCGTTACCGTCAGGATCGCGCCTTCGCCGCGCGGAATAATCAGCGAGACGACGCTGTCGTTTTCCGCCAGCTTGATGCCGCGTACGCCGGTGGCGGTACGGCCCATGGCGCGAACGGCGTCTTCTTTGAAGCGCACAACCTTACCGGCCGCGGAGAACAGCATCACTTCGTCCTGACCAGAGGTCAGATCGACGCCGATCAGCTCATCGCCTTCGTTCAGATTGACCGCGATGATACCGGCGGAACGCGGACGGCTGAACTCGGTCAGCGCGGTTTTCTTCACGGTACCGCTGGCGGTCGCCATAAAGACGTTGACGCCCTCTTCGTACTCGCGGACCGGCAGGATGGCGGTGATACGCTCATCGGCTTCCAGCGGCAGCAGGTTGACGATCGGACGACCGCGCGCGCCGCGACTGGCTTCCGGCAGCTGATAGACCTTCATCCAGTACAGACGGCCACGGCTCGAGAAGCAGAGGATGGTGTCATGGGTGTTAGCCACCAGCAGGCGGTCGATAAAGTCTTCTTCTTTAATGCGCGCTGCTGACTTGCCTTTACCGCCACGACGCTGTGCTTCATAGTCGGTCAGCGGCTGATACTTCACATAGCCCTGATGCGACAGGGTGACCACCACATCTTCCTGGTTGATCAGATCTTCGATGTTAATATCAGCGCTGTTGGCAGTGATTTCGGTACGACGTTCGTCGCCGAACTGGTCGCGGATCAGTTCCAGCTCTTCGCGAATCACTTCCATCAGACGGTCGGCGCTGCCGAGAATGTGCAGCAGTTCCGCGATCTGCTCCAGCAGCTCTTTATATTCGTCGAGCAGTTTTTCATGCTCAAGGCCGGTCAGTTTCTGCAGACGCAGATCCAGAATCGCCTGAGCCTGCTGCTCGGTCAGGTAGTATTTACCGTCGCGCACGCCGAACTCTGGCTCCAGCCATTCCGGACGCGCGGCGTCATCACCGGCGCGCTCCAGCATCGCCGCAACGTTACCGAGATCCCACGCCTGGGCAACCAGCGCCACTTTCGCTTCTGCCGGGGTCGGCGCGCGACGGATCAGTTCGATAATCGGGTCGATGTTGGCCAGCGCAACGGCCAGCGCTTCGAGGATATGCGCCCGGTCGCGCGCTTTGCGCAGTTCGAAAATCGTACGACGGGTCACCACTTCACGGCGGTGGCGTACAAACGCGGCGATGATGTCCTTCAGGTTCATGATCTTCGGCTGACCATGGTGCAGAGCAACCATGTTGATGCCGAAGGAGACCTGCAGCTGGGTCTGGGAATAGAGGTTGTTGAGCACCACTTCCCCTACCGCATCGCGCTTCACTTCAATCACGATGCGCATCCCGTCTTTATCAGACTCGTCACGCAGCGCGCTGATGCCTTCCACGCGTTTTTCTTTGACCAGCTCGGCGATTTTCTCAATCAGGCGCGCTTTGTTCACCTGATACGGAATTTCGTGCACGATGATGGTTTCGCGGCCGGATTTCGCGTCCACTTCCACTTCCGCGCGCGCGCGGATGTACACTTTACCGCGACCGGTGCGGTAAGCCTCTTCAATGCCACGACGGCCATTAATAATGGCGGCGGTCGGGAAATCAGGGCCTGGAATATGCGCCATCAACCCTTCAATGCTGATGTCTTCATCGTCAACATACGCCAGACAGCCGTTGATCACTTCCGTCAGGTTATGCGGCGGTATATTGGTCGCCATCCCTACGGCGATCCCGGAGGCGCCGTTCACCAGCAGGTTAGGAATTTTGGTCGGCATGACGTCCGGAATACGCTCCGTACCGTCATAGTTGTCGACGAAATCGACCGTCTCTTTTTCAAGATCGGCCATCAGCTCATGAGCGATTTTCGCCAGACGAATTTCGGTATAACGCATCGCCGCGGCGGAGTCGCCGTCGATGGAACCGAAGTTACCCTGGCCGTCCACCAGCATGTAACGCAGCGAGAACGGCTGCGCCATACGAACGATGGTGTCGTATACCGCGGAGTCGCCGTGCGGGTGGTATTTACCGATTACGTCACCAACGACACGGGCTGATTTTTTATAGGCTTTGTTCCAGTCATTGCCCAATACGTTCATGGCGTAAAGTACGCGACGGTGTACCGGCTTCAGGCCATCTCGGACATCCGGCAGCGCACGGCCAACAATGACCGACATCGCATAATCCAGATAAGAGTTCTTAAGCTCTTCCTCAATGTTGACCGGTGTAATTTCTCTCGCAAGGTCGCTCATCTAACCGCTATCCCTCTACTGTATCCCGGATTCAAAGGTCGCAAATTATAACACAGCCGCGCTAATAGAGGTAAAGCAATACGGTTTATTCATGGCGCGCTGCTGATATACTCGCAGGTCTGAACAGAAAAGGAGTAAAAGCGCCCATGAATGCCGAAAAAACGTCGGTAGCCCCTAACGTCGATCATGCTGAAATCGCCAAATTCGAAGCCGTCGCCTCGCGCTGGTGGGATCTGGAGGGCGAGTTCAAACCGCTCCACCGCATCAACCCGCTGCGGCTGGGCTATATCGCCGAACGCTCCGGCGGCCTGTTCGGTAAAAAAGTCCTCGATGTCGGCTGCGGCGGCGGCATTCTCGCCGAGAGCATGGCGCGCGAAGGTGCGACGGTCACCGGACTGGACATGGGCGCCGAACCGCTGCAGGTCGCGAAGCTGCACGCCCTGGAGAGCGGTATTCAGGTGGACTATGTTCAGGAAACGGTTGAGGAACATGCCGCGAAGCATCCGCAGCAGTATGACGTCGTGACCTGCATGGAGATGCTGGAGCACGTGCCCGACCCGCAGTCGGTGGTGCATGCCTGCGCGCGGCTGGTGAAGCCCGGCGGCCAGGTCTTCTTCTCCACCATCAACCGCAACGGCAAGGCCTGGCTGATGGCGGTGGTCGGTGCGGAATATGTCATGAAGATGGTGCCTAAGGGCACTCATGATGTGAAGAAGTTTATCAAACCGGCCGAGCTGCTGAGCTGGGTAGATCAGACTACTCTGAAAGAGCAGCATATCATCGGTCTGCATTACAATCCGCTGACCAACACCTTCAAGTTAGCGCCGGGGGTTGATGTTAACTATATGTTGCATACGACCGCCAAACAGGACTGAGGTCAGCACCTGCGCTTATGATGATTGCGCGGCATCAAGCCGCGTGATTATTTCTTCCGATGAAGAAATCAGCACTCGATCAAATTTTCATTTTTTTTTCTGTTTTATTGACTTCTTCTCCAGGCCTTATGCGACGTGGACTTGCGGATTATTACCCTTCCGCAACCTCAATTTAACGTCAAAATCAACCCTTGTACTCAAAAGATTCCTTACTAAAATACTCACCATATAGCGTTTCTTTTATCGACAACCCCCTACATATAGTATTTATCCACAGAGTTAGTCACAACGGCCTTCTGTGGATAAACGGGGGATATTTTCTTTCACGGACAGGTAAAATCCACATGAATCAGAGTCTGCTGGTGACAAAGCGCGACGGGACCACCGAGCGCATCAATCTCGACAAAATCCATCGCGTACTGGATTGGGCGGCAGAAGGACTGAATAACGTTTCGATTTCCCAGGTAGAGCTGCGCTCTCATATCCAGTTCTATGACGGCATCAAAACCGCGGACATCCACGAAACCATTATTAAAGCCGCTGCGGATTTGATCTCCCGCGACGCGCCGGATTACCAGTACCTCGCCGCGCGTCTGGCGATTTTCCATTTGCGTAAAAAAGCCTTCGGCCAGTTTGAGCCGCCGGCGCTCTACGATCACGTGGTGAAGATGGTCGAGAAGGGTAAATACGATCATCATCTGCTGGAAGACTACACGGAAGAAGAGTTCCAGCAGATGGACGGTTTCCTCGACCACTGGCGCGACATGAACTTCTCCTACGCAGCCGTTAAGCAGCTGGAAGGCAAGTATCTGGTACAAAACCGCGTTACCGGCGAAATTTATGAGAGCGCACAGTTCCTCTATATTCTGGTCGCCGCGTGTCTGTTCTCGAACTACCCGCGCGAAACCCGTCTGGACTACATTAAGCGTTTCTACGACGCGGTATCGACCTTTAAAATCTCGCTGCCGACGCCAATCATGTCCGGCGTGCGCACCCCAACCCGTCAGTTCAGCTCCTGCGTGCTGATCGAGTGCGGCGACAGCCTGGATTCCATCAACGCCACCTCCAGCGCGATTGTGAAATACGTTTCCCAGCGCGCCGGGATCGGCATCAACGCCGGGCGCATTCGCGCGCTGGGCAGCCCGATCCGCGGCGGCGAAGCCTTCCACACCGGTTGCATTCCGTTCTACAAACATTTCCAGACCGCGGTGAAATCCTGCTCGCAGGGCGGCGTTCGCGGCGGCGCGGCGACCCTCTTCTACCCAATGTGGCATCTGGAAGTGGAAAGCCTGCTGGTGCTGAAAAACAACCGCGGTACCGACGCCAACCGCGTTCGTCATATGGACTACGGCGTACAGATCAACAAGCTGATGTACACCCGTCTGCTGAAGGGCGGCGACATTACCCTGTTCAGCCCTTCCGATGTCCCGGGCCTGTATGACGCCTTCTTTGCCGATCAGGACGAGTTTGAGCGCCTGTACACCCAGTACGAGCAGGACGACAGCATTCGCAAGCAGCGTATTAAAGCCGTTGAGCTGTTCTCGCTGATGATGCAGGAACGCGCCTCTACCGGCCGCATCTACATCCAGAACGTCGACCACTGCAACACCCACAGCCCGTTCGATCCGGTAGTCGCCCCGGTGCGTCAGTCTAACCTGTGCCTGGAGATCGCCCTGCCGACCAAACCGCTGGAAGACGTCAACGACGAAAACGGCGAAATCGCGCTGTGCACCCTGTCGGCCTTCAACCTCGGCGCGATTGACAGCCTCGACGAGCTGGAAGAGCTGGCGGTGCTGGCGGTGCGTGCCCTGGATGCACTGCTGGACTATCAGGATTACCCGATCCCGGCCGCCAAACGCGGCGCGATGGGGCGTCGTACGCTGGGCATCGGCGTGATCAACTTCGCTTACTATCTGGCGAAGCATGGCAAACGCTACTCCGACGGCAGCGCCAACAACCTGACGCACAAAACCTTCGAAGCGATTCAGTACTACCTGCTGAAGGCCTCCAACGAGCTGGCTATCGAGCAGGCCGCCTGCCCGTGGTTCAATGAAACCACCTATGCGCAGGGTATCCTGCCGATCGATACCTATAAGAAAGACCTGGACGGCATCGTCAGCGAATCTCTGCACTTCGACTGGGAAGCATTGCGCGAATCCATTAAAACCCACGGTCTGCGTAACTCCACGCTCTCCGCACTGATGCCGTCCGAGACCTCGTCGCAGATCTCCAACGCCACCAACGGCATTGAGCCGCCGCGCGGCCACGTCAGTATCAAAGCGTCCAAGGACGGTATCCTGCGCCAGGTGGTGCCGGATTACGAAAATCTGCAGAACGCCTATGAGCTGCTGTGGGAAATGCCGAACAACGACGGTTATCTGCAGCTGGTGGGTATCATGCAGAAGTTTATCGACCAGTCGATCTCTGCCAACACCAACTACGATCCGACGCGCTTCCCGTCCGGAAAAGTGCCGATGCAGCAGTTGCTCAAAGACCTGCTCAACGCCTATAAATTCGGTGTCAAAACGCTGTACTATCACAACACCCGTGATGGCGCAGAAGACGCTCAGGATGACCTGGCCCCGTCCATCCAGGACGACGGCTGCGAAAGCGGCGCTTGTAAGATCTAAGTTATTTTTGCCGGGTGGCGCGATGCTTACCCGGCCTACGATTGTGTAGGCCCGGCCAATGCAGTACCGCCGGGCAATACATTTCAACAGGACTCACTTCAATGGCATACACCACTTTTTCACAGACGAAAAACGATCAGCTGCTGGAACCGATGTTTTTTGGCCAGCCGGTTAACGTGGCCCGCTACGATCAGCAAAAATATGACATCTTTGAAAAGCTGATTGAAAAGCAGCTCTCCTTCTTCTGGCGTCCGGAAGAGGTTGACGTTTCCCGCGATCGCATCGACTACCAGGCGCTGCCGGAACATGAAAAACATATTTTCATCAGCAACCTGAAGTACCAGACGCTGCTCGATTCCATCCAGGGCCGCAGCCCGAACGTCGCGCTGCTGCCGCTGATCTCCATCCCGGAGCTGGAAACCTGGGTGGAAACCTGGGCCTTCTCCGAGACCATCCACTCACGCTCCTACACCCATATCATCCGCAACATCGTCAACGATCCGGCGACCGTGTTCGACGATATCGTGACCAACGAGCAGATCCAGAAACGTGCGGAAGGCATCTCTCACTATTACGATTCGCTGATCGAAATGACCAGCTACTGGCATCTTCTGGGTGAAGGCACCCACACCGTCAACGGTAAAACCGTGACCGTGAATCTGCGCGAGCTGAAAAAGAAACTCTATTTGTGTCTGATGAGCGTTAACGCCCTGGAAGCGATCCGCTTCTACGTTAGCTTCGCCTGCTCCTTCGCTTTCGCCGAGCGCAAGCTGATGGAAGGTAACGCCAAAATTATCCGCCTGATCGCTCGCGATGAAGCGCTGCACCTGACCGGCACCCAGCATATGCTGAACCTGCTGCGCTCCGGCAGCGACGATCCGGAGATGGCGGAAATCGCCGAAGAGTGCAAGCAGGAGTGCTATGACCTGTTCGTGCTGGCGGCGCAGCAGGAGAAAGAGTGGGCGGACTATCTGTTCCGCGACGGCTCAATGATCGGCCTGAACAAAGATATTCTCTGCCAGTACGTCGAGTACATCACCAATATCCGCATGCAGGCGGTGGGCCTCGATCTGCCATTCCAGACCCGCTCCAACCCAATCCCATGGATCAACACCTGGCTGGTCTCCGATAACGTCCAGGTGGCGCCGCAGGAAGTGGAAGTCAGCTCGTATCTCGTCGGCCAGATCGATTCTGAAGTCGATGCCGACGACCTGAGCAATTTCCAGCTGTAATGAAGCGGATTTTCCTGAAAATCTCTGACACTCGCCTTGAGTGTCAGGATGAACACCCTTCTTTGCTGGCGGCGCTGGAGTCGCATAATATCGATGTGGAATATCAGTGCCGCGAAGGCTATTGCGGTTCCTGCCGCACGCGTCTGGTTTCCGGCCAGGTTGACTGGCTGACCGAGCCGCTGGCCTTTATCCAGCCGGGGGAAATTTTGCCCTGCTGCTGCCGGGCGAAAGGCGATATTGAGATCGAGATGTAAGTGTTGTCGATGTGTGCGGCCTGATGCCCTCACCCCGGCCCTCTCCCATAGGGAGAGGGGGAAAACATAAAAGGGCCTTACGGCCCTTTTGTTTTATTTCGCGTCCAGGAACTGCACCGCTTTATCCGGGAAATCGGTAAACAAGCCGTCGACGCCCGCCTGGTGATACAGCAGGTCATAGAGCTGATTAACGTTAGTGGCGTACTCCGGCAACTGATCCGCGCGCACGGTGTACGGATGCACCTGCAGATGGCTGGCATGCGCCTCTTTCACCATCGCCGTCAGCTTCACCGCGCCCGGCTTCGAGCCTTCCGCCACCAGCATATGGTAATCCGGGCCAATACCGTCGGCGTACTGCGCAATCTGCGCCATCGCACCCGGCTGGAACATCCAGTCGTAGCTGTAGTTCACCCATTTGCCATCTGCCTGTTTCTGCTGGGTTTCATTCCAGTCGGTATAGGCGATGAGCTGCACCAGATTGAGATCCATGCCCATCTTCGGTTCCAGCTCATTTTTGATACGTTTGAGCTCGTTGGCGTCAAAGCACTGCAGATAAACCTTATCCTGCTTGCTGGTATAGCCATATTCCTTCAGCACTTTCAGCGTGCTGGCGGCAATATCTTTGCCTTCCTGATGGTGGAACCACGGCGCTTTGATTTCCGGGTAGATACCGATATTTTTACCCGTCGAATGGTTCAGCCCCTGGACAAACTCAATCTCTTCTTCAAAGGTATGAATGCGGAAATCGGATTTGCCCATCGGGAAACGCCCGGGATAGGTTTGCACGTTCTTACCATTTTTCGGCTCAAAACCTTCGGTAAACTTCAACGACTTAATCTCGGCCAGGGTAAAGTCAATAGCGTAAAAACGACCGTCTTGACGCGCCCGCTGCGGGAAACGCTGCGCAATGTCAGTCACCCGATCGAGATAATGGTCGTGCAACACCACCAGCCGGTCGTCTTTGGTCATCACCAGATCTTGCTCAAGGTAATCCGCCCCCTGAGCGTAAGCCATCGCTTTCGCCGGCAGGGTATGTTCCGGCAGATACCCGCTGGCGCCGCGGTGGGCGATGACCATTTTCTCCGCTGCGACAGCGCTGAAGCACAGCGCCGAACTGGCCAAAATCATGCCGCTCATTAGCGCGGTGAGTTTCATGTTCATCGTCGCTCCTTAGGCTTGTTTCAGTTGTTGATGATGACGACGCTCGCCAAGCATCACGATAACCAGCAGGATAACCGCCAGCACGCTGCCGCCGATCATCACCATGAAGCCGCCGTCCCAGCCGAAGAAATCGACGGTGTAGCCGACGATGGCGCTCGCCGCCACGGAACCGCCAAGATAGCCGAACAGGCCGGTGAAGCCCGCGGCGGTACCGGCGGCTTTTTTCGGCGCCAGCTCGAGGGCATGCAGACCGATCAGCATCACCGGGCCGTAGATCAGGAAGCCGATAATAATCATACAGGCCATATCGACGCCCGGATTGCCCGGCGGATTGAGCCAGTAAACGACAGTGGCGATGGTCACCAGGGTCATAAAGAACACGCCGGTCGCGCCGCGGTTGCCTTTAAACACTTTGTCCGACATCCAGCCGCACAGCAGGGTGCCAGGGATCCCCGCGTACTCGTACAGGAAGTAGGCCCAGGAGGATTTATCCAGCGCGAAGTGTTTGACCTCTTTCAGGTAGGTCGGCGACCAGTCCAGAATGCCGTAGCGCAGCAGATAAACGAAGACGTTAGCGATAGCGATGTACCACAGCAGCTTGTTCGGCAGAATGTACTGCATAAAGATCTGCTTCGCCGTCAGCTCTTCTTCGTGCTTTTCACTATAGTCATCCGGATAGTCGTTTTTATACTCTTCGATCGGCGGCAGACCGCAGGACTGCGGGGTATCGCGCATCATCGCGAAGGCAAAAATCGCCAGCAGGATCGCGCCGAAAGCCGGCATATACAGCGCCGCGTGCCAGTCGTTAAACCACGCCATCCCCAGCAGGAACAGCAGCGGCGGAATACCGCCGCCGACGTTATGCGCGCAGTTCCACACCGAGACAATCCCACCGCGCTCTTTCTGCGACCACCAGTGCACCATGGTCCGGCCGCACGGCGGCCAGCCCATCCCCTGGAACCATCCGCAAAGAAACAGCAATACGAACATGATCATGATGCTGGAAGTCGCCCACGGTACAAAGCCCATCACCAGCATCACCAGCGCGGCGAGGATCAAGCCGGCCGGCAGGAAAATGCGCGGATTCGAGCGGTCAGAGACCGAGCCCATGATGAATTTCGAAAATCCGTAGGCGATGGAGATGCCGGAAAGGGCGAAACCGAGGTCGCCACGGGAGAAGCCCTGCTCAATCAGATAAGGCATCGCCAGGGCAAAGTTCTTACGAACCAGATAGTAAGCGGCATAACCAAAAAAGATGCCAATGAAAATCTGCCAGCGTAATCGACGATACAGCGGGTCGATCTCCGCTGCTGGCAAACGCGCTTTATGCGCGGCGGGTTTAAAAATACTTAACATATCAGCCTCCGTGGCCCTTGCTGTTTTCTACTGACGTCACGACAAAATCCCAGATTAATCACCAACTTCAAATATGGTCGCGATGGTAGGCAATACGTAGAGTTGATACTGTGAAACATCGCACAATTTGTTACAGAAATATGACAAAACGTTCTAATGTGAGCACGAAATCACATAACACGCTCAAATAACGCGCGAATATGCTCGAAATCAAACAATAACCTTATGAATTGTGGCTAAATGGCATTAAACGAAAGCAGAGGAGCTGAAGATGACGGGACGTCTTGATAGCGAGGTCATTATCATCGGCGGCGGAGCAACCGGCGCCGGTATCGCCCGCGACTGCGCCCGGCGCGGATTACGAACGCTGCTCATTGAGCGCCATGATATCGCCACCGGGGCCACCGGCCGTAATCATGGACTGCTGCACAGCGGCGCCCGCTATGCGGTGACCGACAACGAATCCGCCCGCGAATGCATCAGTGAGAACCGCATCCTGCGCCGCATCGCCCGCCACTGCATTGAACCGACCAATGGGCTGTTTATCACCCTGCCTGAAGATGACATGGCCTGGCAGCAAACCTTTATCGACGCCTGTCGGCAGGCTGGCATAGAGGCCACGCCGCTCTCGCCGCAGGACGCGCTGCGCCAGGAGCCCGCCGTCAACCCGACGCTGCTGGGCGCAGTGCAGGTCCCGGACGGCACCATCGACCCGTTTCGCCTCACCGCAGCCAATATGCTCGACGCCCGCGAACACGGCGCGCAGATCCTTACCGGCTGCGAAGTAACAAGCCTGCTGCGCCAGAGCGATCGCGTCTGTGGCGTCCAGGTATACGACCGCCAACTTCACCAGGCCCGCACGCTGTACGCCGGGGTGGTGGTTAACGCCGCCGGGATCTGGGGGCAGCGCATTGCGCAATATGCCGACCTGCGCATCACCATGTTCCCGGCGAAGGGATCGCTGTTGATCCTTGACCACCGGATTAACAACCTGGTGATCAACCGCTGCCGTAAGCCGGCCGACGCCGATATTCTGGTGCCCGGGGATACCATCTCGCTGATCGGCACCACCTCAATGCATATTCCTTATGACGACATTGACGACAACCGGGTAACGACGGCGGAAGTCGATACCCTGCTGCGCGAAGGCGAAAAGCTGGCGCCGATCATGGGCCGCACCCGGATCCTCCGCGCCTACTCCGGCGTCCGCCCGCTGGTGGCCAGCGATAACGATCCCAGCGGGCGCAGCGTCAGCCGCGGCATCGTCCTGCTCGACCATGCCCAGCGTGACGGTATGGAAGGCTTCATTACTATCACCGGCGGCAAGCTGATGACCTATCGCCTGATGGCCGAGTGGGCCACCGACGCCGTCTGTCGTAAGCTGGGAAACACCACCCCCTGTAGCACGGCCGAGACCCCGCTGCCCGGTTCACAGGAGCCAACGGAAAGTACCCTGCAAAAAATTATCTCCCTCCCCACCCCGCTGCGCGGCTCGGCCGTCTACCGTCACGGCGATCGCACTCCGGCCTGGCTTGGCGATAGCCGCCAGCACCGTAGCCTGGTCTGCGAATGCGAAGCCGTTACCGCTGGCGAAGTGAAATACGCGGTGGAAAATCTGGCGGTCAACACCCTCCTCGACCTGCGCCGCCGCACCCGGATTGGCATGGGCACCTGCCAGGGGGAACTCTGCGCCTGCCGCGCTGCCGGAATGTTGCAGCGCTTTAACGTCACCACCCCCGCGCAGTCGTTGACCCAGCTCTCGGCGTTTCTCAATGAACGCTGGAAGGGCGTGCAGCCCATCGCCTGGGGCGACGCACTGCGCGAAAGCGAATTCACCCGCTGGGTCTACCTCGGCCTGTGCGGACTGCCACAGGAGCACCAGGATGAAGTTTGATTGCGCAATTGTCGGCGGCGGGCTCGCCGGCCTGTTGTGCGGGCTGGCGCTGAATCAGTACGGCCTGCGCAGCGTCATTATCAGCCGCGGGCAGAGCGCGCTGCATTTTTCCTCCGCGTCGTTAGACCTGCTCTCGGCGCTGCCGAACGGCGATAACGTTACTGACGTCGCACAAGGTCTGCAGCAACTCGCTGAACAGCTTCCTGAACACCCTTATTCCCGGCTCGGCGCCGGGGCGGTACTCGAATACGCGACACAGACCGAAGCCCTGCTGGCCGCCTGCGGCGCGAACATGCAAGGCGAAGCGCGCCAACCTCATCTGCGGGTGACCCCGCTGGGGACGTTGCGACCGGCGTGGCTGTCGCCGGAAGAGGTTCCGCTGGCACCCTTCGCGCAGCAACACGTATGCCTGGTAGGGATTAGCGGTTTTGCTGATTTTCAGCCGCATCTCGCCGCCGCCGCGCTCGGTCAACACGGAGTTACCGCCGCGGCGGTGGAAATCGAGTTACCGGTGCTGGATGTGCTGCGTGACAACCCCACCGAGTTTCGCGCCGCTAACATCGCCCGCGTGCTGGATGATGAGAATCTATGGCCGGCCCTGCATGCAGCGCTGCTGCCGCTGGCACAGCAGCATGACCTGCTGATCATGCCCGCCTGTTTTGGCCTCGCCGACGATCGCCTGTACCGCTGGCTGCAGACGCGTCTGCCCTGCCCGCTGCGTCTGCTGCCGACGCTGCCGCCTTCGGTGCCGGGGATGCGTTTACATTCTCAGCTGCAACGCCAGTTCATTCGTGAGGGCGGCACCTGGCTTGCTGGCGATGAAGTGGTGAAAATCAGCCATCAGCAGGGCGCCGTCGAGGCCGTCTGGACGCGAAATCACGGCGATGTCGCGCTGCGTCCGCGTTTCACCGTGCTGGCCAGCGGCAGCTTTTTCAGCAACGGTCTTGTCGCCACTCGCGATAGCGTGCGCGAGCCGATCCTCGGCCTCGATCTGCAGCAGACCCTGCCACGGGAAAGCTGGTACCAGCGCGATTTCTTCGTCTCACAACCGTGGCAGCGCTTCGGCGTGAAAACCGATGCCCTGCTGCGCCCCGTGCTGGGCGGGCAGCCGTTCCATAATCTGTTCGCCATTGGCTCATTGATCGGCGGGTTCGATGCCATTCAGCTCGGCTGTGGCGGCGGCGTCTGCGCCGTCACCGCGCTGCACGCCGCCAGACAGATCCACGCCCTTGCCGGAGACCGGCCATGAACGATACCCGTTTTGAAAGCTGCATTAAGTGCACGGTCTGTACCACCACCTGCCCGGTAAGTCGGGTCAATCCACGCTATCCCGGCCCGAAACAGGCGGGGCCGGACGGCGAACGTCTGCGTCTGAAGGATGGCGCGCTGTACGACGAGGCGCTGAAGTACTGCATTAACTGCAAGCGCTGCGAGGTTGCCTGCCCGTCGGATGTGAAAATTGGCGATATCATTCAGCGCGCCCGGGCACAGTACGGCCAGCAAAAGCCGACCCTGCGCGACGCCATCCTCAGCCATACCGACCTGATGGGCACCCTTTCCACTCCCTTTGCCCCCCTGGTCAACGCCACGACCGGTTTAAAACCGGTGCGCCGCCTGCTCGACGCGGCGCTTAAAATCGACCACCGGCGCACACTACCGAAATATGGCTTCGGCACCTTCCGCCGCGCTTACCGCCAGCTCGCGGCCAGACAGGCGCAGTACCCTGAGCAGGTGGTCTTCTTTCATGGCTGCTACGTCAACTATAACCATCCGCAGCTGGGTAAGGATCTGATCCGCGTCGTCAACGCGCTGGGTACCGGCGTGCAGTTGTTATCGAAGGAAAAATGCTGCGGCGTGCCGCTGATCGCCAACGGCTTTTTCGACAAGGCGCGTAAACAGGCGCAGAGTAACGTCGCTGCGATGCGGGAAAACACGCTGCCGATCATTGCCACCTCCTCGACCTGCACCTTTACGCTACGTGATGAATACCCTCATCTCCTCGATGTCGACAACAGCGATCTTCGCGATCGGGTCGAGCTGGCCACCCGCTGGATCTGGAAACAGCTGGATGCCGGCAAGACGCTACCGCTGCGCCGGCTACCGCTGAAGGTGGTCTATCACACCCCGTGTCATATGGAAAAGATGGGCTGGTCGCTGTATACCCTCGAGCTGCTGCGGCTGATCCCCGGCCTGCAGCTGGAGGTGCTGGATTCACAGTGCTGCGGCATCGCGGGCACCTACGGGTTTAAAACTGAGAATTATGCGGTATCCCAGGCTATCGGCGCCCCGCTGTTCCGCCAGATTGAGGAGAGCGGCGCCGACATCGTCGTGACCGACTGCGAGACCTGCAAGTGGCAGATTGAGATGTCCACCCGCAAACGCTGCGAGTATCCGCTGACGGTACTGGCGCAAGCGCTCGCCTGAGCCCAGCGCCAGCCTCCGCCATCAATAGTTAATAGCTCGCTTTCTCCTGCGGCTGGGCGCAGGTGGGTTTGAACATCGCCAGCCGGCGGTCCAGCGCCTGGGTATACAGCATGGTGTCCACCCCGACGGCGACGAAGTTGGCCCCCCAGGCAAGACATTTTTCTGCCATCGCCGGGTCGACCGCCAGAAATCCGGCCGCTTTCCCCGCCGCGCGAATGCGCCGGATGCTCTGCTCGATCACCCGCTGCACGTCAGGATGGCCGGCATCGTCCGGGTGACCCAGTGAAGCGGAAAGATCCGCCGGACCGATAAACACCCCGTCAATGCCGTCCACCTCAAGAATCGCGTCCAGATTCTCCAGCGCGGTTCGGCTCTCGACCTGTATCAGCAGACAGAGTTCGTCATTCGCCTCCGCCATATAATTCTCTATCCTTCCCCAGCGCGCCGCTCTCGCCACGCCAGCGCCAACACCGCGGCTACCGATGGGCGGATAACGGGTCGCTGAGACCACCTCCCGCGCCTGCTCGGCGGTATCGACCATCGGCACCAGCAACGTTCTGGCGCCAATATCCAGCACCTGTTTTATCAGGCTGCGGTTGCCCTCGACCGGACGAATGACCGGCTGGCTGGCGTAGGGAGCAATCGCCTGCAGCTGATGATAAAGGTCCTGAATGGTGTTCGGCGCATGCTCGCCGTCGATCAGCAGCCAGTCGTATCCCGAGGTCGCGGCGATCTCGGCCATGTAGGAGGAGGTGGAGCTCAGCCACAGGCCGATTTGCGTCTCACCGCGTAATAATCCCCGTTTGAAGGGGTTAGATAACAGTGCGTTCATAGCGATTCCTTTATTCAATGCTGTACGCTGCCGCGCTGGGGTACCGCGCGGGTAAGGCTCAATGAAAAGATAATGACCACCCCGACAATGGCGACGCCGGCCAGGGTTAACAGTCCGGCGGCGCTGCTGGCGAACAAAGTTTCGGCCTGCACGCGCACGATCGGCGCCAGAAAGCCGCCGATGGCGCCAAACAGGTTAACAAAGCCAATCCCGGCGGCCAGGGCCGTGCCGGACAGCAGCTGCGTCGGCATCGTCCAGAAGACCGGCTGCACGGCAATCACCCCAACCGCCGCCACGCACAGCGCGATGATAGCCAGCACCGGCGCCACCAGTCCGGACACCGCAATCCCGACCGCCGCCGCCAGCAGCGTCAGGGCGGCAATATTGCGCCGCTCGCCGGTGCGATCGGAGTAGCGAGGGATAAGCCAGGTGCCAAACAGCGCTGCCACCCACGGGATAGCCGTCACCACCGAGGCAACGAAGCCGACTTTGGTGCCCAGCAGCGCAGCAACCTGGGTGGGCAGGAAGAAAATCAGACCATAGACCGCCACCTGAATGGTCAGATAAATCAGCGCCAGCTGCCAGACCCGCCCGTTACGCAGCGCATCGGACAGGCGCGAGGCAATCTTTTTCTCCTCCTCGCGCGCCAGCTCGCTTATCAGCGCCTGTTTCTCCTCCATGCTCAGGAAGCGGGCATGCTGCGGCGAATCGTCCAGCCAGAAGAAGGTGAACGCTCCCGCGGCGACGGCGAGCAGGCCTTCAATGACAAACATCCAGAACCAGCCGGGATGGCCCATCAACCCATGCATCTCCAGCAGCGCACCGGATAAAGGCGATCCCAGCGTCAGGGCCAGCGGCGCCCCCATATAAAACAGCCCCATAATGCTGGCGCGGTTTTGCTGGGGAAACCACTGCGAAGTGAGGTAGATCATTCCGGGAAAGAAGCCCGCCTCCGCCGCGCCCAGCAGGGTACGTACCAGCAGGAATTTCGCTTCCGTATCCGCCCACGCCATCGCCGCCGACAGCACGCCCCACAGGAGCGTGGTGCAGCCGATCCATTTTCTGGCGCCAAATTTGCGCATCAGCAGATTGGCCGGCACCCCGAGGAAGGCATAGACCACAAAGAAGATACCGGCCCCCAGCGCGTAGGCCTCATTGCTGAGCCCGGTATCCAGTTGGTAGGTCTCTTTGGCGAAACCGATATTCGAACGGTCAAGAAACGCCAGCACGTACAGCGCCAGCATAAAGGGGATTAAGCGGGCGCGGTTTTTCTTCACCACGCTCTCCAGCAGAGTGTTGCTCATCATAATATCCTCAGGCGCGGGCCGCCGGGCAGCCCGACGCAATCAGTGTTGATAAGGACGCTTCAGGTTGCAGTCGCGATTGAGCTCGACGCCAAAGCCGGGTTTATCCAGGACCGATTTATGAATGCGCCCTCTCTCCGGCACCGGCTCGCCGAGCAGGATCGGGTCGAACTGCGGACGCAGCGTGGCGCAGTCCGGGCTGGTCATCAGAAACTCGCTGAACGGCGTGTTGGTGAAGGTGATCACCGCATGATGGGAGTAAACCGACGAGCCGTGGGGCACCACCAGCTGCCCGCGCGCTTTGGCGATGGCCGCGATCTCCACCAGGGTGGTTAAGCCGCCGCACCAGCCGACGTCGGGCTGCATAATATCGATGCCGGTTTCCGACAGGGTGCGGAAGGACTGCAGTGTGCCGTGGTGCTCGCCGCTGGTCACCATCATCCCGGCCGGCGCCTGGCGCTTCAGCTCGCGATAGCCTTCATACTGCTGCGGCGGCAGGCACTCTTCGATCCACTTGAGGTTATAAGGGGCGCAGGCATGGGCAAGTTTGGTGGCATAGTTAACGTCCTGGCTCATCCAACAGTCCAGCATTAACCAGAAATCCGGGCCGCACTTTTCACGCATATCCGCCACCATGGCGACGTCTTTGCGGATCCCGGCGTCGCCATCGTGCGGCCCCCAGTGGGTGGGCATTTTGCCGCCGATAAAGCCCATCTCCTGCGCCAGGTCCGGACGCGCGCCGGTGGCATAGAACTGGATTTCGTCGCGCACTGCCCCGCCCAACAGTTTGTAGACCGGCAGGCCAACCACTTTCCCGAACAGATCCCACAGCGCCAGGTCGACACAGGAGAGGGTATTCATTACCAGGCCGCCGGATCCCGCGTAGTAAAGGGTGGCGTTAAGCATCTGGTCATGGATCAGTTTGATATCGCTGACGCATTTGCCTTCGATAAAGCGGTTGAGATGTTTTTCCACGATAAAGCAGCCCATCTCCCCGGCCGTCGACACCGCAAAGCCGGTCTGTCCGTTGTCGGCTTCCACTTCCACAATCAGCGTCCCCAGCACGTTGATGCCAAAAGACTGGCGGGACTGCTCATACTCTTTATATTTGCTCATCGGGGTGGCGATATGATCGTCAATCCAGTGGTTAGCCCCCTGGTCGTGGTAATCACCGCCGCCGGCGCCCTGCTCTGCTGTGGCGCCGCCGGTAAACCAGGCGCGGACGTGTTTAATTTTCGGTAGGGTCATGATGTTCTCCTTATGATGAGGCGAGTTGTTCGAAGGGGCTTTTCCACCCCAGCAGACGGGAAATATCTTTCGCGCAGGCAATCGCCTTACCGGCCAGATAATCGCGATTGTCTTCATTGATTTGCAGACGGGTGCCCACCACCGAGATGGCGGCGGTCAGGTCGTTATTGGCGTTAAACACCGGCGCGGCCACGCAGCGCACGTCCGGATAGTCCTCGCCATTATCAAAGCTCCAGCCCCGAGCGCGAATGCGCCCCAGCTCCTCCCGCAGCTGTTGAGCATCGGTGATGGTCGTTGGCGTGGCCCGCTCCCACTGCAGGTCGTCGATAATCGACGCCTGAACGCTGGCGGGCTGCCAGGCCAGCAAACATTTGCCGATCCCGGAGCGATAAAGCGACAGGCTCTTGCCTTCGTGCGAACGCACGCTAATGGTGGCGGGAGACTCAATTTTAAGAATGTAGTAGGCGTTACCCTGATCGATGATGCCCAGATGGCAAAGCAGGCCGCACTCGTCCATCAGCCGGGTGAGGCGCGGACGCGCCAGCTCGCGCAGATCCATTTTGCTCAGCGCCTGCCCGGCCAGCTCCACCAGCTTGGTCCACAGGCAGTAGTTATCCTGATTATCCATACTGATGAAGCGCTGCTTTTTTAGCTCGCCCAGCAGCAGATAAACCGTGCTTTTCGGGATCCCCAGTTCGGCAATGATGGTGGCTGCGCTGCAGGGGCCAATCCGGCTGATTAAATTGAGGATCTCAATCGCGCGGGTCAGCGCCGGGACTTTTGTTGATTCCAACATACTGGACTCCAATCCTGAATACTGGAATCAGTGTTGCGATTGTGCGGGCGGTAAAGTGTGAGCGATATCGCGGGGCAATCGTTTTCTCGTATGCTGGACCATCCGCTGCAGATTATTGCGACTTAACGCACAGAATTTTTTCAGGAGAGTACAACAGGCTGGACAACCGGCGCCCGGGAGAAGCCCGCGCGCCGGGGGAAACGACTTACAGCGAGAGGGAATCCACCACGTTAATCCAGCCATGTTCGCTGGCCAGCGGTTGACCATTCAGCCAGCGACGCAGCATGTTTAATGCCATCATGGCGCAGACTTCCTGGCGTACCGCCAGGCTGTGGCGGGTGACGCTGAACTTCACCCGCAGCGCGAAGGTGCCGTCCGGGGTGGCCAGGGCCACGTTAAGATGATCGTTCTCCTGGCCGCTCACCGCCAGGGCCAGGCCGGCAAAATGGTTTATGCGCCGCTCGGCCGCCCAGCGAGCCGCCTGCGCCAGCGTCTCCTCCTGCGCCGGGACCACTTCGCTGGCCAGCAGCGGCGCGCCGGCGCGGGACAGCTGGAGCGCCAGCAGGCCGCCGGTAAACTGCTCGCTGAGCGTCAGGCTCAGCTGCCGCTCCTGCAGGCAGCGCGCAATCTGCGCCGGTAACCCTTCCGTGCCTTCGAAAATCAGACTGTCGCCAGCCACCTTGCGGACTTCCGGCCACAGGGCCAGCATGGCGTCACGCTGGTCAGCCGGTCCGGTTAGCTTGAGTTCGATAATCGGCATCGCCGAACGGTAACCCATCACCACGCCAGGCGGTAACGTCAGCGGATTGAGGCTTTGCGCCAGCTCGCTCTCCGAGCGGCCAAAGGTGGTCAAACGCAGGCATACCGGCGGCTCCGGCAGCGTAAAGCGCTGACGCAGACGCGGTAAAATCTCCTGCTCGACCATCACCTTAAATTCAGAAGGTACACCGGGGGTGAAAAACATCAGGCAGCGGTTGAGCTGAACGGCAAAGCCACAGGCCGTGCCGACCGGGTTATTGATCATTTCGGCGCTGGCGGGGATTTCCGCCTGCTTGCGGTTACTTTCCGCCATCGGCCGGCCGCGCTCGGCAAAGAAACGGGTCATGGTTTCCAGCCACTCCGGATGCAAAATAAGCCCTTCGCCTTTCGCGGTGGCGGCGGCCAGCGCGCTCAGATCGTCGCTGGTCGGCCCTAGGCCGCCGTTAACGATCAGCACATCCGCCTGTTCGCTGCGTTCGCGCAGAATCGCCACCAGCGCATCAAGATCGTCGCCAACGGTATGGCGGCGCGTTAACGGTAACCCCTGATTAAAAAAGAAATCCGCCAGCCATGCCGCATTGGTATCAACGATTTGACCATGCAACACTTCATCGCCAGTGGACAGCATTTCCACATTCAACATTGCTCACTCCTTGCCTGCCAGGTGGCAAATACTATAACGCAAAGCGGGATGCTGACGAGGAGGAAAATCTGGCGCGGCAAGAAGATACCGCGCCGGAGGAGATTAGAAGCTGGCGCTGGCGCCGATGTACGGGCCGTCGGCGATGGTGTTATCGCGGTTGCCATCTTTGCCCGCCAGGTTCAGATAGCGATAGCCTGCCTGGATGCTGAGCGGACGCATGATGGTCCAGCTGGCGCCGACGTTGGCTTCCTGATAGCTGTCAATGCCGCTGGAGAGGGAATCCGGCGAGTAGTAGTAGTCGCCGTACAGGCGGAAGCTGTCGCCGATTTTCCACTGCAGGCCGCCGCCGACCGCTGCCGCATAACCTTCATCGCCCTGTTTCGGGTTGGTGTATACGCCTTTACCGCCCACGGTCGCGAGGAACGGCCCCAGCGGAATATTGAGCCCCAGGCCTAAACCCGCGGCGTCGCCGTCGTTATCGCTATGCAGCCAGTTACCGGAAACGGCCAGGCCAGTAGACTCCGTGCCAAACCCGACGCCAAGATTGGTGTAATGCTCGCCTGCTTCACCGGTAACGCTGATCGCATGGGCCGCGGAAGAAACCAGCATGACGCCAGCCAGCGCCATAAAAATGCTTTTTTTCATTATTTACTCTATCCAGAAAATTAAAATCAAAGAAGTCCCGAAAAAACCTGAAAATTCTACTGCGCACCCGTCAGGAATCAATGACCTGGCGAAATGAATTTTCACAAGAGTGTAACCAGTTGCGTTTTTTTATGGCATCGGGCGTTGTCGGAATAACGAACCGCCCGTTCAGCGCCATGAATATTCATGTTTATTATGATTAACGCTGACACATTGACGAAAACAGAGAACTGACGCCGCACGATCGGCGCGGCGCGGGTGGATAAGGGAATAATTAATGCTGCAGCCGGGCCAGACATTCCGGGGCGAGGCCGGTCAGTTTCGCCACCAGCGACAGGTCAAGCCCGTTAGCGAGCATCGCCCGGGCAATACGCTCCGCGGTCTGCTGCTCACCTTGCTCCAGACCTTGTTGCAGACCTTGCTTTAACCCTTGCTGATGGCCGCGTTGTTCCAGAAACTGGGCAATATTCATGAGCGTCTCCTTGTGCGACCGCCGGGGAACGCTTTGCGCAAGATGGCGCAAAAAAGCGACCGGATCGGCGGCGTTTCCTGCCTGTAACAGATAATGCAGCAGCGTCTTTAGCTGCCTGCGGCTAGTGTATCCCAGAGCTAACAGGCTGACCAGCTGCTCGTGCAGGTCCATCATGTCGCGCTGGCGGATATGCTTCTGCAGCAGCTCCAGCATCGCCACACGCCGGTGGCGCATGATTTCATCATCCGGGGTGGTGGTGATATCGATTAAGGGAAAATCATCACCATAGATCCGCCGCGCAACGTCCGGATCGGCAAAGCCTGCCAGCCAGCACATCGGGTACGGCCAGGGCGAAACGCGGCCATGATAAAACAGCAGGGGGATAACCAGCGGCAGCTGCGTATGCCCCTTATCCAGATGACGTTGCATCGCGGCGATGGCATAGCGCATCAGGCGAAAGGCCATATGGCGGTCCGCCGAGCTTTGGTGCTCAATCAACAGATAGATATAGCCCTCCCCCGCCTGCGTTTGCAGCGAGTAAAGGATATCGGAATGACTCGCTCGTAGCTCATCGTCAATAAAGCTCCCGGATTCCAGTTGCAGCGTATTCAGGTTGCATAACGCGCTCAGCGGTCCGGGGAGATGAATGTCAAGGAAGTCCTTTGCCGTCGCCCGGTGCGACAACAGGTGTTTAAATACGGCGTCATGCGGGGAATGGGGCGCCCTGTCCATGGCGAAACTCCATGCGATTATTTTCACCTAACTTAACACCCAACAGGACCAGGGCCGCATTTCGCTTGCGGTTTACCGAGGCGGCTCGCAAACTATTTCATCGGCATACCGCCCCATCCCTCTGAAGGAGAAAAACCGTGCGTCAAAGGACGATTGTTTGCCCGCTTATCCAGAATGAAGGCCATTATCTGCTCTGCAAAATGGCCGCCGACCGCGGGGTTTTCCCCGGGCAATGGGCCTTATCCGGCGGCGGCGTGGAGCCAGGGGAGCGTATTGAAGAGGCGCTGCGGCGGGAAATACGCGAAGAGCTTGGCGAAAAACTCATCCTTACCCATATCGCGCCGTGGAGCTTTCGCGATGATACCCGCGTCAAAACTTACCCGGATGGTCGGCAGGAAACGATCTATATGATCTACCTGATCTTCGACTGCGTCAGCGCCAATCGCGACGTGACGATCAACGAGGAGTTTGACGATTACGCCTGGGTCAAAGCAGAAGATCTCAAAAACTACGATCTCAATGCCGCCACCCGCGTTACGCTCAGCCAGAAAGGGCTACTTTAGTCCAGCATACCACGTTCAACCCACCCGGCGTTATGCCGCGGGATATGGCGGGTGGCTACGATACGGTCGCATACGTCTGCTGTCTGGCCCATTCGCGCAGCGCCTGACGGGAAATCTTAATCCCACCGTTCTTTAACGTGTCCGGCAGCCGTAGCCAACGCACTGGCTGCTGGAAGCGCGCTAACCGCTCAGCGCTCCATGTCGCCAGCGCGCTCAACTCGCAGCCGTCATCGCATTCCACCACCGCGACCGGGCGTTGACCATATTCGACATCATCCAGCGGTACAATAAACACCTGTTGTACCGCTGGATATGCGAGTATCACGCGCTCGACCTCTTCCGGTTGAATACCTTCGCCGCCGCTAAAAAAAAGATTATCCAGTCGCCCAACAACCGTCAGCCGACCATTGTGTAATTCCCCGCGATCGCGTGTTGCAAACCAGCCTTCATCATTGGTTAATGGCAATAACTGACCGTCGCGCCAGTAACCCGCCGCCATACTCGACGCCCGCAGCCAGATCTCGCCGGCGACAATTTTCACCTCCCGCCCCGGCAGCGGTTCGCCCACATCCGCCGCGCCGTCGGCCGCTTTGGCACAGACCGTGGAAGCGAACTCGGTGAGGCCGTAGCCGCAGAAACTGCGTATTCCCTGCGCGAGTGCACGCTCAGTCAATTCGACCGGGATCGCTGCGCCGCCGAGCAGCACCGCCTTGAGGGAATGCGCAGCATCATCATTCAGCAGGCGCCACAGCTGAGTCGGCACCAGCGAAGCATGGGTACAGCCCTGCAGCATCTGCGCCAGCGGTTGCTTGTCGCGCACCGTCATTCGCGCGCCGGCCAGCAGCCAGCGCCAGATGATCCCCTGCCCGGAGACATGAAACAACGGCAGCGACAGTAGCCAGTCGTCTTCTGCGGCAAACGGCATCAGCGCCAGCACGCCAGCGGCGCTGGCCAGATGGGCGCTGGCGCTATGTACCGCCGCTTTCGGCAGGCCGGTTGAGCCGGAGGTTAACGTCATCGACACCAGCCGTTCGCCATGCCAGCAAACGGCATGGACGCCTTCGGCCGCCTGCAGAGTTAACTCCGGTAAATCCCCCGGCAGCGCAGCACCATTCAGCACCAGCTGATGCTGGACGTTTAACGCAGGCAGCAGTTCCTGCAGCAACACCTCTGGCAGCTGCGGATTCAGCGGCAGCACCCGCGCCCCGCACTGCAGCAATGCCAGCCAGGCGAGTAGCGTCTCCGGCTGGTTGTAGGCCCGGAGCGCCACGCCCTGACCTTCCATAACGCCCTGCGCGGCAAAGCCGGCCGCCAGCGCGTCAACCCGCGCGCATAGCTCACGCCAGGTCAGCAGCCGATCGTTCAGGCGTAACGCCTGCGCCTCACCGCGTAACTGGCGCCAGTGGCGCCATGGCCAGTCGGAAAACATCACAGCAGCGGCTCCAGCGCATCAATGTTGATCATCGGCAGCGTACTTTCCGGCCACGGCCGTACCAGTTGCGCGCTCATCAGCGCCAGCGTATCGAGTCCGGGGATGGTCTGCGGCGTCAGCCAGGCGGCAACCCGCGCCAGCTGGGTTAACCCGAGGCTGGACTCGATTGACGAGCTAATCACCGCGCTCAGCCCCAGGGCGTGTGCCGCGGCGACCTGTTGCTGAACCTTTTGCACACTGCCGGTCAGCGTCGGTTTGATCACCACCGCGCGCACGCCGGGCTCCGCGACAAAGCGGAAATCCGCCTCGCGCAGGCTTTCATCCCAGGCGATAGCGATCCCCGTCTCGCAGCTAAAGGCCCGCGAGTCCTCCCGCGTTTTGCAGGGTTCCTCAAGAAAGGCAATGCGCTGGCGATATGCGGGATTGACGTATTTGGCGAACTGCTGCGCTTTAAGCGGCGTCCACGCCCGGTTGGCATCCAGCCGCAGCTGGAGATCGGGGATGGCTTCCAGTAGCAGATTAACCACCATGCCGTCGCGTACCGCCTCCCACAGCCCCACTTTCACCTTAGCGACTTTCTCGCCGGGCATTGCCGCCAGTTTGGCGAACAGCTCATCCGGATCGCCGGAACAGAGCGGCGCCGCGCGATAATCCGCGGCCAGCGGTAGTTCGCCGTAAAGCTCCGCCTGCGCGCAGCTAATACCAAAAGCGACAGAAGGCAGTGTGGGAAGCGGCGGTTCCGCGCCGTCGCGCCAGGCCTGCGCCCACGCCAGCAGCGCCGTTTGCGCCTCTTCCAGCGTCTCGTCACTGAATCCCGGCAGGGGAGAAATTTCCCCCCAGCCCTCCCGTTCATCCTCCTGCAGGTGGATGAACAGCCCGTCGCGGGTTTTTAACCGCCGTTCGCGCAGAACCACGCCCGCGTCCATCGGGATCTGCCAGCGGTAAACCTGCGAAACGCGCATTATGGATTCCGTTTAAATTTGCTGAAGTCCGGCTGACGTTTCTGGTTGAAGGCGTTGCGGCCTTCCTGCCCTTCTTCCGTCATGTAGAACAGCATGGTGGCGTTACCCGCCAGCTCCTGCAGACCGGCCTGGCCATCGCAGTCGGCGTTCAGCGCCGCTTTCAGGCAACGCAGCGCCATCGGGCTGTTTTGCAGCATTTCACGGCACCAGCGCACGGTCTCTTTTTCCAGATCAGCCAGCGGGACTATAGTGTTTACCAGCCCCATGTCCAGCGCCTGCTGAGCATCATACTGACGGCACAGGAACCAGATTTCGCGCGCCTTTTTCTGCCCGACGATACGCGCCATATAGGAGGCGCCCCAGCCGCCGTCAAACGAACCGACTTTAGGCCCGGTCTGGCCGAAGATGGCATTGTCCGCCGCGATGGTCAGATCGCACATCATATGCAGCACGTGGCCGCCGCCGATAGAGTAGCCGGCTACCATCGCCACCACCGGTTTCGGGCAGGTGCGGATCTGGCGCTGGAAGTCGAGCACGTTAAGGTGGTGAACGCCGGAGTCGTCCTGATAGCCGCCGTAGTCGCCGCGAACTTTCTGGTCGCCGCCGGCGCAGAAGGCTTTCTCACCTTCACCGGTCAGGACAATCACCCCGATATTGTCGTCATAGCGGGCATCCGCCAGCGCCTGAATCATCTCTTTGACGGTCAGCGGGCGGAAGGCGTTGCGTACCTGTGGGCGGTTGATGGTGATTTTGGCAATGCCGTCGGCCGATTTGTGATAGCGAATATCGGTATAGCCTTCGGAACAATCGTGCCATTCCACAGGGGCATAGAGCATTGCTTCATCAAGAGAGATCATAGAATGTCCTTCAGTTAACTTGCCAGAATCTGCGCCAGACAAGCAATCACCGCGGCGGGGTTGTCCCGGTGCGCGTTGTGTCCGGCATGGTGAATGATATGGGTATCGGCAGCGAGCGCTTGCGCGATGGCGCGAAACTTCGCGTCGCGTTCGCCACACAGGTAGTGAAAAGGAAAATCGCGCGCCTGCAGAGGCGCGCGCAGATCGGCCTGCCCGGCAAGGGAGGTTGCCTGCAGCATCGCCGCCAGCGTGGCGCCGTTATTGCGGCTACGTAAGGCGACCAATGACTCGCGCTGCGCGGCATCCAGTGAGGCAAAAACCGGCTGCTGATACCAGTCGGCAAAGACCTGCGCCAACGGATCGCGGCGAAAACGTTCTGCCCAGGCGCGGTCATTGCTGCGCCGCGCCTGCCGCGCTTCTGCATCCTGCAGGCCAGGATGGCCGCCTTCAACGACCAGGCCGCGCAGGCCCGCACGCGGCTGACAGGCGAAGTTCATCGCCACCCGGCCGCCCAGTGAGTAGCCAATCAGCCAGTAGTTAAGGATGTTGTAACTATTAAGCGTAGCCAGCAGCAGAGTATTGACCCCGGCAAAGTCCTGTACCGCGATATCCGCGGAGCCGCCGTGGCCCGGCAGATCGAGATACAGACGCGGCCAGGCGGGAAAAGCGTCGCCCACTTCACGCCACTCGTCGCGGTCGCCGGAAAACCCGTGCAGAAACACCAGCCAGGGATAACCTGACTGGCCGTTGTCGACCGCGGCGCTGAGGGTCACAGGCGGCTTACCTGCGCCAGCAGCTGCTGGAGAGTCTGCGTGCCGTCAGTCTCGTTGACCGCCAGCTCAATCACCGTCGCCCCCGCCCTGCGCCAGGCACCCGCCAGCGCCTCATCCAGCGACTGCCAGTCATCGGGACGATGATAGGCCAGGCCGAACATCGCCGCCGCGTGGCTGAAATCCACGTCCTGCGGCATTAAATAGAACTGGCGGCGCTCGTCCTGCGGCGTCGGCAGCATAGAGAAAATCTGTCCGCCGTTGTTATTCACCACGATCAGCACCAGCGGCGCCGACGCCTGGCGCAGCAGGGCCAGCGAGTTGAGATCGTATAAGGTCGACAGATCGCCGACGATCGCCAGTGTCGGCCGCGCACTGGCGCGCTGCACGCCGGCGGCGGTGGCGATTAAACCATCAATCCCGCTGGCGCCGCGGTTGCTGTAAACCGGATACCCGGCCGGTAGCTGCGCCAGGGCGTCGATCAGGCGCACCACCAGACTGTTACCGACAAACAGTTGCCCCTGCTCCGGCAGATAGCGCCGAATACGCTGCGCCAGCTGCGCTTCGCCAAAAGGCTCATTGCTGGCAACCGCCGCCTGCCACGCCTGCCCGGCAAGCTGTGGGATCACCGTCGCCCACGGCTGACGTTTTTCCGCCGGATGCAGCTCAAGCCAGCGCTCAACGCTGGCGAGCAGACGGCGGCCGCGGTGCTGCGCCGGGTCGAGGCGGCCTGGCAGATTATCCACCAGCCAGTATTCATCCGGCTCGCAGGTCGCCTGCCACTGGAGGACGCGTTTACCGGTCAGGCTGCTGCCGAGCTGCACCACGATCTGCGCCTGCGCCAGTTCGCTGACCGCTTTACCGTTGCCCAGCCACAGGTCGGCGCACGGCAACGGCTGCCCGGTCTGCGACAGGACATCGCCGATCAGCGGCCAGCCGAGAGTTTGCGCCCACTCAGCCACTTTTTTCCCTTCCGCGGCGCTCATTCTCCCCGCCACGACGACGCCGCGTTTTTGCCGCCAGAAGAACCAGTCGCGCTGCTTCTCGCTCTCTAACTGCAGCGCCTGACGCAGCCAGGGTTTATCGCTCTGCCACCAGTTGCCGAGCTGCTGCTGCCACTCCACGCCGGTCTCATCCATATCGCCATACAGCGGTTCGGCGAACGGACAGTTGATATGCACCCCGCCGGCGTGCAGCGCCCCCAGCGCCTGGTCGATGGTTGAGACCAGCCAGCGGGCAGGAATATCCTGCGAGGGACGCGGCAGAGAAATCGTCTGCGACGGATGGGAGGCAAACATTCCGGGCTGGCGGATCGCCTGGTTCGCGCCGCAGTCGATCAGCTCCGGTGGACGGTCGGCGGTCAACAGGATCAGCTTTTCGCCGGTGAGGCCCGCCTCAATCAGCGCCGGATAGAGGTTTGCGGTGGCGGTCCCGGAGGTGACTATCACCGCCACCGGCTGCCGGCTGGCCTTCGCCAGGCCGAGCGCCAGGTGGCCGAGGCCGCGTTCGTCGAAATGGGTATGATGGATAAAGGCGCGGTTTTCCGCCGCCGCCAGGGTTAAGGGTGTCGAGCGCGAACCCGGCGCGATGCAGATATGCTGCACGCCATGGCGCGTTAAAGCTTCCAGGATCACCGCCGCCCAGCGTCGGTTAAATGCGCTTACTGACATGAAATTGTCCGGTATCAAATATTGATGCTAAGTATAGATAAGGCAAAGTGACGACGTTTTGATATGCATCGTCATTCCCGCCTTATGGACACAGCAGCGAGCGCAGCCCGGCCGCTTTGTTGTCAATCTCCTGCCACTCCTGCTGCGCATCGGAGCCGCTGACGATCCCCGCTCCGGCATACAACCGCAGGGTGTCGTGGTCCACTTTCGCCGAACGCAGCGCCACGCAAAACTCGCTTTGCGCCAGCGACAGATAGCCGGCGGACCCGGCATACCATTCGCGGGCAAAGGGTTCATGGCGCTGAATGAATGCCAGCGCCGCCCGACGCGGCAGGCCGGCCACTGCGGCGGTGGGCTGCAGCTGTAGCAGACAGCGGCTGTCGTCAGGCGCCGCCAGCTCGGTCCAGATGCAGCGCCTGAGATGCTGCACCTTACGCAGCCTCACCACCTGCGGCGGCAGGACGTCCAGCGTCGAGGCCTCACTCTGCAGGCGCTGGCAGATATCCTCTACCACCAGCATGTTTTCCCGCTGGTTTTTGTCATCTTTCATCAACCAGTCGGCCAGTTGCTGCGCCTTCGCGTCTTCCTGATGGTTCGCGACGGTCCCTGCCAGCGCTTCGGTGCGCAGCAGCGCGCCGCGCCGGCGCCACAGCCGTTCCGGCGTGGAGCCGAAAAATGCCTGCCGGGCATTAAACGCCATCAGGAAATGAAAACAGTTAAGATTGCTGCGGCGGCTGGCCGCCATGATGCTCACGGCGTCCAGCGGCGCGGCAAACTGCAGGTCGGTTGCCCGCGCCAGTACCACTTTATCCATTTCACCGGCGCTAATCGCCTTAGTCGCCCGCGCAATCATTGCCTGCCATTGAGAATAGTCGGATGAGTGGCGCTCGCTCAGTAGCGGCGGGATAGCGCCAGGGGTCGCCTGAGTGGTGGTCAGACTGGCGAGAAACGCGCGGGCCGTCGCGGCATCCTCACGCAGGGAGATATCACTATGCAGCACCAGCCGCAGCACGGCCCTGCCGCCGCACCGGCGCCACTCCAGACGCGGCAGCACCAGGCTGCCCTGCTGCGGTTCAAACGCGTTCAGGCCACCGATGCGCAGATCCTGCCGCCCGGTCTGGCATAAAAAGCGGTTCGCCGCGTCGAGCGAGGAAAAGGTTTTTACCGCCCCCAGCGCCGCCAGTTCCTCATCGCCATTGCGCTGCTGCCAGTAGAACTGCGGCCACTGCGGTTGCTGGCCGCACCATAGTAGCGGATCGAAGGCATCATTCAGCGGAAAGGCAATATCGATAATTCGCGTGCCGGGCGAGTCTGGAAAAGACTCACCCAGGCCGTCTTGCAAACGGGCCAGCGCAGTGGAAACAGACAGCACGCAAACCTCCACGGTAGTAAAACCCCACATTATAAGGGGTTCGACGGCGGAATAGCAGTACCCATGACGAGGGAGCGGGTTTTATCTTACCCGCTCGCCGGGCCAAAGCAGCGTGTGGACGAGGGTGCAGAGGGGTCAGATAGCGCGCTTTTCTCGCGCCATGCCAATGTGGGGGATGCCATCCTCATCATAGACCTCGGTCACCGGCGTAAAACCGAAGTGGGCGTAAAAGGATTGCAGGTGCGCCTGCGCCCCGAGGTAAATTGCCTTTTGCGGCCAGTACTGCTGACAACTGGCCAGCGCCTGCTCCATCAGCTGATAGCCGA
This sequence comes from Klebsiella sp. HMSC25G12, assembly GCF_001807705.1. NCBI lineage: Bacteria > Pseudomonadati > Pseudomonadota > Gammaproteobacteria > Enterobacterales > Enterobacteriaceae > Klebsiella > Klebsiella sp. HMSC25G12. Next base: position 49,805 of record NZ_KV789804.1, on the reverse strand, counting down.
GCTTCTCACCGCGGGCGGCGGGGCTAACGATAACCCGGCCAATCACCACCGGCGCAAACTCCTCTTCGCTTTTGAGGATCCGCGCGTAGGCCAGCAGTTCGCCATCGCGCCAGCCGAGCAGATGGCGATTTTCACCGACCAAATCATCGCCGTCGACATCCTGATAGGCGCACTGCTGCTCCACGACAAAAACTTCACTGCGCAATTTCAGCAGCGCATACAGCTGGGGAACGGTGAGTTCACTATGGTGGAGATCCTGCCAGGTCATCATCTGTAGCTCCTTATTGATATACTGATACTTTGCGACTCGCCCTGAGGACACTGGACGATGGAATTAACTTTTTTAGGAACATCCGCCGGGGTGCCGACCCGTACGCGTAATATGACGTCGATAATACTGAATTTGCAACAGCCGACCCGCGCCGAAATGTGGTTGTTTGACTGCGGTGAAGGGACCCAGCATCAGTTTCTTCGCACGCCCTATCACCCCGGCAAACTGAATAAAATTTTCATCACTCATCTGCACGGCGACCACCTGTTCGGCCTGCCCGGCCTGTTGTGCAGCCGCTCGATGCAGGGGAACTCTCTGCCCCTCACCCTCTACGGGCCAAAAGGGCTCAAAGAGTTTGTTGAGACCGCGCTGCGTCTGAGCGGTTCGTGGACCGACTATCCGCTCACCATCATCGAAGTCGGCCCTGGTCTGGTGTTCGACGAAGAGGGCTATCGGGTCACTGCGTACCCGCTCAGTCATCCGGTGGAGTGCTACGGCTACCGCATCGAACAGCATGACAAACCCGGAACGCTAGATGCCGCCCAACTGATTGCCGATGGCGTGCGTCCGGGGCCGCTGTTCCATCAGCTCAAGCTCGGCCAGCGCGTTGAGCTGGAAGATGGCCGGGTCATTGACGGCAGCCGCTATCTGGGGCCAGCGACGCCGGGTAAAACGCTGGCCATCTTTGGCGATACCGCCCCCTGCCCGCAGGCGCTGGAGATGGCTCGCGGGGCGGATGTGATGGTCCACGAAACCACCCTTGAGCAGGCGATGGCGGAGAAAGCCAATAGCCGCGGCCACTCCTCAAGCCAGCAGACCGCGGCGCTTGCCAAAGAAGCGGGGGTCGGCACGCTAATCGCTACCCACTTTAGCTCGCGCTACGATGCCGAAGGCTGTCTGAAGATGCTGGCGGAATGCCGGGAGATTTTCGCCAATACGCTATTGGCGGAAGACTTTATGGTCTACAAGATGGCGTAAAATCCGGGCATAAAAAAACCGCCATCCCGGCGGTTTTTTTATTTATAGCGCAGATTACATCAGCGGCGTCGCCAGCTGCACGATGCTAATCAGCGGCTGCGGCCAGATACCAAGCACCAGCACCAGCAGGGCAGAGATCAGCACCACGATACCGCCAGCGCTGTACTGCCAGTTCGACGGCGCATCGCGGTTCAGTTGCTCGGGTGCGCTCAGGTACAGGCTGACTGCCACTCGCAGATAGTAGTAGAGACCAATCGCTGAGCCGACAACCACTGCGGCAACCAGCCACCACAGGTGCGCATGCACACCGACGGCCAGCACGTAGAACTTACCGATAAAGCCGAGGGTCATCGGAATACCGGCCAGCGACAGCATCATCACCGTCATGACCGCTGACAGGATCGGACGGTGCCAGAACAGGCCGCGGTAGGAGAACAGCGAGTCCGCATCCGGACCGCGGTACGGGCTGGACATCAGGCTGACCACGCCGAACGCACCAAGGCTGCTGAACAGATAACCGGCCAGGTAGACGCCAACGGCTTCCATCGACATTTCGCCGCTCTGCAGGGCGATTAACGCCACCAGCAGATAGCCGAGGTGGGAGATGGAAGAGTAGCCGAGCAGACGCTTAATGTTGGTCTGGCTCAGCGCCATCAGGTTACCGAAGATGATAGAGGCGAAGGCGATCAGGCCCAGCACCACGCGTACCGCTTCGCTGTTGCCCACTGGCATGTACAGGAACAGACGCATCACCACACCGAAGATGGCGATCTTGCTGGCGGTCGCCAGGAAGGTGGAGACCGGCGCAGGCGCGCCCTGGTAAACGTCCGGCGTCCACAGATGGAACGGCACCAGCGACAGTTTAAAGCCAAGACCGACGATCATCAGACCGAGGCCCGCCAGCAGCAGCGGCTCGTGCAGCGTATTGTCCGCCAGGCTTTTACCCAGCGCGAGGAAGGACAGGTTGCCGGAGTTCGCATACACCAGCGCCATACCGAACAGCAGGAAAGACGAGGCTGCAGCGGAGAGGATAGTGTATTTGATGCTCGCTTCCAGCGAACGCTTCTGGCGGAAGGCGTAGCCGACCAGGCCGAACAGCGGTAGCGAAATCAGTTCGATACCGAGGAACAGCGCCGCCAGATGATTCGCACCGGCCAGCAGAATGCCGCCCAGCGCGGCGATCAGCACCAGCAGGTAGAACTCTTCTTTGTTGTCCTTGTAACCCTCAAGCCACGGGTAGGCGAAAGTACAGGTCGCGAGGCTCGCCAGCAGCACCAGCCCGGTGTAGAGCATGGCGTAGCCGTCAACGCGGATCATCGGCGTGACGTCCATCGCCCCGTTCTGACCAACAAACCAGAGCGAGACCAGCGCGGCGTTAAGTCCGAGAACCGACAGCGTGGCATTGAGAAAATGATTGCGTCGCCACGCAATGGAGAGCATCACAACCACCACCGTCAAGCCGACGATCAGCAGCGGTAGCAGTGCGATCAGTTGTTGTGGAGTTATTGTCATGGCGAATTACGGCCTTGTAGTAGAAACAGAATTAACAAACCACTGCTGAATGTTGCTCATCGCAGCATGCGAGGTGTCGAGGATCGGCTGCGGGAAGAAGCCCAACAGCACCAGCAGCACCACCAGCAGCAGGATGATAGACAGTTCACGCAGGGACATCCCCGGCAGCGCTTTCGCCGCGATTTCGCTTTTCGCTTTACCGAAGTAGGCGCGATGCAGCATCGACAGCGAATAAACGGAAGCGAATACCAGACCAAAGGTCGAGATAACGGTGATCACCGGCACCACTTTATAGCTGCCAAACAGGATCATAAATTCGCCGACAAAGTTACCGGTGCCCGGCATCCCCAGGGTGGCGACAGCGAAGAACATCGACATCGCCGGCAGCCATTTAATTTTGCTCCACAAACCGCCCATCTGACGCATATCGCGGGTGTGCAGACGTTCGTACAGCTGGCCGCACAGAATAAACAGACCCGCCGCGGACAGACCGTGGGCGATCATCTGGATCACCGCCCCCTGATAAGCCAGCTGGCTGCCGGTGTAGATAGCAATCAGCACGAAGCCCATGTGGGAAACGGAGGTATAAGCGATCAGACGTTTGATATCGGTCTGGGCGAAGGCCATCCACGCGCCGTAGAAGATACCGATCACGCCCAGCCACATGGCGATGGGCGCAAACTCGGCGGAGGCGTTCGGGAACAGCGGCAGCGCAAAGCGCAGCAGACCGTAGGCCGCGGTTTTCAGCAAGATGCCCGCGAGGTCGACGGAACCGGCAGTTGGCGCCTGGGAGTGGGCGTCCGGCAGCCAGCCGTGCAGCGGTACCACCGGCATTTTCACCGCGAAGGCGATGAAGAAGCCCAGCATCAGCAGGTATTCCACGCCGTGGGACATCGGCGTTTTCAGCAGATCTTCATAGTTGAAGGTCCACACGCCGGTCGCGTTGAAGTGGACGAAGGCCAGCGCCAGAATGGCGATCAGCATCACCAGACCGCTCGCCTGGGTATAAATGAAGAACTTGGTGGCCGCCGTGATACGCGTTTTACCGTCAGAGGCTTTGTGGCCCCACAGCGCGATCAGGAAGTACATCGGCACCAACATCATTTCCCAGAAGAAGAAGAACAGGAACATGTCGATGGCGAGGAACACGCCGATGACGCCGCCCAGGATCCACATCAGGTTGAGGTGGAAGAAGCCCTGGTATTTTTCGATTTCACGCCACGAACAGAGTACCGCCAGCACGCCGAGGAGACCGGTCAGCACCACCATCAGCAGCGACAGGCCGTCGATCGCCAGATGGATGCTAATGCCGAAGCGTGGGATCCACGGCAGCACGAATTCCGACTGCCATTGCGGAATACCCGCGGATTGCGTCAGAGAATAGCCGCCCTGCATCCACAGCTGCAGGCCAAGCGCCAGCGTCAGTCCCATGGTAATCAGCGCGATCCAGCGCGGCACTTTCACGCCAAAGCGTTCGGTCTGCCAGCACAGGAAGCCGCCGATAAAGGGGATTAATATCAACCAAGGCAATAACATGGTGATTTTTATTCCTTATTTAAGTCCGGTTCAGGCTATCTTACTCGTCATAGCGAACGTCGGCTGTGCTCACAATCCTCACGCATTTTAATACGCTCCGGTTGCTCCGCGCAGGCGGTGTCCACTCTGACTTCGCCGATAACGCCTGTCCTTTACGACCTGATTTTCAACGAATTCTCACAGAAAATTCACTTCGGATTGAGGCTTGTTTTGTCGGGTGACGCTAACGCTTACCCGACCTACGGTCCCGTAGGCCCGGCAAGCACCGCGCCGCCGGGCAAAACAATCCCAATCCTCAAACTCAACGCAATACCATCAGCAGCGCCAGCACCACCACCGCGCCGATGCTCATTGATGCCACATACCAGCGCAGATAACCGTTCTCGCTCACCAGCAGACCTTTGCCTGCGAAGCGGGACAGAATCGCCGGGATATTCATCAACGCATTCAGCGGATCGCTCTTCAGCAGCCAGGCAATCCCGAGGAAAGGTTTCACGAACACCTTGTCGTATAACCAGTCGAAGCCCCAGGCATGGAACCACCAGGTACCGAAGAAGCGGCCAGGCGCGCTATTGGCGATGGAAGTCACCAGGGTACGTTTACCCAGCCACAGCCATGCAGCGATCAGGATGCCGGCAATCGCAATAATCCCGGAGGCAATTTCCAGGGTCATGACACTACCGTGGGCAAGCTCAGTGGTCTGCGGCAGTACGCCCTCCAGCGGCGGCACAATCAGCGCGCCAACAAAGGTGGACAGCACCAGCAGCACGATCAGCGGCAGATGATGGGTAATCCCCTTCCCTGCATGCGCGTGAATTTGCTCTTTACCGTGGAACACGATGAAAATCATACGGAAGGTGTACAGCGAGGTCATAAAGGCGCCGACCAGGCCCGCTACCATCAGATTGATATGGCCGTTGGCCATCGCGCCCGCCAGAATCTCATCCTTACTGAAAAAGCCTGCGGTGATAAGCGGCAGAGCGGACAGCGCCGCGCCCCCCACCAGGAAGCAGACATACACCAGCGGAATGGATTTGCGCAGGCCGCCCATCTTGAAGATGTTCTGTTCGTGATGGCAGGCCAGAATGACCGAGCCAGACGACAGGAACAACAGCGCTTTAAAGAACGCGTGGGTCATCAGGTGGAAAATCGCCGCGTCCCATGCCTGCACGCCCAGCGCGAGGAACATGTAGCCAATCTGACTCATGGTCGAGTAAGCCAGCACACGTTTGATGTCGGTCTGCACCAGCGCGGCGAAGCCCGCCAGCACCAGCGTTACCGCACCAACGATACCCACCAGATGCAGCACTTCCGGCGTCATCAGGAACAGGCCGTGGGTACGGGCAATCAGGTACACGCCCGCGGTCACCATGGTGGCCGCGTGGATCAGCGCGGAGACCGGCGTCGGGCCCGCCATCGCATCGGCAAGCCACGTTTGCAGCGGCAGCTGAGCGGATTTACCGACCGCGCCGCCGAGCAGCATCAGCGTCGCCCACTGCAGCGTGGTGCTGCCGTTAGCGAAGTGCTGCGGCGCCAGCTCAACCATTTCACGGAAGTTCAGGGTACCCAGTTCGTTATAAAGAATGAACAGCGCGAAGGCGAGGAACACGTCGCCGACGCGGGTGACCACGAAGGCTTTCATCGCTGCGGCATTGTTCTTCGGATCGGTATAGTAGAAGCCGATCAGCAGGTAAGAACAGAGACCCACGCCTTCCCAACCCAGGTACATCAACAGCAGGTTATCGGCCAGCACCAGAACGACCATGCTGGCGATAAACAGGTTGGTGTAAGCGAAGAAGCGAGAGTAGCCCTCTTCGCCGCGCATGTACCAGGAGGCGAACATGTGGATCAGGAAGCCGACGCCGGTCACCACAGAGAGCATGGTCAGCGACAGGCCATCCAGCACCAGGTTGAAGCCGATGTTGAAATCACCGACCGACATCCAGTTCCACAGCGGTACGCTGACCGCCTGTTTGCCGTTAGCGAAAAAATCGACGCCAACGTACGCGGTGACCAGCGCCGCCAGGCCTACCGACCCCATGCCAACGGTGGCGGAAAGGTTTTCCGACCAGCGCCCGCGGGAGAAGGCCAGCAGCACAAAGCCAATCAATGGCAAAAGAATGGTTAAGGCAAGCATGTTCATCCACGCAACTCACTTACTGAATCGATGTTCAGGTTCTGGCGGCGACGATGGAGCTGCAGCAGCAGCGCCAGGCCGATACTCGCTTCCGCAGCCGCGAGGCTGATGGCGAGGATATACATTATCTGACCATCTGCCTGGCCCCAGTAGCTACCCGCTACCACAAAGGCCAGCGCGGCGGCGTTAATCATGATTTCCAGGCTAATCAACATAAACAGCAGATTGCGGCGGATCACCAGCCCCGTCAGACCAAGCACAAACAGGATGGCCGCGAGGATCAGTCCATGTGTTAAGGGGATCATGCGTGTTCCTCCGTTTTTCTTTTGTCGCTGTCGTTCACGCGGTTGCTCAGCACCTCGCCGGCACGCTCTTCGCGGCCGATGTGGAAGGCGACCACCAGGCCCGCCAGCAGCAGCATGGAGGCCAGCTCCACCGCCAGGACGTACGGCCCAAACAGCGCAATACCCACTTCTTTGGCGTTGATCGCCGCGCCGTCGATACCCTGGTCGTTAATACCCAGGATGGCGTAAACGATAACCACCAGCAGCACCGCGGAAAGGATGGCCGGGCCAATCCAGATCCCCGGCTGCAGCCATTTGCGTTCCTGTTCGATCTCGCTGCCGCCCAGGTTGAGCATCATCACCACAAAGACGAACAGCACCATAATGGCCCCGGCGTAGACGATGATTTCCAGCGCACCAGCAAAGTAAGCGCCCAGCGAAAAGAACACCCCGGCAATCGCCAGCAGCGAAATAATCAGGTACAGCAGCGCATGTACCGGATTGGTGTGGGTGACGACCCGCAAGGTTGCGAGGATGGCTATCAGGCCACAGATATAAAAAGCGAATTCCATTGCCCTCTCCTTACGGTAACAGGCTCTTGACGTCGATTGGCTTAGCTTCGTTTTCCGCTTCACCTTTATCTTTGCCGTCGATTGCCATACCCGCCATCCGGTAGAAGTTATATTCCGGGTATTTACCCGGACCGGAAATCAGCAGATCCTCTTTTTCGTACACCAGATCCTGACGCTTGTATTCACCCAGTTCGAAGTCCGGGGTCAACTGGATCGCCGTGGTCGGGCACGCTTCTTCGCACAGGCCGCAGAAAATGCAGCGTGAGAAGTTGATGCGGAAGAACTCCGGATACCAGCGGCCGTCTTTGGTCTCTGCTTTCTGCAGCGAGATACAGCCCACCGGGCAGGCTACCGCACACAGGTTACAGGCAACGCAGCGCTCTGCACCGTCCGGATCGCGGGTCAGCACGATGCGGCCGCGGTAGCGCGGCGGCAGATAGACCGGCTCTTCCGGATACATCCGGGTTTCACGTTTGGCGAAGGCATGCAGGCCAATCATCCAGATACTACGGACCTGGGTGCCGAACCCCACCAATAATTCTTTTAAGGTCATGTTCAATTCACCCCTTATTGCGCCTGCCAGAGAATGACAGCCGCCGTTACCAACAAGTTGACCAGCGTTAACGGCAGGCATACCTTCCAGCCAAAGGACATTACCTGGTCATAGCGCGGACGCGGTAATGATGCGCGGATCAAAATGAACATCATCATGAAGAACGCAGTTTTCAGCGCGAACCAGATGAAAGGTGGTAACCACGGGCCATTCCAGCCGCCGAAGAACAGCGTGACGATCAGCGCTGAAACGGTGACGATACCGATGTATTCACCGACGAAGAACAGACCGAATTTCATGCCGGAATATTCAATGTGGTAACCATCGGCCAGTTCCTGCTCCGCTTCCGGCTGGTCGAACGGGTGACGGTGACACACCGCCACGCCGGCGATGGCGAAAGTGACGAAGCCGAAGAACTGCGGAATGACGTTCCACAGATGCGCCTGGTTGTTGACGATATCGGTCATATTGAATGACCCCGCCTGCGCCACCACGCCCATCAGGGAGAGACCGAGAAACACTTCGTAGCTCAGGGTCTGCGCGGAAGCACGCATCGCCCCCAGCAGCGAGTATTTGTTGTTGCTCGACCAGCCGGCGAACAGCACCGCATAGACCGCCAGGCCTGCCATCATCAGGAAGAACAGGATGCCGATGTTCAGGTCAGCCACCACCCACGTCGGGCTGACCGGCACGATAGCAAAGGCCAGCAGCAGCGAGGTAAAGGCGATAACCGGCGCCAGAGTAAAGATCACGCGATCGGAGAAGCGCGGGATCCAGTCCTCTTTGAAGAACATCTTGATCATGTCGGCGACCAGCTGCAGCGAACCGCCCCAGCCGACGCGGTTAGGTCCGTAGCGGTTCTGGAACAAGCCGAGCAGACGACGCTCGCCGAAGCTCATGAACGCGCCGCAGGTGACGACCACCAGCAGAATGACCACGGCCTTCAGGATGCTTAACAGAATGTCGATAAGATCCGGCGTTAACCAGCTCATGCTTTCGCCTCCTGCAGTGAATCAATACGCGATCCGGTCAGCACCGGCGCAATGCCCGGCATGCCCATCGGTAAGCCAACCTGTCCTGCGGTCAGGCCTTCAGAGATAACCAGCGGCAGACGCAGGGTCTGGCCTTCCACGCTAAAGGAGAGCATTGCCCCCGCGTTAACGCCCAGCTTCGCGGCATCCGCCGGATTCAGCTTGATGTACGGCTCAGGCATCCGGCTCTCGAACACCGGCGCGCGCTGTGACAGCTCATCGCTACCAAACAGGTGGTAATACGGCGCGATACGCCATTTGCCCTCTTCCGCCTGGAAGCTGGCCGGCACCGCGGTGAAATACTCCAGCCCGTTGGCGGACGCTTCAAACAGTCGAACACCCGGATCGCCGTGGCGCAGTTTCCCGCCCACTTCATCCTGGAACTTGTTCCATGCCTGCGGGGAGTTCCAGCCCGGCGCCCAGGCGAACGGGATCTGCGAACGCGGGGCGGACGGCTGGTTGTTCCCTTCCATGGAGAAGGCGAACATGGTGTCTTTATCCTGCGGCTGACGCGGCTCGTGCACGCTGATGTTGGCGCGCATCGCCGTGCGGCCGCTGTAGCGGTGTGGTTCACGCGCCAGCTTCTGACCGCGGATGCGGAAGGTCGCATCCGGCGCGGCATCTTTAATGCCCGCCAGCTGCGGCAGCGCGGCAATCGCCGCATCGATGACGTGGTCCAGCTGCGTCCAGTCAACCTGACGGTTGTTGACGGTGCTGTGCAGCGAATGCAGCCAGCGCCAGCTCTCCAGCATCACGGTTTTCGCATCGTAGTAAGCCGGATCGTAAACCTGGAAGAAACGCTGGGCGCGGCCTTCGTTGTTCACCACAGTCCCGTCGCTTTCCGCAAAGCTTGCGGCAGAGAGCACCAGGTGCGCTTTGTCCATAATCGCGGTGCGCTGATGGTCAACCACCATCACCAGCGGGGCTTTCGCCAGCGCAGCGTCAACGCGCGCGGCGGAAGCATGACGGTGAAGGTCGTTTTCCAGCACGATAACCGCGTCGGCGGCGCCGCTTTCCAGTTCGTCCAGCGCCTCTTCAAGCGAGCCGCCGCCGATCATGCCCAGACCGACGCTGTTCACCGCGCGGGCGACCATGGTCACGCCGACGTCGGCGCCGCGGCCTTTCAGGGCTTTTGCGACGTTAGCGGCGGCCTGGATGATCTCCATGCTGCCAGCGTTGGTTCCGGAGATAATCAGTGGTTTTTTCGCTCCGGCCAGCGCCTGGACAATCACGTCAACCTTACCCTTCAGGTCCTGGCTCAGGCCATCAACCGCCGGCGCGCTGTCATCCAGCGCATGGGCGATAGCGAAGCCCAGACGCGCCTGATCTTCCACCGGCGCGCGGTAGGTCCACGCGGCAATGTCATCCAGGCGGGTGTCATCGATGTTGGTGACGAATAACGGGTGCTTGGCGCGCTGCCCGATGTTGAGGATCGCGGCGATCTGCCAGTCGGCTACTTTCTGCGCCGCTGCCATTTCGCGTGCTTTCCCTTTCACCGCCTGGCGGACTGCCAGGGCCACGCGCGCGCCGGTCTGGGTAATGTCTTCGCCCAGCACCAGTACCGCATCGTAGGATTCGATATCGCGCAGGCTTGGGGTATGGACCCCACCTTCACGCAGCACTTTCAGCATCATCTGCAGGCGCGCTTGTTCGCCTTTGGCGATGCCGGTATAGAAGTTGTCGGCGCCCACCAGCTCACGCAGCGCAAAGTTGCTTTCGATGCTGGCGCGCGGGGAGCCAATACCGATCACTTTCTTCGACTGGCGCAGGATATCTGCCGCGCCCTGCATCGCCTGCTCGGCGTTGAGAGTGATCAGATCGTCGCCGCGGCGCTGCACCGGCTGACGCGGACGGTCTTTCAGGTTGACATAGCCATAGCCGAAGCGACCGCGGTCGCAGAGGAAGTAGCGGTTAACGGTCCCGTTATAGCGGTTTTCGATACGACGCAGCTCGCCATAGCGTTCGCCCGGGCTGATGTTGCAGCCGATGGAACACTGCTGGCAGATGCTCGGCGCAAACTGCATGTCCCACTTACGGTTGTAACGCTCGGAGTGCGTTTTGTCGGTGAAGACGCCGGTCGGGCAGACTTCCACCAGGTTGCCGGAGAACTCGCTTTCCAGGGTGCCATCTTCCGGGCGACCGAAGTAGACGTTGTCGTGCGCGCCATAGACGCCCAGGTCGGTGCCGTCGGCATAATCTTTGTAGTAGCGCACGCAGCGGTAACAGGCGATGCAGCGGTTCATTTCGTGCGAAATAAACGGCCCCAGATCCTGATTGCGGTGGGTACGCTTGGTGAAACGATAGCGGCGGAAACTATGGCCGGTCATCACCGTCATATCCTGCAGGTGGCAGTTGCCCCCTTCTTCACAGACCGGGCAGTCGTGCGGGTGGTTAGTCATCAACCACTCCACCACGCTTTCGCGGAACTGCTTCGCTTCGCCGTCGTCAATAGAAATAAAGGTGCCGTCGGATGCCGGAGTCATACAGGACATCACCAGGCGACCACGCGTGTCTTCCGCGTTCTGATATTGCTTCACCGCACACTGGCGGCAAGCACCGACGCTCCCTAGCGCCGGGTGCCAGCAAAAGTAGGGAATATCAAGACCAAGAGAGAGACAAGCCTCTAGCAGGTTGTCCGCCCCGTTGACCTCGTATTCTTTGCCGTCTACATGAATCGTAGCCATTTGCGTGCTTCCAAAAATAAAAAACCTTTGATTACCAGCGCGTCTTAAGCAGGTTCGGCTGAATCCCGTTGATTGCATGGGTATTGCTGAACTGCTGCTTAATGCCAGCCTCGAATTCTTCGCGGAAATATTTAATCGCGCTCTGTAGCGGTTCGACTGCGCCCGGCGCGTGCGCGCAGAAGGTTTTACCCGGGCCCAGGAATCGACACAGTTGCTCAAGCGTTTCGATATCGCCAGGCTGGCCTTCGCCGCGCTCCAGGGCGCGCAGGATCTTCACGCTCCACGGCAGACCATCACGGCACGGCGTACACCAGCCGCAGGACTCGCGGGCAAAGAACTCTTCGAGGTTACGCACCAGCGAGACCATATTGATCTCATGGTCAACGGCCATCGCCAGCGAGGTGCCCAGACGGCTGCCCGCTTTACCAATGCTTTCGAACTCCATCGGCAGGTCAAGATGCGCTTCGGTCAGGAAGTCGGTCCCTGCCCCACCCGGCTGCCAGGCTTTAAACTTCAGGCCATCGCGCATGCCGCCGGCGTAATCTTCGAGGATCTCACGCGCGGTGGTGCCGAACGGCAGCTCCCAGACGCCCGGATTCTTCACCCGGCCGGAGAAGCCCATCAGCTTGGTGCCAGCATCTTTGCTGGTGGAAATGTTCTGGTACCACTCGACGCCGTTGGCGAGGATCGCCGGCACGTTGCACAGGGTTTCCACGTTGTTGACGCAAGTCGGCTTGCCCCACACGCCGGAGCTCGCCGGGAACGGCGGCTTGGAGCGCGGGTTAGCACGCCGGCCTTCCAGGGAGTTGATCAGCGCCGTCTCTTCACCGCAGATATAGCGCCCTGCCCCGGTGTGGACAAACAGTTCGAAGTCAAACCCGGTGCCAAGGATGTTTTTCCCCAACAGGCCCGCTTCAGTGGCTTCGGCAATCGCACGACGCAGATGCTGGGCCGCTTCGATATATTCGCCGCGCAGGAAGATGTAGCCGCGGTACGCTTTCAGCGCAAACGCGGAGATCAGCATGCCTTCCACCAGCAGGTGCGGCAGCTGCTCCATCAGCAGACGGTCTTTATAGGTGCCCGGCTCCATTTCATCGGCGTTACACAGCAGGTAACGGATGTTCATGGATTCGTCTTTCGGCATCAGGCTCCACTTCAGACCCGTGGAGAAGCCCGCGCCGCCGCGCCCTTTCAGGCCAGCGTCTTTTACCGCCGTGACAATCTCATCCGGCGCCATCCCGGTCAGGGCTTTACGTGCCCCTTCGTAACCGTTTTTGCTGCGATATTCGTCCAGCCATACCGGCTGCTTGTCGTCGCGCAGACGCCAGGTGAGCGGATGCGTTTCCGCAGTACGAATTACGGTTTTCATTTGTACTGCTCCAGCAGGTCAGGAATTGCCTCCGGCGTCAGATGACTGTGAGTATCCTCATCAATCATCATGGTCGGTCCCTTGTCGCAGTTGCCCAGGCAACAGGTCGGCAGCAGCGTGAAGCGGCCATCGAAGGTGGTCTGCCCTGGCTTGATATTGAGCTTCTTCTCAATCGCAGCCTGAATACCTTGATAACCGGTGATATGGCACACCACGCTGTCGCAGTAGCGGATCACGTGACGGCCAACCGGCTGACGGAAAATCTGGCTGTAAAATGTTGCCACGCCTTCGACGTCGCTGGCCGGGATCCCCAGCACATCGGCGATCGCATAGATCGCCCCATCCGGCACCCAGCCGCGCTGTTTTTGGACAATTTTCAGCGCTTCGATGGACGCCGCACGCGGGTCTTCGTAGTGGTGCTTCTCGTGCTCAATAGCCTCACGCTCAGCCGCACTCAGCTCAAAAGCCTCGGTTTGTGGTTGTTGATTCTCGTGCATAATTAGCGGTCCACGTCTGACATAACAAAATCGATACTACCCAGATAGACGATCAGGTCGGATACCAGGCTGCCGCGGATCGCCGACGGGATCTGCTGCAGATGCGCAAAGCTCGGCGTACGCACGCGGGTACGGTAGCTCATGGTGCTGCCGTCGCTGGTCAGGTAGTAACTGTTAATCCCTTTGGTCGCCTCAATCATCTGGAAGGATTCGTTGGCCGGCATCACCGGGCCCCACGATACCTGCAGGAAGTGGGTGATCAGGGTTTCGATATGCTGCAGCGTGCGCTCTTTCGGCGGCGGCGTGGTCAGCGGGTGATCCGCTTTGAACGGGCCTTCCGGCATGTTATCGAGGCACTGCTGAAGAATGCGCAGGCTCTGGCGCAGCTCTTCGACTTTCAGCATCACGCGGGTGTAGCAGTCAGAGACGCCGCCCCCGGTCGGGACTTCGAAGTCGAAGTTTTCATAGCCAGAATAAGGACGCCATTTACGCACGTCGAAGCCGATACCGGTGGCGCGCAGGCCTGCGCCGGTGGTGCCCCACTCCAGCGCCTCTTTGGCGGTATAGGCTGCCACGCCGACGGAACGGCCTTTCAGAATAGTGTTGCGCAGCGCGGCTTTCTCGTAAGAATCCAGACGCTTCGGCATCCACTCGAGGAATTCCCGCAGCAGGCGATCCCAGCCACGCGGCAGATCGTGCGCGACACCGCCGATGCGGAACCACGCCGGGTGCATACGGAACCCGGTAATCGCTTCCACCAGATCGTAAATTTTCTGCCGATCGGTAAAGGCGAAGAAGACCGGCGTCATCGCGCCGACGTCCTGAATAAAGGTCGAGATATACAGCAGGTGGCTGTTGATGCGGAACAGTTCGGAGAGCATCACGCGGATCACATTCACGCGATCCGGCACGGTGATCCCGGCCAGTTTTTCCACCGCCAGCACGTACGGCATCTCGTTGACGCAGCCGCCGAGGTATTCAATACGGTCGGTATACGGGATGTAGCTGTGCCAGGACTGACGCTCGCCCATCTTCTCGGCGCCGCGGTGGTGATAACCGATGTCCGGTACGCAGTCGACGATCTCTTCGCCATCCAGCTGCAGAATAATACGGAATGCACCGTGGGCAGACGGGTGGTTCGGACCGAGGTTGAGGAACATGAAGTCCTCGTTGTCGGTGCTGCGCTTCATGCCCCACTCTTCCGGTTTGAAGGTCAACGCTTCCATCTCCAGATCCTGCTTGGCTTTGGTCAGCTCAAACGGATCGAATTCGGTAGCGCGCGCCGGATAGTCTTTACGCAGCGGGTGGCCTTCCCAGGTCGGCGGCATCATGATACGGCGCAGGTTCGGGTGGCCATCGAAGGTCATGCCAAACATTTCCCAGGTTTCACGCTCATACCAGTTGGCGTTGGGGAACAGTTTGGTGAAAGTCGGCAGATGCAGATCATTTTCAGACAGCGCCACCTTGAGCATGATGTCGCGGTTGCGGTCGATAGAAATCAGATGATAGAAAACGGAAAAATCCGCGGCGGGCAGGCCATCGCGGTGGGTGCGCAGACGTTCGTCCATGCCGTGCAGGTCAAACAACATCACGTAAGGCTTCGGCAATTTCTTCAGGAAATCACCCACCTCAAGCAGTTGCTCACGCTTCACCCACACCACCGGTACGCCGGTGCGGGTTGGCTGAACGGTAAAGGCATCCGGCCCAAAGCGGTTGCGCAGTTCGCCGATCACCGGGTCATCAAGGTGATCGCGGGTTTGCCAGGCTGGTGCGGCGTCATGCGCGGTTAAATCGGTCATATTGTTCACCATTGCAAAAGGTCCGTGGTGACTGCCGGGCGAGACTTCGCGTTGTTGTAGATTGATTTGCGAAGTGGTACTCCCGCCCGCAGGCGCAAATTAAATCTCGTCCGGCGTCCGCAGATTGGTCACTGCAATACGTTCGCCGCGTTTACGCTCGCGTTCCGACTGCATATTGGCGCGATAAACGCCCTGATCGCCAACCACCCATGAGAGCGGACGACGTTCTTTACCAATGGACTCCTGCAGCAGCATCAGCGCCTGCATATAGGCCTCTGGACGCGGCGGGCAGCCCGGGATGTACACATCGACCGGAATGAATTTATCCACGCCCTGGACGACGGAATAGATGTCGTACATGCCGCCGGAGTTAGCGCAGGCGCCCATGGAGATCACCCACTTCGGCTCCAGCATCTGATCGTACAGACGCTGAATAACCGGCGCCATTTTGGTAAAGCAGGTTCCAGCGACCACCATCAGGTCCGCCTGACGCGGAGAGGCGCGCAGAACTTCTGCCCCAAAACGCGCAACGTCATGCACCGCAGTGAATGACGTCACCATTTCCACATAACAGCAAGAAAGGCCGAAGTTATACGGCCAAATTGAGTTCTTACGGCCCCAGTTCACCATGTCATGCAGCGCGTGCTCGAGTTTCCCCATATACACGCTTTTATTGACTTCCTGCTCCAGGGGGTCGGTGACGATCTCCTGTTTCTGCAGGGGGTAACGGTCGTTCTCACCGTTAGGATCTATGCGGGTGAGCGTATAATCCATCTTATTGCCTCGCTTTTACTGCATATGACGGTTAGTGGGACTGTCTGTTTCCGGGTTAACCAGCGTGCGACGGGAACGCGCAGGCGTCCAGTCCAGTGCGCCGATGCGAACGAGATAAACCAGACCAGCCAGTAGCACTAAAATGAAAATTGCGGCTTCCACAAAGCCGACCCAGCCGCTCTCGCGGATAGAAGTCGACCATGCGTAGAGATACAGGGCTTCCACGTCGAAGATAACGAAGAACATGGCAACCAGATAAAACTTCGCAGAAAGACGTAAGCGGGCCGAACCAACGGAGTCAATCCCCGATTCAAACGGCGTGTTTTTGCTACGCGCGCGCGCGCGACCGCCAAGGTACCAGCCGCCGACGAGCATGAGGCAGCACAGGCCGATAGCGATGATGAGAAATATAGCGAATGCCCAATGATGAGCGATGACTTCAGTGGATGTTGACATACGCATTGCTTAACCAAAAAAGTGTAGCGCCAAAACCCTCTGCTCTTACTGGCAGATGAACGCCACAGCGTTTCACGGGAGGAATAAAAAAAACCGTGCAAAAAAGCGTCCCTGGTTGATGTGAGAAGCCCAGATGCCGTGGCTTTTTACCCCTTTCTTTAACCTTTTGTCAACTTTAACAAAAGTTTTCATAACATTAATTTACATTGGAATCTTTTCATTAACATTAAATGCCCTTTTATGCGAAATAACCTTGCATACTGTTCGGTTTTAGTGTTGTTGAATCGTGTCCGTTTCCGTCGTAAATCAAAAATCCCTTCTATTTTGACAGGATTTAGCCTCGATTCCTCCCCCCAAAGAGGGGTATTTTCTTGATCTGTGACACGGTTTTGTTAATTACCCCAGGAAATCGGCAACAATCCGTCCGGTTTTTTAACATTAGCAGGAAGTGTTGAAAGTGCAGGGAAAAGTCGACAAGGTGAGCGCCCGGTCACGCCAATACGCTGATTTTTCAGGAAAGAAATAAAAAAAACTTTCAAAACATCAATAATAGTGCAAAAAAAAGAGCCACCAGGCGGGAAACCCTCCCCTGAGGCTCTTTTTGCTCACTTACATTCTGTTACCAGTTTTTGTGATCTTTGTTAGAAAATTGCCCTCACAAAATGAAGGTGTTATCTCCCTCTTGCGGAGTAAGTGCCGGCCCCGTTCGCCAGGGGTCGCTCTCCTGACTCAGTGACTGAAAAATCACCTGCGGCAGCTCGCTCACCGTCTGCGGATTGCAACTGACCACATACCGGGTATCCGGCAGGCCAGGCAATCCATCGCTGATGCCAGCCACGCGCAAATCGGGGCTCATCATTTCGACGGGTCGCGCGGTGACGCCCAGCCCGGCTTTGACCGCCGCTTTCACCCCGGAGAGAGACGAAGCGCCATGGGCCAGATGCCATGGGACGCGGGCCGCCTCCAGCGCGGCAATAATATCCTGGCGGAATGGACCTGGCTCTTCGAGCAGGATCAGGGGAATAGACTCCCCTTTCGCCAGCACATATTCCGCCGCACAGTACCAGAGGGTCGGTGACGTTCTCAGGATGAAAGAGGTAAAGCCGGGAGGCTGATGGGTGGTCAGCGCCAGATCCACCCGCCCCTCGGCCAGCATCGCCATGATGGCGGCATGGGGATGCACTTTGATCTCCAGCGTCATTCTGGGATAGAAGCAGCCGATGCGGTTTAATAAAAACGGCAGGATGGTATCGGCCGTTTCTTCCGACGCGCCGATGGTCAATCCACCTTGCAGGCTGCCATACATCAGCGACATGCAGGCTTCATCGTTAAAACGCAGGATCTTGCGGGCATAGCCCAGTAGCTGGATGCCTTGCTCAGTCAGCAGTTTATTACGCCCGTGACGGGCGAAAAGCTCTTTGCCGACCAGCTGCTCCAGGCGTTGCATTTGCTGGCTGACCGCGGACTGGGTACGACACACTGCGGCGGCGGCGGCGGCGAAGGTGTTCAAATCAGCGACCGCCACAAAGGTGCGCAGCAGATCGAGATCAAGGTTGAGTATCGGACGTGTTGTATTAATCATCTTTCTTCACTTACAGGTGGCTAACGCTGACCTGCCTTGTTGATGCTTTACGCCAGGTTTCCGGCTATTCCCTGAGCCTCGTGCTCACCGTCAGATGGCGGATAAACAACTGGACGAACGTTATTACATGCCAAAGTACTCGTCTGGGCAAATGCGCAGAACCACGGAGTAATATATTGTTCGTATTTCTCATTGTTATTTATTACCACGGCCAGCCAGGTGTCATGCGTCGCTCCGGAAAAGCGGCCAGTGGTGGTGAGAAAGTCTCTCTTCCACCGCGCGTTCACACAGGGAAGAATGAACAATAAAATCCTGTAATAACAATATATTAAACATCAATCCAACCGGAGTGCTTACCGGCTATCACTGATATTAACGGCGATATTCTAACCGATTCCCGCCCTTTTTATAAGCCTAAATAAGGATTAACTCAGATAATTTTAAATTTTTTTCAACGTTTTATATAAATTAACAAACCTCAGATTATTACCTGTCAAAAATAATAATAATGCCCCCGCGGACTGTTTTTTATTGATATTATTTAACATCAAAATTACAAATCAGTCCCTATTGTATTAAGGATAGCGTTGTTTAGTCTGCCAACATTCTTCGTTCGCCCCTTCGTCACACAAACAAACCAGATAAATGATGGCAAAAAAGGCATATGGTCTACATATACGACCAAAAAAAGCATCATAAGCAGGTATAACCTACAACCTAAAACCGTAAGCGGCAGATAAATCAATTACGCTTAAAATCCTGCGTTAGCAAAATCTTCTCCTGCAAAGCCTTCAAAACAGCGGGGATGCGGAGTACATTGTTCCGTGCTGACTTCCACGGCAGGGAGTGGCGATAACAGCTAAAAGGTCAAGATTCATGTCCCCCATCGAAAAATCCAGCAAGTTAGAGAACGTCTGTTACGACATCCGTGGCCCGGTTCTGAAAGAAGCGAAACGTCTTGAGGAAGAAGGCAATAAAGTTCTGAAACTGAACATCGGCAACCCGGCGCCATTCGGCTTCGAGGCCCCTGACGAGATCCTCGTCGACGTCATCCGCAATCTGCCTACTGCCCAGGGTTACTGCGATTCGAAAGGGTTGTATTCGGCGCGCAAAGCCATCATGCAGCATTACCAGGCCCGGGGAATGCGTGATGTCACGGTAGAAGATATTTACATCGGCAACGGCGTGTCCGAACTGATTGTGCAGGCGATGCAGGCGCTGTTAAACAGCGGCGATGAGATGCTGGTTCCCGCGCCGGACTACCCACTGTGGACAGCGGCGGTGTCGCTTTCCAGTGGCAAAGCGGTCCACTATCTGTGTGACGAATCCGCTGACTGGTTCCCGGATCTTGACGATATCCGCGCCAAAATCACGCCGCGCACCCGCGGGATCGTGATCATTAACCCCAACAACCCCACCGGCGCGGTCTATTCCAAAGAACTGCTGCAGGAGATCGTCGAGATCGCCCGGCAGCATAACCTGATTATTTTCGCCGATGAGATCTACGATAAGATCCTCTACGACGAAGCCCAGCATCACTCAATTGCTGCTCTGGCGCCGGATCTGCTGACCGTGACCTTTAACGGACTGTCGAAAACCTACCGTGTTGCCGGCTTCCGTCAGGGGTGGATGGTGCTGAATGGCCCGAAAAAACACGCGAAGGGCTATATCGAAGGCCTGGAGATGCTGGCGTCGATGCGTCTGTGCGCCAACGTGCCGGCACAGCATGCTATCCAGACGGCGCTGGGCGGCTACCAGAGTATCAGCGAATTCATCATTCCCGGCGGGCGCCTGTATGAACAACGCAACCGCGCCTGGGAGCTGATCAACGATATTCCGGGTGTCTCCTGCATGAAGCCAAAAGGCGCGTTGTATATGTTCCCGAAAATCGATGCCAAACGCTTCAATATTCACGACGACCAGAAAATGGTGCTCGACTTCCTGTTGCAGGAGAAAGTCCTGCTGGTGCAGGGTACCGCGTTCAACTGGCCGTGGCCGGATCATGTGCGCATTGTGACGCTGCCTCGTGAAGACGACCTGGAGATGGCGATCTCCCGCTTTGGCCGCTTCCTCTCCGGCTACCACCAGCTTTAATCGCTACGCCGCCGGCATTTGCATCCGGCGGCGATCCCTGCGCACAATGGAACCCGATGTTGTCACTGATTAAGGGTTCCTATGAGTCAGAGTCATTTCTTTGCCCACCTCTCCCGCCTGAAACTGATTAACCGCTGGCCGCTGATGCGCAACGTGCGCACCGAAAATGTCTCCGAACACAGTCTGCAGGTGGCGATGGTCGCCCATGCGCTGGCGGCAATTAAAAACCGTAAATTTGGCGGCCAGGTCAACGCCGAACGTATCGCCCTGCTGGCGATGTACCATGACGCCTCCGAAGTATTAACTGGCGACCTCCCTACCCCGGTGAAATATTTCAACTCCCAGATTGCCCAGGAATATAAGGCGATTGAGAAAATTGCTCAGCAAAAGCTGGTGGATATGGTCCCTGACGAGCTGCGCGATATTTTCGAGCCGCTGATTGATGAGCATCACTACAGTGAGGAAGAGCAGTCGATCGTTAAACAGGCTGACGCCCTCTGCGCCTACCTGAAGTGCCTCGAAGAGCTGTCTGCGGGTAACAACGAATTTCTGCTGGCCAAAGGCCGTCTGGAAAAGACGCTGGCGTCGCGGCGTAGCGCGGAGATGGATTACTTTATGCAGGTGTTTGTCCCGAGCTTCCAGCTGTCGCTGGATGAAATAAGCCAGGATTCGCCGCTGTAATTTTTCAGGCCGGGCAGCGGTTGCGCCCTACCCGGCCTGACCCCCTTAGAACGGAAACAGTACCGGGATCAGCAGCACGCAGACCACCATCACCAGTACGGTGAAGGGCACGCCAATCTTCACAAAGTCGCTGAAGGAATACTTACCCGGGCCAAGCACCAGGGTGTTGACCGGCGAGGAAACCGGAGTCATAAACGCCGCCGAAGCCGCCATCGCCACCACCATGGCGAAGGGATAGGGCGACACCCCCATCGACTTCGCTGCTGCCAGGGCTATGGGCGCCATCAGGACCGCGGTCGCGGTATTAGAGATGAACAGACCTATCGCCGCGCACATTACAAACAGGCAGCCGAGCATCAGATAAGGCCCCTCGCTTCCGGCGACGTCCATCAGTCCCTTGACCACCAGATCTACCCCGCCGGTTTTCTGCAACGCCAGGGCAAACGGCATCATCCCGACAATCAAAATAATGCTTGGCCAGTGGATCGCCTTATAGGCGCTTTCGGCGTTGATGCAGCGGAATTTGCCCATCAGCAGGCAGGCGATGATCGCGGCAATCGGGTTGGGAATTTCATCGGTGAGCATCAGGGCTACCATCAGCACCAGACAGAAAATCGCGTGTGGAGCCTGGCTGTGCGCCGGCGAAGCGTCATCCACTTCAACCGGCATATTGAGCACCACGAAATCCCGCCCACGCTTCGCCAGCAGGGCAATTTGCCGCCAGTTGCCGACCACCAGCAGGATATCGCCGAGCTGCAGCGGCTCATCGACCACGGAACCATCCATCGCCTCGCCATCGCGCTTCATGCCGACGATATTGAGACCAAACCGGGTGCGGAACGCTATCTCACGCACCGTTTTCCCAATCATCTCCGAATCCGGGATCAGCGACACCTCCGCCATGCCCACATCCAGCGCCTGATCGGCAAAATATTCGCCGCGCAGCACCATCGGCTCGAGCATCTGCTCACCACAGAACTGGCGTAAGTCGACATCGGAGGCGGACATATCGATCAGCAGGACGTCGCGGGCGCGGAATTCCGATACCCCGTTGACGTTAACAATCACCCGACGGAACCGCCGCCAGCGTTCGACGCCGATGACGTTGGCACAGTACCGCTCACGCAGTTTTAAATCATCAAGACGCTGGCCGATCATCGGCGAACCAGGACGGATCGCCAGCCGGCGGGCGCGGCCAGTGAGGTGATATTCGCGGATCAGATCGCGGAAGGTGCTTCTTTTACGGCCATCACGCGCGGATTCGCCATTCTCTGTCTTCAGCATAAAGCGCACCGCCAGCATATAGACGATGCCCAGGATCAGCACCACCAGGCCAATCGGCGTGACGCTGAAAAAACTGAAGCCGTGCAGCCCTTCGCGCAGCAGTTCACTGTTGACGACCAGGTTGGGGGGCGTTGCGACCAGGGTCATCATCCCGCTGATAAGTCCGGCAAAGCTCAGCGGCATCATCAGCCGCGAGGGAGAGGTATTCATCCGCGCCGACACGCTGAGCACTACCGGAATGAAAATGGCGACCACCCCGGTTGAACTCATAAACGCACCCAGCCCGGCGACGGTGAGCATCAGGTAAACCAGCATCTTGGTTTCGCTGTTGCCCGCCACACTCACCAGCCACGCCCCCATCTTGGTGGCCACCCCGGTACGCACCAGGCCATCACCGATAATAAACAGGGCGGCAATCAGGATCACGTTAGGATCGCTGAACCCGGAAAAGGCTTCATTCAGCGTCAGCGTGCCGCTGAGGACGAAGGCGACAATGACCATCAGGGCGATAGCATCCATGCGCACCTTGCCGGTAGCAAACAGCACAACCGCGATAGCCAGAAGGGATAAAACCCAAATCAATTCACCGTTCACAACGTTTCCTTGTCACAAGTGGGAGTCGACATAGTGGCATAAAAAAGCCCCGGCAACGCGGGGCGAAATCATACGTTTACGCTTTAAGACGCACATTAACATAGCCGTCCGCCTGGCGTTCGATCACCAGATCGTCCAGGCTACTCAGCACGAGGTCGGCTTCATCCAGTCGAGGGGCATCGGCAGGCACGTTGACCGCGATGGTGCGACACCCCGCCGCCAGGCCGGAGAGCAACCCCGCTGGCGCATCTTCTACCACCGCGCACTGATCGGCCGGTAGTCCCAGCCGCTCGGCGCCCAGCAGATAGGCGTCCGGCGCCGGTTTTCCGTGTTTTACCTGCTCAGCGGTGATGAAGACCTCCGGCATCGGCAGGCCTGCCGCGCGATGACGCGCGTGGGCAACCGGCACCGACCCGGAAGTGACAATCGCCCATGGGATCCCAGCCTCATTGAGGGTACTCAGCAGGGTTAACGCCCCCGGCAGAGCGACAATGCCCTCGATATCAGTGGCTTCAATCTGCTCGAGGAAGCGGAATTCGGCCTGGATATCCTCCTCGCTACGACCCGGCATAAAATGGCGAATAGAGGTAATGGCCTGCTTGCCGTGAATAAAACTGAGAATTTCATCATGGTCAATGGCGAAACGATCGCCCCACTTACACCATGAACGCTCCACCACCGGCAAGGAATCCACCAGCGTCCCGTCTAAATCGAACAGGAAACCTTTACACTGCACGGGCACCTCCCTCAGGCATTGATAATTTGGTTAATTTCATTACTGCTCAGGTGATACTGGCGCGGACAGGCGTGCCAGACGCTCAGCATCCGCTGATATTTCTCCCACATCGGGGTCTGCGAGTTAAAGCCATGAGTGCCGGCGTCAAAATGGCTGTAGCGGCCTTCAATATTGACCATAAAGCGTACATAGCCGAGAAAACGCGCTTCGGTGGCGGCATCAAATCCGAGGAAGGTAACCCGACGCTCGTCGATACCCGCCGCGTCTTTCAGGTTGGTCCAGGAGACATGTAGCGCGTGGTACATCTCCATGATATCGATAACGGTACGGCAGGTTTCTTCCGTCAGCTGGCCAAACTCGCGGTCCAGTTCGCGCATCTGCAGCCCATACCCACGCTCAATGATGGTCTGCAGACGACGGTAGCGTTCCGCATTGTCCGGGTCGAGCATCGTCATCATTTTGTACTGATTGGATAAAATCAGACGCTGCGCATTGGTCATTTCCATGTTGTGACTCCTGTAGCACGGTAGGGCGTGAAATAAAGAAGGCGCATAAATCATGCGCCTTCTTTTATATGCGTTTTCCGTAGTGAATTACAAATCATCAAGGAAAGTTTTATCCAGTTGTTTGAAGGCGCGCTTAAGCGTGTCAGCCAGCGCCTGATAATCGGGCTTGCCTTCGACCGGCGCCAGCGCCTGCCCCGCCTCCTGCAGTTTGCCGCGCACTTCGTAAAACCAGTTAAGAATGGAGGGCGGCAGCGGCGTCACCGAACGCTTACCCAACCACCATAATCCCTGCATCGGCAGGCTCAGGGCAAACAGCGCGGTGGCGACAGCGGGACCCAGCTGGCCGCCCAGGGCTATCTGCCAGCACAGCGTAAAAATGGCGATCGGCGGCATGATACGGATAGCATAGCGGGTGGCACGAATAATGCGGTTTTCGATAAACACCGGCGCGAGGCGCTTGTCGAGAGGCCAGGTCTTTGCGTAATGCTGCCCGCGGTTGAACAAGCTAAAGAAGCTAACGGGGCGTTTCTCAGGGGTCGACATGGCTTTACCTCAACTTTACATATAAAACTTAAAAAATTCGTGCAAAACACCAACTATGCATGACATCGTTCAAAAGATTTTGGCAAAGGATGCCGCAATCAGGTATCCTGTGCCCGCCTGAAAGGGCGGATAGACTCTTTTGCCAGGCTAGTCAAATTATCGCATATTCTGCCATTGGCTGAAAATTATGCAAAATGGCATAAAATCAAATGTACTTCTCTCATCGTGCCCGAAAACAGAACAAGGCATGATGTTAATCATAAATGTCGAGGTCATCCTGCGCTACGCTAATGACACACTGACGTTTTTTTAGCCACGTATCATAAAAAGGTACTTCCATGTCGAGTAAGTTAGTACTGGTTCTGAACTGCGGTAGCTCCTCTCTGAAATTTGCTATCCTTGATGCCGTTAACGGCGACGAATATCTGTCCGGTTTAGCGGAATGCTTCCACCTGCCGGAAGCCCGTATCAAATGGAAAATTGACGGCGGCAAGCAAGAAGCTGAATTAGGCGCCGGTGCCGCGCACAGTGAAGCACTGAACTTTATCGTTAACACTATTCTGGCACAAAAACCAGAACTGTCTGCTCAGCTGACCGCAATCGGCCACCGTATCGTACACGGCGGTGAAAAATACACCAGCTCCGTGGTGATCGACGAGTCGGTGATTCAGGGTATTAAAGACGCAGCGTCTTTCGCACCGCTGCACAACCCGGCACACCTGATCGGCATCGCTGAAGCGCTGAAATCCTTCCCGCATCTGAAAGACAAAAACGTGGCCGTATTCGATACGGCGTTCCACCAGACCATGCCGGAAGAATCCTATCTCTACGCCCTGCCGTACAGCCTGTACAAAGAGCATGGCGTTCGTCGTTACGGCGCGCACGGCACCAGCCACTTCTATGTGACTCAGGAAGCCGCTAAGATCCTGAACAAGCCGGTGGAAGAGCTGAACATCATCACCTGCCACCTCGGCAACGGTGGTTCTGTTTCCGCTATCCGTAACGGTAAATGCGTTGATACCTCTATGGGGCTGACGCCGCTGGAAGGTCTGGTGATGGGTACCCGCTCCGGCGACATCGACCCGGCAATCATCTTCCATCTGCACGACACCCTGGGCATGAGCGTTGACGCGATCAACAAAATGCTGACCAAAGAGTCCGGCCTGCTGGGTCTGACCGAAGTCACCAGCGACTGCCGCTACGTGGAAGACAACTACCAGGAAAAAGCCGACGCTAAACGCGCGATGGATGTCTACTGCCACCGCCTGGCGAAATACATCGGCTCCTACACCGCGCTGATGGACGGTCGTCTCGACGCCGTTATCTTCACCGGCGGTATCGGTGAAAACGCCGCGATGGTGCGTGAACTGTCGCTGGGCAAACTGGGCGTACTGGGCTTCGAAGTTGACCACGAACGTAACCTGGCTGCCCGTTTCGGCAAGGCTGGCTTCATCAACAAAGAAGGCACCCGTCCTGCCGTGGTTATCCCGACCAATGAAGAACTGGTCATCGCGCAAGACGCCAGCCGTCTGACCGCTTAATTCCACACCGCCAGCCATAACCTTCAATAATTCGAGCTGCAGGAAGGCGGCGACGCAGCAAATCCCCGGTCACGTACACAGCGTACGCGACCGGGGTGAGCAAGTAGAGCCAACGCGCATGCAACTTGAAGTATGACGGGTAGCTGGTGGTGCTGTTTTGTATCCCGCCTGATACTGGCGGTAACGAAAGAGGATATACCGTGTCCCGTACTATCATGTTAATTCCTACCGGTACCAGCGTAGGCCTGACCAGCGTCAGCCTCGGTGTGATCCGTGCTATGGAACGCAAAGGCGTTCGTCTGAGCGTCTTTAAACCAATCGCCCAACCGCGCTCCGGTGGCGATGCGCCAGACCAGACCACCACCATCGTTCGCGCCAGCTCCTCCACGACCACCGCCGCTGAACCGCTGAAGATGAACCACGTTGAATCTCTGCTCTCCAGCAATCAGAAAGATGTGCTGATGGAAGAGATCATCGCCAACTATCACGCGAACACTCAGGACGCGGAAGTAGTACTGGTGGAAGGCCTGGTGCCGACCCGTAAGCATCAGTTCGCGCAGGCGCTGAACTTTGAAATCGCCAAAACGCTGAACGCGGAAATCGTCTTCGTGATGTCGCAGGGCACCGATACGCCAGAGCAGCTGAACGAGCGTATTGAACTGACCCGCAACAGCTTTGGCGGCGCGAAAAACACCAGCATTACCGGCGTTATCGTCAACAAACTGAACGCACCGGTCGACGAGCAGGGCCGTACCCGTCCTGACCTGTCAGAAATCTTCGACGACTCGTCGAAAGCGAAAGTCGTGAAGATCGACCCGGCTCAGCTGCAGAAAGGCAGCTCCCTGCCAGTACTGGGCGCGGTGCCGTGGAGCTTCGATCTGATCGCCACCCGCGCGATCGACATGGCGCATCACCTGAATGCCACCATCATCAACGAAGGCGATATCAACACCCGCCGCGTGAAATCCGTGACCTTCTGCGCGCGCAGCATCCCACACATGCTGGAGCACTTCCGTGCAGGCTCGCTGCTGGTCACCTCGGCAGATCGTCCTGACGTGCTGGTCGCTGCCTGCCTGGCCGCGATGAACGGCGTGGAAATCGGCGCCATCCTGCTGACCGGCGGCTATGAAATGGACGCGCGCATCAGCAAGCTGTGCGAACGTGCCTTCGCCACCGGCCTGCCGGTGTTTATGGTCAATACCAATACCTGGCAGACCTCCCTGAGCCTGCAGAGCTTCAACCTCGAAGTACCGGTTGACGATCACGAGCGCATCGAGAAAGTTCAGGAATACGTGGCCAACTACATCAACGCCGACTGGATCGAATCGCTGACCGCGACCTCCGAGCGCAGCCGCCGTCTCTCCCCGCCAGCCTTCCGCTACCAGCTGACCGAGCTGGCGCGCAAAGCCGGCAAACGCGTTGTCCTGCCGGAAGGCGACGAACCGCGTACGGTGAAAGCCGCCGCTATCTGTGCGGAACGCGGCATCGCCACCTGTGTGCTGCTGGGTAACCCGGATGAGATCAACCGCGTTGCCGCAGCGCAGGGCGTTGAGCTGGGCGCGGGTATCGAAATCGTCGACCCGGAAGTGGTTCGCGAAAGCTACGTGGCTCGCCTGGTCGAACTGCGTAAGAGCAAGGGCATGACCGAAGCCGTCGCTCGCGAGCAGCTGGAAGACAACGTGGTTCTCGGCACCCTGATGCTGGAACAAGACGAAGTCGACGGCCTGGTGTCCGGCGCGGTTCACACCACCGCCAACACCATTCGTCCGCCGCTGCAGCTGATCAAAACCGCACCGGGCAGCTCGCTGGTCTCTTCCGTATTCTTCATGCTGCTGCCGGAACAGGTTTATGTCTACGGCGACTGCGCGATCAACCCGGATCCGACGGCAGAACAGCTGGCGGAAATCGCCATTCAGTCCGCTGACTCCGCCATTGCTTTCGGTATCGAACCGCGCGTAGCGATGCTCTCCTACTCCACCGGTACCTCCGGCGCGGGTAGCGATGTTGAGAAAGTCCGCGAAGCGACCCGTCTGGCGCAGGAAAAACGTCCTGACCTGATGATCGATGGCCCGCTGCAGTACGACGCCGCCGTCATGGCTGACGTGGCGAAATCCAAAGCGCCGAATTCGCCGGTTGCTGGCCGCGCGACCGTGTTCATCTTCCCGGATCTGAACACCGGTAACACCACGTACAAAGCGGTACAGCGCTCTGCCGACCTGATCTCCATCGGGCCGATGCTGCAGGGTATGCGCAAGCCGGTCAACGACCTGTCTCGTGGCGCCCTGGTTGACGATATCGTCTATACCATCGCTCTGACCGCGATCCAGTCAGCTCAGCAGCAGAAGTAATTCCCCGCTGAGATAAAAGCAAAAGGCAGCCAGATGGCTGCCTTTTTTCGTCAGGAGGCGAGCAGCTGTTGCTGCTGCGCGATTGCGGTATTACTCGCCCTCTTCCGCGTCATCATACTCATTACCCGCGTTACGGGTCATCCACAGCGCCAGCGCTTTCAGCGAGTCCGGCGTGAATTCATCGCAGCGGGCGGTGATCTCTTCCGGCGTTAACCAACACACCTCGCTGACCTCTTCTTCCTGCAGCGCAAATGGCCCATGCGAGACGCAGCTGAACAGGCTTCCCCAGACGCGACAGAACTTATCTTCGTAGTAAAACTGACCGTGATCGGCAAACGGTACTCCCGCGATGCCTAACTCTTCTTCGGCCTCGCGACGGGCAGACTCCAGCAGTTGCTCATCGGCCTGAACGACGCCTCCGGCGGTGGCATCCAGCATGCCCGGATGAAAGTCTTTTGTCTCGGTGCGTCGCTGCACCAGAATTTTTCCCATTCCGTCGTGAACGACGATATAGGTCGCCCGGTGACGCAGGCACTGCGCGCGCATCTGCTCGCGGCTGGATTGTGCTATCACCTCATTGTTTTCATTAACAATATCGACCCATTCTGTGCTTGCCAAATGATTCTGTTCCGCCATCAGGAAACCTTACTTTGAAAGCGCTCTCGCGGCGCGTCTATATGATTGAGGGCTAAATTACGGGTAAATTGCGACCTCTGCAATAACCTGATTATCATTGAGTGCTAAAACCTGCAGACGCCCCTGATCCAGCAGCCCATAGCTGGCGGAATATCCCCCTTTCGGGATACTCACTGAGCCAGGGTTAAACAGGTAGATCGCACCGCGTTTTTCCGCAACCGGAATATGAGTATGGCCGTAAGCCAGAACATCGCCAGCGTCCAGCGGCGGCAAATTTTCCGGGCTATAAAGATGGCCATGGGTCAGAAACAGGCGGTAGCGTTCGCTGAGCACCTGTTGCCAGGGCGCGGTCATGGGAAAACGAAGTAGCATCTGATCCACTTCGCTGTCGCAATTGCCGCGAACGGCAATAATGCGCTCCGCCACGCTGTTAAGCCGCTCGGCCACCTCCGCCGGCGCATAGCCTTCCGGCAGCGCATTGCGTGGCCCGTGATTGAGCACATCGCCGAGAATAATAAGCCACCTGGCGCCGCTTTGCGCGAATCGTTCAAGCACGCGTTCCGTAGCGGGCAGCGAACCGTGAATATCGGAGGCAAACATCAGTTTCATAGATTCCATCTCCACTGGTTACAATGCCACTATGATAGCGGAAGCGCGGCGGGCGATCAGCCTGCGCGTTTGGCGGAAAGCGCGGCGTAACGCTGGATTGAGGCCCGTTGCCACTGAAAAGTCGCATAATCGGCCAGCGTCTCCGGCACCTCATCGCCATTGAGAACCAGACGATTGAGCATCAGCGCCAGGTCGGCGTCGGCAATGGACCATTCGCCAAATAAATTTTGCCCGCCGTGGGCCAGTAGCATGGCGGCGGTGGTAAACAGTTTTTCCGCAGATTGCTTGCCTGCCTCGCTGAGGGCCGGCATTTTCACCCCGCCAAACACCACGGCGGTCGATCGCTCTTCACGAATCGGCACCAGATCGCTGCGCAGCCAGGCCTGGATCTGCCGGGCGCGGGCGCGTTTTTGCAGATCATGCGGGTATATACGCTCCCACTCCGGCGGGGCGAAACGCTCATCCAGATACTCGGTAATCGCCGAGGACTCGCTCAGCGCGAAATCATCAACCTCCAGCAGCGGTACGCGACGGGTGGCGGTATAGCCCGTCCAGCCGGCCTGCAGATGTTCGCCGCGGTTCAGGTCGACGGTTTTAAGGCTAAAAGGCAGGCTCTTTTCCTGCAGGGCGACATAGACAGACATCACATACGGTGAGAAAAAATCGGCATCGGACCACAGGGTAATCACAGGCTGGCTCATGGCTTCCTCAAGGATGGTAGACAGGACAATAAGCCAACATAGCCTGGCTTGCCGGGGATGTCACTGCTCGTCCGCGAGTCAGCATCACCTGGCTGCCTCCAGACCGATGCGCCGCTCGCGGATTTCCTCCCGGGTTGCGCAGCTTCACCTATACTCGAACAGTTTGCGACCCACGACGGCGGGAAATATTATGATCGATCTCTACTATGCACCCACCCCAAACGGCCACAAAATCACCCTGTTTCTCGAAGAGGCGCAGCTGGCCTATCGGCTAATTCGGGTCGATATCGGCAAAGGGGAACAGTTTCATCCACAGTTTCTGGCGATTTCGCCGAATAACAAAATCCCGGCGATTGTCGACCATATGCCTGTCGATGGCGGAGCGCCGTTGAGCGTCTTCGAGTCCGGCGCCATCCTGCTCTATCTGGCGGAGAAAAGCGGCAAGCTGCTGAGCGGTGAGCTGCGGGAGCGCTATATTACTCTGCAATGGCTATTCTGGCAGGTCGGCGGTCTTGGGCCGATGCTGGGACAAAATCAGCATTTTGCCCACTCGGCGCCGCAAACGGTGCCCTATGCCATTGAACGTTTTCAGGTGGAAACCCAGCGACTGTACGGGGTTCTCAACCACCGTCTCGAAGCCAGTCCGTGGCTTGGCGGCGACCATTACAGCATCGCCGATATTGCCGCCTGGCCCTGGGTCAACAGCCATGTCCGACAGCGTATCGATCTGGCGAACTATCCGGCGGTGCATAACTGGTATGAGCGCATTAAGCAGCGACCGGCGACCATTGAAGCGATGCTAAAAATTCAGCCTTATTAACCCCCTGCTCGCCCGTCGCGCTTTGTTGTATGATTGCAGAACTTACAACACGGAGGAAGCCTGCAATGTCTCAACCAGACGCCATTATTCGTATTAAGAACCTGCGCCTGCGTACTTTTATTGGAATTAAAGAGGAAGAGATCGCCAACCGCCAGGACGTGGTGGTGAATGTGGCGATTCACTATCCCGCCGATAAGGCGCGCGATAGCGAAGACATCAATGATGCGCTGAACTACCGCACCATTACCAAGCGCATCATCAGCCATCTTGAGAATGGCCGTTTCTCGTTGCTGGAAAAATTAACTCAGGATGTGCTGAATATCGCATGCGAACATCACTGGGTCACATATGCTGAAGTGGAGATCGATAAACTTCATGCGCTACGCTATGCCGACTCGGTGTCGATGACCATGAGCTGGCGGCGATAACGATGTCAGGGAGGTGGTATGAAGATCCTGCTTACGGGTGGCACCGGCCTGATTGGCCGACATCTGATACCCCGGTTGCTGGAGCTGGGGCATAGCGTCACGGTTTCCACGCGGCACCCGGATAGCGCCCGCGCCCGCCTCGATCCGCGCGTCACGCTGTGGCGCGATTTCGAAGGCCATCACCACCTCAATGATATTGATGCCGTTATTAATCTGGCAGGTGAGCCCATAGCTGATAAACGCTGGACGGCCGAGCAGAAACAACGCTTGTGCCATAGCCGCTGGGATCTCACTCAGCGGCTGGTGGGCCTGATCCACGCCAGCGACACGCCTCCCTCCGTGCTGATCAGCGGGTCTGCCACCGGCTACTACGGCGATCTCGGCGAGGTGGTGGTGACCGAAGAAGAACCACCGCACAATGAGTTTACCCATAAGCTTTGCGCCCGCTGGGAGCAAATTGCCTGCGAAGCGCAAAGCGAACGTACCCGCGTCTGCCTGCTGCGCACCGGCGTGGTACTGGCCCCGCGGGGCGGTATTCTCGGCAAAATGACGCCCGCCTTTAAGCTCGGCCTCGGTGGGCCTATCGGCAGCGGCAGACAGTATCTGGCCTGGATCCATATCGACGATATGGTTAACGGCATTCTGTGGCTGCTGGATAACGATCTACGCGGTCCGTTCAATATGGTTTCTCCCTACCCGGTGCATAACGAACAGTTCGCCCACGCCTTGGGTCATGCGCTCAATCGACCAGCCATTTTCCGCGTTCCTGCCGCTGCTATTCGCCTGCTGATGGGTGAGTCTGCCGTCCTGGTGCTCGGTGGCCAGCGCGCGCTGCCTAAGCGTCTGGAAGCCGCTGGATTCGCCTTCCGCTGGTACGATCTGGAAGAAGCGCTAAAGGATGTGCTGAGTTAATGGCTGACACAGGGGAGCATTGGCTCCCCTGATTCCATTCTGCTGGCTCATGCTCCACGCCTGGATGGCCTCCCCCTGGCGCTGCAGCATCGCCATATTCAGGACAACCAGCGCCCTTAATCGCCTGAATTCACCGCCAGCCGGCCGGTTCGCCGATGTTACCTGGCGAAGCAAAGTGCTAAGGTAGGCTTTTCTTTCTGCGTATTGACTGCTTTATGACAACCATCACCACACCACGCCTTTCGCTTACCCGCTTTGTTACCGATGACTGGCCCTTTTTTCTGCGCCTGCGCCAGGATCCGCTGGTGATGCGTTTTATGGGGGAAGTGTTAAGCGAGACGGCGCTACGCAGCGTGTTTGCCAGCCGCTGTGCCGATCCCGGGGTGTTTGTTTTGCGTGATAAACGCGGCGACGCGCTGGGCGATATTGGGCTACGCATCAGTCCGAAAAATCCGCACGAGGCTGACGTCGGCTACGCCCTGTTACCGCAGGCTCAGGGAAGAGGCTATGCCAGCGAAGCGCTGCGCGCGATCTGCGATTATGGTTTCAGCACGCTGGGGGTGCAGGCCATCAATGCCTGGGTGCTGAGTGAAAATCATGGCTCATCGCGCCTGCTGGAGAAGCAAGGCTTTGTGCGCACCCAGGTGCTGGAGAAAGCCTATCATCTGAACGGCATCGATTACGATGACTGGATCTATCGGCTGGAGCGGGAAGTTCACCCGACGCCTACAGACGCCGGGTGAGCCGGTTATTTCAGCGACCCTTTCAGAAACTGCTGCAGGCGCGGGCTTTTCGGCGCGCCAAACAGCGCGTCCGGATGCCCTTCTTCTTCAATTTTGCCCTGATGCAGGAAAATAACATGCGAAGAGACGTGGCGGGCAAAGCCCATTTCGTGGGTCACCACCACCATGGTTTTTCCCTCTTCCGCCAGCTGCTGCATGATACGCAACACTTCGCCCACCAGTTCCGGATCCAGAGCGGACGTTGGCTCATCAAACAGCAGCACTTCCGGCTCCATCGCCAGCGCGCGGGCAATCGAGACACGCTGCTGCTGGCCGCCGGAGAGATGCACCGGGTATTTCGCCTGCTGACGTTCGTCAATCCCGACCTTGGCCAGGTATTTTACCGCGCGATCGCGCGCTTCCTGTTTGCTTAAGCCCAGCACCTGAATCGGCGCCTCCATGACGTTCTCCAGCACCGTCATATGGCTCCACAGATTGAAATGCTGGAACACCATGGTCAGGCGGGTGCGCAGCAGGCGCAGCTGGTTCTTATCAGCCACCTTCAGCTGGCCGTCCTTATCCCGCACCAGGCCAATATTCTGGCCACTGACGACGATCGTGCCTTCGCTCGGTTTTTCAAGGAAGTTAATGCAGCGCAAAAAGGTACTTTTTCCGGAACCCGATGAACCGATGATACTGATAACGTCCCCGGCTTTCGCCTGCAGGGAGACGCCCTTAAGCACCTCGTGTTCCCCATAGCGTTTGTGCAGATCGATAACGTTTAATTTATTGTCGGACATGGCGTTCTCAATGCGTCGAAGAAGGTTTGATATGC
Organism: Klebsiella sp. HMSC25G12; assembly: GCF_001807705.1. NCBI lineage: Bacteria > Pseudomonadati > Pseudomonadota > Gammaproteobacteria > Enterobacterales > Enterobacteriaceae > Klebsiella > Klebsiella sp. HMSC25G12. The sequence goes on along the minus strand of NZ_KV789804.1, from coordinate 15,780 downwards.
TGCAACCAGCGCTTTTCCGCTTTACGGAACAAGCTAATCAGCACATACGAGATAATTAAATAGAGCACCGCGGCGATGCCAAAGGCGGTGAACGGCTGATAGGTCGCGGAGTTAATATCGCGAGCGATTTTCAGCAGATCCGGCACCGTAGCGGTAAACGCCAGCGCGGTGGAGTGCAGCATCAGGATCACTTCGTTACTGTAGGCCGGTAGCGCAATGCGCAGCGCGGAAGGCAGAATAATGCAGCGGTACAGTTTGACGGACGAGAAGCCGTAGGCCCGTGCCGCTTCAATTTCTCCGGCAGGTACTGAGCGGATCGCCCCGGCGAAAATTTCAGTGGTATAGGCGCAGGTATTCAGGGTTAACGCCAGCACCGTGCAGTTTAGCCCGCTGCGGAAAAAAGCGTTCAGCAGCTCCGTGCCTTTGACGATTTCCAGGGTATACATGCCGGAGTAAAAAACCAGCAGTTGTACATACAGCGGCGTGCCGCGAAAGATGTAAGTGAACAACCAGATGGGGAACTGGATAAATTTATTGCTCGAGACGCGGCCAATGGCCAGAAACACCGCCAGAATGCCGCCCATCACCACCGAAGAGATCAGCAACCATAAGGTAATCGCCACGCCGGTAAAGCGATAGCCGTCGGTCCACAGCAGTGATTTCCAGTACTCCTGAATAATTTCAATCACAGGTCAGCCCTCTTCACGCCAACGGTATAGCGGCGTTCGAGCAGCAGCAGTACGCCATTAGAAAGGGTGGTAAACACCAGATAAATCAGGCCGCAGACGATGGCGAAATAGAACGGCTGCCAGGTGCTTTTCCCGGCCAGCTGCGTGGCTTTGACCACATCCTCCAGCCCCAGCAGCGAGACCAGCGCCGTTGCCTTGAGAATAACCTGCCAGTTGTTGCCGATCCCCGGCAGCGCGTAGCGCATCATCGCCGGGAACAGAATACGCCGGAACGTCTGCCCGCCGCTAAAGCCAAAGGCGGTAGCCGCTTCGATATGCCCCTTCGGCACCGCAAGGTAGGCGCCGCGGAAAGTTTCCGTAAAATAGGCGCCATAGATAAAGCCGAGGGTAATAATCCCGGCGATCATCGGATCGATATCAAACTGCGCCATGCCCAGCGCATCGGTGACGCTGTTCAGCGCAATCTGCAGGCCATAGAAAATCAGCAGCATCAGCACCAGATCGGGCACGCCGCGAATCAGTGTGGTATAGCCTTCAAATACCAGCGCCAGAGGACGGTTGCTCGATAACTTTGCGCCAGCGCCCGCCAGCCCTATCAGGACGGCGAGAACGACCGAGCTGAGCGCAAGCTCCAGGGTGACGAGCGCACCCTGCAAAATAACCTGTGAAAACCCATACAGCATGCTGCCTACCCTGTCTGTCATTCACCATTGCGCGCGAAACGCACGCAATGGCGAGGCGTGAGAATTATTCGCCGTATACGTTAAAATCGAAGTATTTTTTCGCCAGTTTGTCGTAGGTGCCGTCCTTACGCATCTCTGCAAACGCCTTATTCAGCGCTTCACGCAGTTCGTTGTCTTCCTTACGCAGCCCCATACCGGTACCGACGCCGAATAGCTTCTCGTCTTTAATCGATGGTCCGCCAAACTGGTAATCTTTACCGATAGGCTGTTTCAGGAACCCTTCGCTGGCCGCGACCTCATCCTGGAACGCGGCGTCGATACGGCCGGCGGTCAGGTCGGAATAGATATTGTCCTGCCCCTGATAGGAGACAATTTCGATACCTTTCGGCGCCCAGTGCTCATTGCCATAGGTTTCCTGAGTCGTCCCCTGCAGCACACCCACGCGCTTACCCTTCAGGGTGGCGAGATCCGGCGTTACCGGGCTGCCTTTTTTCACCACCAGACGCGAATCTGCCGCGTACAGCTTGTCGGTGAAGGCAATTTCCTGCTGGCGCTTTTCGGTAATCGACAGCGAAGACATAATCGCGTCGATTTTCTTCGCTTTTAAGGAGGGGATCAGTGCATCCAGCGGGTTTTCAACAAAGGTACATTGGGTATTAATACGCTTACACAGCTCTTTTGCCAGATCGATATCAAAACCCACCAATTCCCCCTGCGCATTTTTCGATTCGAAGGGGGCATAAGTCGGATCGGTGCCAATACGAATTTTTTGCGGAATGGCGGCAAAGACTGTGGAAACGCTGGAAAGGGCCAGCGCTAAAGAGAGAGACAACGCCAGTTTTTTCATAACTATCCTCGACAGACTGTCATTCTAACGGGTTTATTAGAACTATTTACGCCAGTTATCGTGCCATTATTCGCCCCTTGAGGGCAAAGATTTATGCACCAGAAAGGCCGATTTTTTGCATCAGAAACGCTTAACTATGCATTTTTTAGCCAAAAAACTGGCTGCTTTTGCACTGAAATGATCCACAGCGTTTTTTGTTGCACCGTTCTGGGGCAGGATCACGAGTATGGCGTCAGGCCCACACTATCGTGCGGGCCTGTAGCAGTCTTAGTCGCCGTAAACGTTAAAATCGAAGTATTTCTTCGCCATTTTGTCGTAGGTGCCGTCTTTACGTATCTCGCCCAGCGCTTTATCAAACGCGGCTTTCAGTTCGACGTCGTCCTTACGCAGACCGATACCGGTACCATCGCCAAAGTACTTTTTATCTTTCACCGACGGGCCGGCGAAGGCGAAATCTTTCCCGGCAGGCTGTTTCAGGAAGCCTTCGCTGGCGGCGACTTCATCCTGCAGCGCCGCATCCAGACGGCCAGCAGCGAGATCTGAATAGATCAGATCCTGGTTCTGGTAGGCCACCACGTCAACGCCCTGGCTGCGCCAGCGGTCATTGGCATAGGCTTCCTGAGTAGAACCTTGCAGCACCCCGACGTGCTTGCCTTTCAGCGCCTCCAGCGTCGGCTGGATCGGCGACCCTTTGGCGGCGATCAGACGCGAGTCAGCGGCATAAAGCTTGTCAGAGAAAGCGATCTCTTGCTGACGCTTCTCGGTAATGGAGAGCGAAGAGATGATGGCGTCAATTTTCTTCGCCTTGAGGGAGGGGATCAGGGAGTCAAAATCACTGCCGACCCAGGTACATTTCACCTTAATTCGGGAGCACAGTTCATTGCCTAAATCGATATCAAAACCAACAAAGTCCCCTTTTGCGTCTTTCGACGAAAATGGCGCATAGGTCGCGTCAGTGCCAATGCGAATGCTCTGCGGCAGAGCAGCAAACACGCTGGCTGTGCTGCTCATTCCCACGAGTAAAGAGAGAGCCAGAATCGTCTTCTTCATACAGTACCCTTAAGTGTCGTGTCGTGATGTGGTGCGTTGCTTGTTATGGTGATTGCCGATCAATCCTGCAGTTTTTGTGCCATCTTCCCGGTGCGTGCCGGGAACAGGGTTAAATTTGTTAAAATAAAGTTGCAGGATTGTCTTGGAAGGGAAGATACCAGCATTACTGGCGAAACCGCAGTGCCTCAGCGCAAAAAGACGAAATAAATGTCGAGGATTTGATCGGGACGACAAATTTGCACCACTGCGGCGCAAGCGTACATTGACTGCACTTATTTAGTGCAATCCTGTGCCCCCTGCCAGCGAGTAAACAAGTCTTGAGACAGGCTAATATCGAACTGATCGAGCACCCGGTTGACGGTTTGGTTGATGACATCATCCAGGCTTTGCGGCCGATGATAAAAGGCCGGCACCGGCGGCATTATCACCGCCCCGAGCTCCGCGGCCTGAACCAGCAGTCGCAGATGGCCGAGATGGAACGGGGTCTCCCGCACACAGAGCACCAGCGGACGACGCTCCTTCAGCACGACATCGGCCGCCCGCGTCAATAGGCCATCCGTATAGCTATGGACAATGCCAGAGAGCGTTTTCATTGAGCAGGGTAAAATCACCATACCGGCGGTTTTAAACGAACCGGAAGAGATACTGGCGGCGATATCGCGGGCGTCATGCACCACATCGGCCAGCGCCTGCACGTCGCGCACGCTGAAGTCGGTCTCGAGGGCCAGCGTTTGCCGTGCCGCCTGGCTGAGGATCAGATGGGTCTCAATCTCCGGCACATCCCGCAACACCTGCAGCATCCGCACGCCATAGATAGCGCCGCTGGCGCCAGAAATGCCAATAATCAGTCGTTTCACGTTCTGTTACCCCTTGCGCGTGTGCCGCAGACTTTGCCGGATTATAGCCTGTGGCGCAACTATTGATGCGCAGTTGATGGGCGAAAAAAAGCCCGCCGTCCCTCAGGAGCGGCGGGCCGCGACGCGCGAACGGGTTAACCCTCGTTGTGCATCTCGAGGTTTTCGACTTCGTTCTGCAGCTGGACCGCTTTGGCATCATCGTTACGCAGGGAGTCAAGATAGTCGAGGTACTGCTGGTCGACATCCCGGGTCACATATACGCCGTTGAAGACAGAACATTCAAACTGTTGAATATCCGGGTTCTCCGCGCGCACTGCGTCGATCAGATCGTTGAGATCCTGGAAAATCAGGCCATCGGCGCCGATGATCTGGCGGATCTCATCCACTTCGCGGCCATGGGCGATCAGTTCGTTGGCGGTCGGCATATCGATACCATACACGTTCGGGAAACGAATTTCCGGCGCAGCGGAGGCCAGATACACTTTTTTCGCCCCCGCTTCGCGCGCCATCTCAATGATCTGCTCCGAGGTGGTGCCGCGTACAATGGAATCATCGACCAGCAGCACGTTCTTATCGCGGAATTCCGCACGGTTGGCGTTGAGCTTACGGCGAACAGATTTACGACGCAGCTGCTGACCGGGCATGATAAACGTCCGGCCGACGTAGCGGTTCTTCACAAAGCCCTGACGATAAGGTTTGTCGAGAATGCGGGCGATTTCCAGCGCGATGTCGCAGGAGGTCTCCGGGATCGGGATAACGACGTCAATATCCAGATCTTCCCACTCGCGGGCAATCTTTTCGCCCAGCTTAGTCCCCATGTTGACGCGGGCGCTGTAGACGGAAATTTTGTCAATAAACGAGTCCGGACGGGCAAAATAGACGTACTCGAACAAGCATGGGTTGCTGACCGGATTATCGGCACACTGACGGGTATACAGCTGGCCTTTCTCAGTAATATAGACCGCTTCGCCCGGCGCGACATCGCGCAGGAATTCAAAACCAAGCGTATCAAGCGCCACGCTTTCCGAGGCCACCATATACTCAGTGCGACCGTCGCCAACGTCACGTTTACCCAGCACCAGCGGACGAATGCCGTTAGGGTCGCGGAAGGCCACCATGCCATGACCGATGATCATCGCGACGCACGCGTACGCGCCGCGGATCAGGCGGTTGGTCGCCGCAATCGCAGCGAAGATGTTGTCCGCTTCCAGCGGGTAGTGACGGAAGTTATCCAGCTCACTGGCGAAAATATTGAGGAGGATTTCGGAATCAGAGGTGGTATTGATATGGCGGCGTTTTTCTTCAAACAGCTTTTTACGCAGCTCGTGCGCATTGGTCAGGTTGCCGTTATGCGCCAATGTGATGCCATACGGCGAGTTAACGTAAAACGGCTGCGCCTCGGAGGCGCTGGAGCTGCCCGCCGTAGGATAACGCACGTGGCCAATACCCATATTGCCCTGCATACGCTGCATGTGGCGGGCTTCGAATACGTCGCTTACCAGCCCGTTAGCCTTACGCAACCGGAAGCAGTTGTTGGCATCAATGGTGATGATGCCAGCGGCATCCTGTCCACGGTGCTGGAGCACCGTTAGCGCATCATAAATCGACTGGTTAACCGGCATAACACCGGCGATACCGACAATACCGCACATACGTCTTTTCCTCGTTCAGCAACGACCCAAAGTCTATACTTTAGGCAAGAAACTTGACGAGCTTTGCAGGTATTCAAAAAACCATCTGATGACAGGGGTAAAATAGGGAATAAACTGCGACTGATGCCAGTCATCGCTCTTCGCCATCCCGGTAAAGGTGTCCAGGAAGAACAAGATAGCGGCGATGATCAGCACCCCACGTAGCGCGCCGAAGCAGATCCCCAATACCCTGTCGGTTCCTGACAAACCGGTCTTCTCCACCAGCTGGCCTATCACATAGTTCACGATAGCGCCAACGATGAGCGTCACGATAAACAGCGCCGCAATAGCAATCCCATTTCGAACCCGTTCATCCTCAAAGCCCGTAAACCAGACAGACAGGTCAGCGTAGTAATGGCTGGCGACATAAAACGCGCAACCCCACGTCACTAACGATAAAGCTTCGCGAACAAAGCCGCGGATCAGGCTGACCAGGCAAGAAAGACCCAGCACCGCCATAATGGCGTAATCAATCCAGACCATATACGTCCCACGATTTACGCCCTGTCGTCCAGTTCGGGGCGCATTCTAACAGAAAAAGAAAACGTTTGCGTAGGGATTTCCATGCCCTACAGAAATAAAAATGGCGCTGAAAAAACATTCAACGCCAGACTGCCTTTCGCCTCTTGAGGGCGGCTGAGACAGGGTTTGCGGGGCGTTTCTCCCCGCCACGTTCTCTCCGCATGGCGGAAAAAACAATCAGTTTGGGGTGAAGCCCATCACGACCCCGCTAAGCCCGGAGATCTGCTGTAGATCGCCCAGCTGGCCTTTCAGCTTGTCTTTTGACGCATCCGGGCCGACGAGGATGCGGGTAATTTTACCCTGTACCGGCGTCGAAGGCGACGTATAGACTTTGAACCCCGAGGCCCGCAGTTTACCCACAATCTCATTCACCTTATCGGCGTTCTTCAACGCGCCCAGCTGAACCACATAGGCTTTCCCGGTCGGCGCCGGCAGGGCCGCCTGCTGCTGCGGTGGCTGTTGCTGCTGTGGCTTAGCCGGCGGCGGCGTTGGCGTCGCGGCCTGCTGTTGCGGCTGCGGCTGTGGTTTCGGCTGCGGCTTGGGCTGCGGTTTCGCGGCCACCACCGGCTCCTGAACGTCGTCGAAGCTGTTGCTGTTCACCGGAATACGCGATGGATCTAACGATGGCGCGGCGGCATCACCCGCCCGCACCTCTTCCGCCGCTCCTTCCGGCGGTTGCGAAGGCAACGCCTGGGTCGCCGCTGGCAACATATCCGGTTCATCGCGATCGCCCGGTTTCGGCACCAGCGGGATCGCGGCAAACTCATCCTGGTAATGCTTTTTCTGCCCGTCCAGCAGCCCTGGCAGGATAATCACCCCCAGCGCCACCAGCACGATTGTCCCGACTAAACGGTTCTGAAACTTACTCGCCACCGATTCTCCCCGCGTCTATCTCTTCCATAACCTGCGCTACGGTGTGAAACGAACCACACACCAGCACGGTATCTTCCACTTTAGCGTCAGCCATGGCCGCATGCCACGCCTGCGCCACGCTGGTATAGACTGTGCCGCCACGCAAATGTTCCACCAGCTGCTCCGCCGTCGCGCCGCGCGGGCCTTCCAGCGGCGCGCAGTACCAGGCGTCGACTTCCGGGGCCAGATTGGCCAGCGTACCGGCAATGTCCTTATCATGCAGCATACCAATAACCGCCAGCACGCGTCCCGTTTTCGCTAACGTTTTGAGACGCCCGGCGAGATAGGCCGCCGCGTGCGGGTTATGCGCTACATCGAGGATCACCCGCGGGGCATCGCTGATTATCTGAAAACGGCCCGGCAACATCGCGTCGCGGATCCCATCGCGGAGGATGGCGTCATCCACGGCCAGCCCGCTGGCGCGCAGCGCCGCCACGGCCGTCGCCGCATTCGGCAACGGCACCTGAGGCAACGGCAGGCGGCTTAACGCCCCGGCCGCGTCGCGGAAGGACCACGTATCGTCCTCCACCTCATAGCACCAGTCGACGCCGCGGCGCTGGAGCAGCGCGCCTTTCTCGCTGGCCACGTCGGCAATGGTGTGCGGCATATCCGGCTCACCCACCACCGCCGGTTTACCGGCGCGAAAGATACCCGCTTTTTCCCGGCCGATACTTTCGCGATCCGGCCCCAGCCAGTCGGTATGATCGAGGGCGATGCTGGTGACCACCGCGACGTCGGCATCTACGATATTGGTGGCGTCGAGACGGCCACCCAGCCCGACTTCAAGGATCACCACATCCAGCTGCGCCTGCTTAAACAGCCATAGCGCCGAGAGCGTGCCGTACTCAAAATAGGTCAACGAGATGTCACCGCGCGCGGCTTCGATTTCAGCAAACGAGGCCGTATGCGCGGCCTCCGGCAGTTCCGCTCCCTGAATGCGCACGCGTTCGGTGTAGCGCACCAGATGCGGGGAGCTGTAGACCCCCACTTTATAGCCGGCCGCCATCAGGACGGTTTCCAGCGTGCGGCAGGTGGTGCCTTTGCCATTGGTGCCCGCGACGGTAAAAACAAATGGCGCCGGTTTAACGATATCCATCTGCCCGGCGACCTCGCTGACGCGTGCCAGCCCCAGGTCGATGGTTTTACTGTGCAGATGTTCCAGATAAGAAAGCCACGTAGCCAGGGGCGACGTGGCCTGAGGAATAGGATCTTTTTCCATGATGCCCGTAAGAATTGACGGTTAACGCGTATGAATAAAAAAGGGCAGCGCCGCCAGGCCCTGCCCTCTGCTTTATCAGGCCTCAGGTTCCTGATCCGGTGCCGGCGGCACCACCACGCCTTCATGAGGCGCTTCCGAAACGGCAACCGGCGCCGGCAGGTTCATCAGCTTCGCCAGAATGCTGGCCAGCTTGAGACGCATTTCCGGGCGGCGAACGATCATATCGATCGCCCCTTTTTCAATCAGAAACTCGCTGCGCTGGAATCCCGGCGGCAGCTTCTCGCGTACGGTCTGCTCAATTACGCGAGGACCGGCAAAGCCGATCAGCGCTTTCGGCTCGGCAATGTTCAGATCGCCCAGCATCGCAAAGCTCGCCGATACGCCGCCCATGGTCGGGTCGGTCAGCACGGAGATATACGGCAACCCGCGCTCCTGCATTTTCGCCAGTGCGGCGGAGGTTTTCGCCATCTGCATCAGCGACATCAGCGCTTCCTGCATACGGGCGCCGCCGGAGGCGGAGAAGCAGATCAGCGGGCAGTTGTCTTCCAGCGCCTGCTCCACGGCGCGCACAAAGCGTGCGCCGACGACGGACCCCATCGAGCCCCCCATAAAGGAGAACTCAAAGGCGGCGGCAACCACCGGCATCGCGTAGAGCGTACCTTTCATTACCACCAGCGCGTCTTTCTCGCCCGTCTCTTTCTGAGCGGACGCCAGGCGGTCTTTGTATTTTTTTGAATCGCGGAACTTCAGCACATCTTTTGGCTCAAGTTCGCTACCCAGTTCTACCAGAGAACCTTCATCCAACAGGCTATGCAGGCGATTACGCGCCGACATGCGCATATGGTGATCGCACTTAGGACAAACCTCCAGGTTGCGCTCCAGCTCGGCGCGGTAGAGTACCTGACCGCAGCTATCGCACTTGGTCCATACACCCTCAGGAATGCTCGCCTTGCGGGTGGGAGTGATGTTGCTTTTAATTCGTTCAATCCAGCTCATTGATAACCTTTCTGCCTGAACCTGGTCGATGCCAGTTTTGTCGTAAGGGGCGCATAATGCCATTTTTGCCTCTTACAGACCATGAATGTTGCACATTAAATCATATCATCCCGGAACATGGGATAAAAAAGTGGTCAAACCGCTGCGCGCGACGATCATGCTCGGTCACGCGCAGCGCAGGGCGAACTACTTCGCCTGCTTTGACGCCGCCCGCTTATGGCGGATGATCTCAATCACACCCGGCAGGACGGAGAGGACGATGATCGCCACGATCAGCAGCTTCAGGTTCTCCTGCACCACCGGCAGATCGCCAAACAGATAGCCGGCGTAGGTGAACAGCAGCACCCACAGCAGCGCCCCGACCACGTTATAGGCTGCAAAATGACGATAGGACATATGCCCCATTCCCGCCACAAACGGCGCGAAGGTTCGGACTATCGGCACAAAGCGCGCCAGGATAATGGTTTTTCCGCCGTGACGTTCATAGAAGCTATGGGTTTTATCCAGATAGCTACGACGGAAAATCTTCGAGTTCGGATTACTAAACAGCTTCTCGCCGAACAGTCGGCCAATGGTGTAGTTGACCGCATCGCCGACGATGGCTGCGATGACCATCAGCAGTACCATCAGGTGAACATTGAGATCGTTCGTCGGCAGCGCCGAGAGCGCGCCCGCGACGAACAGCAAGGAATCGCCCGGCAGGAATGGCGTCACCACCAGCCCGGTTTCGCAGAACAGAATCAAAAACAGAATGGCATAAACCCAGACGCCGTACTGGGCAACCAGTTCGGCAAGGTGCACATCAATATGCAGGATGAAATCAATTAAAAAGTGAATCAAGTCCATGTTTGTCTTTACCCTTAATGACTCTATTAGTCCGCCAGAAACAGCGGGCCCATTGGCAGCACCGGTAAATCATAGTGGGCCGGGTAATCCACCGACACCAGATACAACCCTTCCGCTTTTGCCGTTGCCGCAGCAAGCGTCCTGTCTTTTGCTGCCAGCAGTTCTGCCATCCAGCTCTCTGGCTGGTTTCCGGCCCCGACTTCCATCAGGCTGCCCACAATATTCCTGACCATATGATGTACAAAGGCATTCGCTTTGATATCCACCACCACATACGCGCCGTAGCGGGTAACGTTAATATGCATCACATTCCGCCATGGGGTACGCGACTGGCACTGTACCGCGCGAAACGAGGTAAAGTCATTCTCGCCCAGCAGATACTGCGCAGCGCGCTGCATGCGCTCGGCGTCAAGCGGCTGGTGAAAATGCGTCACGCCATGACTTAGCACCGCCGGGCGCAGGCGATGATTATAGATGACGTAGCGATAACGGCGCGCCGTGGCGCTGAACCGGGCGTGAAAATCCGCCGGCACATGTTTAACCCAACGCACCGCGATGTCACCAGGTAAATTCGCATTTACCCCCAGCGTCCAGGCGGCATCTTTACGCTGCGCCCGGGTTTCGAAATGCACCACCTGGCCGGTGCCATGGACACCGGCGTCGGTGCGGCCAGCGCAAAAGACGGTAATCGGTTCGTTCGCCACCTGCGAGAGCGCCTTTTCCAGCTTCTCCTGCACACTGCGCACTTCGTTTTGCCGTTGCCAGCCGTAATATTTGCTACCGTCGTACTCGATGCCCAGCGCGATTTTAAAGATCGGCTGTTGCTCCATCTCAGACATCAGTACAGGTACTCCTCAATCAGCTTCTCGGCGATTTTCACCGCCATCAGCGCCCCGCCGAAGCGCACGTTATCCGCGACGGACCAGAACTGAATCTGCTCCGGCATGCCGTAATCGTTATGCACGCAGCCGATGGAGAGACGAGCGTTGCCGGAGGCATCGCCAACCTGGGTCGGGAATTCTCCCTCTTCAGAAAGTTCGATATCCTCACCGCGGGTAAAGGCGTCACGCGCCTCTTCCGCCGCCAGCGGACGCATCGCTTCAAAGTTCACCATCTGCGCATGGCCGTAGAAGACCGGCGACTGGACCACGTTGGCGGAGATCATCAGCCCGTCATCCTGAAGAATTTTGCGCGCTTCATCGACGATACGGCGCTCTTCGCGCACGCTACCTTCCCGATCCGGCAGCAGCGGCAGCATGTTGAACGCCAGCTGGCGGCCAAAGAAATCGTCTTCATCGATGGGGATGCCGTTCAGCAGCTTGGCGCTCTGCCCTGCCAGTGCATCCACCGCTTTTTTCCCCTGCCCCGAGGCGGAGAGCAGGTTGGTGACGCTGATCCGCGATAGTCCCCCCTGGTCGATAAGCGGCTTGAGCGCCGTCAGCAGCTGGCTGGTCAGGCTATTGGGCACTGCAATCAGATTGCGGTTGCGGTAATCGCCTAACACGAACGGGTTCACGTCCGGCACCACCAGCGGTACGTCTGGCTCCAGCGCAAACAGGCCGCTGAGATCGATAACCAGACACCCGGCGTTGGTGGCGTCTTCAATATACGCCGCGCTGGCTTCGGCGCCGGCGGCGAAGAAAGCCAACTGGGCCTGGGTCCAGTCAAACTCGGCAGCGTCTTTGACGATCACTGACTTGCCACCAAAACGCAGATGTTCGCCCGCGCTTTCATTGCGCGCCAGAGCAAAAATCTCCCCCACCGGGAACTGGCGTTCAGCAAGAGTTTCGAGCAGGGCTTCGCCTACGGCGCCCGTTGCGCCCAGTACGGCAATATTCCAGCCTTCAGACATGGTGGTTTACTCCAGAAATAAAGCGGCCCTGCCGGAGTATCCGGCAGGGGCATTAAGAAGACATTAACGAACAGGATGATGCACAGCGTTAAAACCGAGCTGGCGCAATAGCGTCGCCGCCTGCGCATCGCTGCACTGTACGTATAGCGAAGACCATTCGCGGCGTTCCTGATAGTTTTTACGCAGCTTGTCAAATTCACCGGCGACGCCGGCCACCTTCCGCAGCGGCGCATCATCGCGGCGCACATCATACACCAAGTGGACCAGCCTTTTCAGCGTCGGCTGATCGAGCGGCCCATGCAGGGTGATGCGGCCAAATTCCGGCGCTGGCAACAGGGTATCCAGCGCCACCTGCTGCGGATGGCCGATAAAGGCGCTGTAGGCTTCAAAAACCTGCGTTGTCCCGCGCGCTTTCCCTTCGAGGGTGTAGCCGGCGATATGCGCGGTACCGATATCCACTCGCTTAAGAAGCTCTACGTTAAGATCCGGCTCAGGCTCCCAGACGTCCAGCACTACGCTCAGCGGCTGTCCAGCTTCCAGCCGTTTCAGCAGCGCAGCGTTATCTACCACCGGTCCGCGGCAGGCGTTGATCAAAATCGTTCCTGGCTTCAGACGGCTAATCAGCGACTCATCCGCCAGATGCTGGGTTTTATATGGCCCTTCTTTATACAGTGGGGTATGGAAGGTGAGGACATCAGCTTCCTGAACCAGCGCATCGAGGGAGCGGAAATCGCCTTCGTCTCCGCGATCGGCGCGCGGCGGATCGCAGAGCAGCGTTTTGATCCCCAGCGCTTCCAGCCGTTTTTGCAGTCGTCCACCGACGTTGCCGACGCCGACGATCCCGACGGTACGATCGCGCAGCGCGAAACCGTCGCGTTCGGCCAGCATCAGTAGCGATGAAAAGACATACTCCACCACCGCAATGGCGTTGCAGCCGGGCGCCGCGGAGAAACCAATCCCTGCCTGCTGCAGCCACGCCTGATCGACGTGATCGGTGCCAGCGGTAGCGGTGCCGACGAACTTAACGGCCTTACCGGAGAGCAATGCTTCATTGACCCGGGTGACCGAGCGTACCATTAAGGCATCCGCATCGGTCAGGGCCTCAGCCGGGACCGGACGCCCCGGAACCGCTTGCACATCGCCTAAACGGCTAAAAAGCTCACGGGCATAGGGCATATTTTCATCAACGAGGATTTTCACAGTTCAGTACCTGTCTGAGAACGAGAGTTAACCGGGGAAGTGTGCCATAATCTGGCCGCCAGGCATACTCATCACCTGGTTTCAGCACCGCGATATCGAAAGGATGAATCATGACGCACCCCCTTGCAGATATGCCAGACCGCCCTCCGGGGCGAGGTCCATCAGGCACTGCCGCCACCGGCGAACCTTCGCTTTCCATGCAGCAACGCACCGTCCTGGAGCGACTGATCACGCGCCTGGTGGCGCTGACCTCGCAGCAGAATGCGGAAGTGTGGGCCTGCGTCAAGCATGATCTCGGACTGAAAGGCGACACGCCGCTGCTGGCCTGCCATTTCAGCGCCGCGGAGGCCAGTCTCAATCAGCGTTTAGCCGCCGCTCAGGACAATCATCATCATCGTCAGACGCTGGCGCAGCTCAGCGATCTGCTGGGTCAGGGCAATAACCGTCAGGCGGTCAGCGATTATATTCGTCAACATTATGGGCAAACGGCGCTGCATGCGCTAAGCCAGCCGCAGCTGGAGAACATTCTGCACCTGCTGCAGCGCGGCCAGCTATCGATCCCGCAACCGCAGCAGCGCCCGCCGACCCTGCGCCCGCTGTTGCCGGCCGAGCACAACACGCTCAATCAGCTGGTGACTAAGCTGGCGGCTGCCACCGGCGAACCGAGCAAACTGATTTGGCAATCCATGCTGGAACTTTGCGGCGTCAAATCCGGAGAGCTTATCCCGGCGACGCACTTCACGCCGCTTTCATACTGGCTGCAGGCGCGGCAAACGCTGAGTGCGCAAAGCGCGCCCACGCTCACCTCGCTGCAGGGTGCGCTCAAGCAGCCGCTGGAGGCCGCAGAATGGCAAAAGATTGTCGACTTTGCTCGTCGCAGCTGGCAGGTCACCCCGCAGACGACGCTGAGCCCAGCGCAGATCCTGGCGCTGTTGAATAAGGTGTTTGTGCTGCGGGTAGCCCGCGCCCAGGAGACGCTGGCCATCCCGCAGGAAAAGGCCGCGCCGAAACGAGCGTGGGCCGCTAAGCCGTGGCAGCTGGCGCTGGGCGGTGTGCTGATCCTGCTCCTTCTGCTGTGGTGGCTGCTGTAGCCCACGCCTTAGGAAAGCGCGCCCGCCTCATGCGGGCGCTCGTTAAGTGATTTGCCGGTTACCACCACACCTCGGCCTGAACGCCAACCATAAACTCATCTTTGCTGTCGTCGTTGAACGCAAACTGCGACAACTGGTTATCGAGAATATTGATATACGTTCCATAGAAGCGAATTTCAGGACGTGACCCCAGCAGGCTCGGCCCAACCTTCAGCGCATGGTACAGCGTCGTTTTATACGCTGACTCCTGCAGATCGTCGCCCTGACGGGTGTTGTTTTTCTGGGTAAACCACCCCAGCTCGATCCCGGTCTGGTTCCAGGTGTCCCATATCCACGCCGGGCGGATCACCGCGCGCAGGCTGTCGAAATCGCTGTGCGCTCCGCTTTCATAGCTATACACATCATTGCCATGGGCCCACACCAGCGAATTGGCCATGATAATGCGATCGGCGAGATACATTTCCCCCTGCGAGATCAGACGCCAGGCCACGCCGTTGGTATGATCGCCATAGTAATAGCGTCCGCTGGCCATGGAGTTACTGGCGCCGGAGAAGTTGGCGAAACTGCTGGCGTACGAGTTGTTCGCCACCTGCAGCGTAAATTCGTTAAAGCCCTTGCGCTCCAGCTCCTGACGAATAATGGCGGTGGCCATCCAGGTATCTTTGAACCGGAAGTAGCTGTTGTTATCCTCGTTTCTCTCCTGCTCGTCATTTTTATTTGCGAACGCATATTTGCCCATTAGCGACAGAGACCCCGACTGCCACAGGGGAATATTGCGATAGCGCAGGTCGACTGAGTTGGTGTTCATCTGAGTGGTTTGTGTGAAATCTCGTGAATATACGTCGACGTCGTTCCTGCTGATGGACGCATCCAGCTGGCCAACCCCCAGCGCCCAGTTCTGGATCCCGACCCCGGCCGCAACGTCGGTGGTCAGTGACTTCCAGTCCAGCATCTGAATTTCATACTCGGGCAGTTTATGTTTGCCGACCCAGAAATCCGCCTCTGGCGCGAACGGCAGAAAACCTTTGGTGGTCAGGTAAATATCACTAAACTGCAAAATGCTGTCGGTATCCTGGCCAGCAAACCAGGCGTCGTTATACTGCTCGCCGACGTTACCGTCGTACGTCACAACGGCATTCGCCGTTTTGCCATCCTGGTTATAGACCCGCTGATTCAATGTTAAGTCGAACCAGCCACTCATTTCATTACCGAAACGACCCAGCGAGCCGGGGGCGTAGGTCTGCGACGATCCGTGATTTGATGTTCCCCAGCCGGAACGGAAGTACCCCTGGTAGGGCTTTGTTGAATAAATCAGATTTCGGGTA